>JAZFYD010000233.1:0-2110 GCA_036443405.1 Planctomycetota bacterium
CCATGGTGCCTCCCTCCGACGGCCCGCATCCTATCGGGATCGGCCAGACCGGAACAGGGCGCGGCCGTGGTGCCGGGGCCAGCCCCGCCGGAGGACGCCCGGCGCGGCCAAATCCCGGGCTGGGCCCGCGGTGGTTTCGCCCCCGGACTCAATCGTTTGACCCGATCGGGCGCCGGTGTGACGATGCGCCGCCGGAGGGCGTCATCGATGGAACGATCACCGGATACTTTTCAGTCGCGGGTCATGGAGCGGGAGGTCGAGTACCTCTGGTTTGGCAACTCGGGCCGGGCGCTCGTCATGTTCCCCACCTCGGGCGGACGGTACTGGGAGAACCAGGAGCGCGGCCTCATCGACGCCCTCGGCGCGCATATCGAAGAGGGACGCCTGCAGGTTTGCTGCATCGACGCCTGGAACGACGAGACGTGGAACAACAACGACATCGCGCCGGTCGAACGCGTGCAGCGCCATGACCGTTACGACCGGATGCTCAGCGAGGAGCTGTTCCCGATGGTCGCCGCACGCGCGGGCCGCAACGACGTCGCCGTGTTCGGCGCGTCGCTTGGGGGCTATCACGCCGCAAACTTCGCAGCGCGGCACCCCGACCAGGTGACCCGCTGCATCGCGCTGTCGGGCCTGTTCGACAATCGCCGCATGCTCGACGGGCACTGGGACGAAGCTTGCTACTTCCACTGCCCCACCGCGTTTGTGCCGAACATGGACGCGGAATGGACCGAGCGGTTGCGCGGCGTCGAGTGGGTGATCGCGACCGGCGAACACGATTCGCTGGTTCACGAGACGCGCAACTTCGCCGGCATCCTGCGCGACAAGGGCATCGGCGTCTACACCGAGATCTGGCCGGGCGTGTTCGGCCACGACTGGCCGTTTTGGAAAGAACACCTGCCGCGATTCATTCCCTAGCCCTGGGCTAGGCTAGTGGCCAACGCGTTTCGGCCGCGAACCAAGTAGGGTTGTGGCGTGAGCGCCATCCCGGAGCAGGACCTCTACCTCTGGAACCACGGGGACCTGCGTCGCGCGTGGAACGTGCTGGGCGCGCATCCGGTCGAGAGCGGCGTGCGGTTCGCGCTGTGGGCGCCGTTCGCGAAGTCGGTGGCCGTCAGCGGTTCCTTCTGCGACTGGCACGACGACGGAATCGCACTTGCGGAGCGCGGGACGACCGGCGTCTGGATCGGCGTTGTCGCAAACGCGAAGGTGGGCGATCTCTACAAGTTCGCGTTGATCGATTCACTGGGCGAGAAGCGCTGGAAGTCCGATCCGTTCTCGTTCGCGATGGAGTTGCGGCCCAAGACCGCGTCCGTTGTGCAGCCGCTGGCCGGGTTCTCCTGGGGCGACGGCGAGTGGATGGCGGAGCGGGAGAAACGGCAGCAGCCGGACCGCCCCGTCACCATCTACGAGGTGCATCTCGGCTCGTGGCGGCGCGACCTCGGCTATCGCGAGCTGACCGTGCAGCTCGTGGACTACGTCGCGGAGATGGGATTCACCCATGTGGAGTTCCTGCCCCTCGCGGAGCACCCCTACGATCCGTCGTGGGGGTATCAGATCTGCGGGTATTACGCTCCGACATCCCGGTACGGCTCGCCCGACGAGCTGCGCGCGCTGGTGGATGCGTTTCACCGGCGCGGCATCGGCGTGCTGATGGACTGGGTGCCGGCGCACTTCCCGAAGGACGAGCACGGGTTGGCGCGGTTTGACGGGAGCCACCTGTACGAGCACGAGGATCCGCGGCGCGGAGAGCACCGCGACTGGGAAACGCTGATCTTCAACTACGGGCGCAACGAGGTGCGCAACTTCCTGATCAGCAACGCGCTCTACTGGATCGAGGAGTTTCACCTCGACGGGCTGCGCGTCGATGCGGTCGCGTCGATGCTCTACCTTGACTATTCGCGCGACGAGGGCGAATGGGTCCCGAACGAGGCCGGCGGAAACGAGGACCTGGAAGCGATCGAGTTTCTGAAGGAGTTCAACCGCGTACTGCACGACGAGGTGCCCGGGGTGCTGACGATCGCCGAGGAGAGCACCGCGTTTCCCGGCGTAACGCAGAGCCTCGAGGACGGCGGACTCGGATTCGATCTCAAGTGGAACATGGGTTGGA
>JAZFYD010000234.1:0-9229 GCA_036443405.1 Planctomycetota bacterium
GCGCGTAGCCGCCGAGCCACTCGCCGGACGCGAGCTTGGGCAGGTACTTGTGCTTGGTCTCCTCGCTGGCCCAGTGCGTGATGCAGCTGTTGCAAAGCGAGTTGTGCACGCTCAGCGTCACACCGACGGACGCGTCCGCCTTGTTGACCTCGATGAGCGCAAGGCTGAGCGCGAGATTGCCCATGCCGCCGCCGCCGTACTCCTCGGGCACAATGATTCCGGCCAGGCCGATTTCGGCCGCCTTCTTCCATTCGGCGTCGGGGAACGCCTCGTTCTTGTCGCGCTCGGCCGCCGTCGGCGCGCAGACGTTCTGCGCAAACTCACGGGCGAGATCTTGAACCGCTTGCTGTTCGTCGCTGAGTCGGAAGTCCATGGATTCACTGGTCGTAGGGGTAGAAACCGCGGCCGGACTTGCGACCGAGGTGGCCTGCCAAGACCATCTTGCGCAAAAGCGGACACGGACGGTACTTGCTGTCACCCAATTCGCGATGCAAAACTTCGAGAATCGCGAGGCAGACGTCGAGGCCGATGAAATCGGCGAGCGCGAGCGGCCCCATCGGATGCGCCATGCCCAGCTTCATCACCGTGTCGATGGCCTCGGGTTTCGCCACGTTCTCGTGCACGCAGTAGATCGCCTCGTTGATCATCGGCAACAAAACGCGGTTGCTGACGAACCCGGGCGAGTCGTTCACCTCGACGGGAACCTTGCCCATGCTCTCGGCAAGTTCGAACACGCGCGCCGTCGTCTCGTCGGAGGTGTCCTGGCCGCGAATGACCTCGATGAGCTTCATCATCGGAACCGGATTCATGAAGTGCATGCCGATGACCTTGTCCGGCCTGGATGTCGCCGCCGCGATCTCGGTGATCCAGATCGATGACGTGTTGCTCGCGAGGATCGCGCTGTCCTTGGTCACGCGGTCCAACTCGCCGAACACGCTGCGCTTCACGTCGATTTTCTCGACGACCGCCTCGACGACGAGATCGGCGTCGGCCAACGCGTCGAGCGTCGTCGAGGTGCTCACCCGTCCGCGAATCTCCGCGGCATTCTCCTCGGTGATCTTCTCTTTTTTCACGAGGCGGCCGAGGCTCTTCTCGATCGCCTTCAGCCCGCGGTCGAGGGCGGCCTGGTCGAGATCCGCGATGACAACATCGTGCTGATGCGTCGCAAACACCTGGGCAATGCCGTTGCCCATGGTTCCGGCGCCGATCACTCCCAACATCAGATGCGCTCCACGGAAAGGGCGACCGCGTTGCCGCCGCCGAGACAGAGGGTCGCGAGGCCGGTCTTGGCGCCGCGGTCCTTCATCGCATGCAAAAGGGTGACGAAGATGCGGCAGCCGGACGCGCCGATCGGATGGCCGATCGCCACGGCGCCGCCGTTCACGTTGATGCGTTCGGGATCGAGCTTCAACTCGCGCGTGACCGCGCACGCCTGGCTCGAAAACGCCTCGTTCAGTTCGATGAGGTCGTAGTCGTCGACGGTCGTGCCGCGCTTCTCGTTGAGCTTCTTGACCGCCTCGACGGGCGCCATCATGACCCACTTGGGTTCGACGCCGCCGGTCGCGTAGCCGGTGATTCGCGCGAGCGGCGTGAGGTTCGCGGCCCGCGCACGCTCCTCCTCCATGACGACGACCGCCGCGGCGCCATCGCTGATCTGCGACGCATTGCCGGCCGTTACGCTGCCATCGCGCTTGAACGCCGCACGCAGTTTGCCGAGTTTCTCGGCCGTGGAATCCGCGCGGACCCCCTCGTCGGTCTTGAAGAGGATCGGATCCGCCTTGCGCTGCGGGATCTCGATCGGAACGATCTCCTCGTCGAACTTGCCGGCCGCCGCGGCCGCAACCGCAGCCGCGTGGCTGCCCGCCGCGAACGCATCCTGCTGCTCGCGCGTCACGTCGAATTTGTCGGCGACGAGCTCGGCGGTGTTGCCCATGTGGAAGTCCTCGTAGACATCCCACAGCCCGTCGGCCACCATCGAATCGGTCACCTCGCCGTGGCCAAGCCGGATGCCCTCACGCGCGTTGCGCAGCAGGTACGGCGCGTTGGTCATCGACTCCATGCCGCCCGCCACGTAGACGTCGCCGTCGCCTGCACGAATCGCCTGCGCTGCGAGCGCAACGGCCTTGAGCCCCGAACCGCAGACCTTGTTTATGGTGAACGCGGCGATGGACGGGTCGAAGCCCGCTCCGAGCGCCGCCTGGCGCGCCGGGTTTTGGCCGACGCCGGCCTGCAACACGTTGCCCAGGATCACCTCGTCCACGTCCGAGCTGTTCACTCCGGCGCGCTCGAGAGCCGCCTTGACCGCGATGGATCCAAGCTGCGGTGCCGTGAATCCGGACAGCGCTCCCTGGAACCTGCCGACCGCGGTCCGAGCCGCGCCGACGATGACTGCTTGCCTCATAGTGCCCCTCTCAGGGTGTTCGTTGCAGAATCGGGCGCGTGATCTCAGGGCCCGACCGTGAATACTCTCCCGACGGCCCGAGGAACGTCAAGTTTGGCACCCAAAGGCGACCGGCTGCGGCCCGGAATCGTGGGTCTCGGGCCGAGTTCCTGCGAGCGAGCCGTGCAAACGCCGCAAACCGTTTGCTAACAACGGCTTACGGGAGATTTGAGTGAACGCGCTCCATGTCTTCCTGCGTCTTTCCCAGATCGGCCATCAGACGGAGCACGACCAGATCCAGGTACAGGTGGAGCACCTGCTCGAAAAGCGAGCCCATGGGCTGTTTCAGGCCAGAGGCGGCTTCGTCCAGCGGCAGGCGGACAACCAGATCCGCGCGGTCCGCGATCGGGTTGTCACCGGGCCCCACCACTGCCGCGACGTGAGCGCCTTCCTTGTGCGCCAAGACGACGGCGTGATGCAGGATCGGCGATGCGCCGGTTCGGGAGCACTCGACGAGCAGGTCGCCCTTGCGGATCGCGGGCGTCGTGGTGTCGCCGACGATCGTCGCGTCGCGGCCGAGATGCACGAGGCGCATCCCGAACATGCGGCCCACGAGTCCAGACCGGCCGAGGCCGTAGACGAACACGCGGCGCGCGTTTTGGATCGCGTCCACGAAACGCGTCGTGTCCTCGTCGGGGACTTTTTCCAGAATGGTTCGCAGGTCGCGCAGGAGATCCTGCATGGCGAGGAGAATTATGGCCGAAATCAAGGCGGCGGGATGCGTTCTTTTTCGACGCGAGGCTGACGGTTGGCGCTATCTGCTGCTGAAAAACGCGCGCCACGGCGACATCGGGCTGCCGAAGGGCCACGTCGAACCGGGCGAGAGCGAGATCGAAGGGTGTGTGCGCGAAACTTTCGAGGAAACCTGCGTTTCGGTCCAACCGAACACGTGGTTTGAACGCCGGACGCTTTACGAAGTGAAGAGGAGCGTGAAGGAGGTCGTGTACTTCGTCGCGGAGGCCGGCGACGACGAGGTGCAGATTTCCAAGGAGCACACGTGGGCGAAGTGGCTCGACCTGCGCGATGCGCTCGACGCCGTTCGGCATCAAAGCCTTTCCGACATCTTGTGGGCCGCCGCCGGATTTCTGAAAGACCCCGGATTGCGCGGAACGCTGCAAACGAACGAGGCGCGGTCGATCTGCGAGTCGCTTCTCGAACCGCACATCGTGGCGCACACGGCTCAGGTGGCGGAGATGGCGTCCACGTTGGCGAGGGCAATGCCGGGGCTCGATGCGGAATTCGTGGAGGACTGCGCGTGGCTGCACGACATCGGCCGCTCCGTGGACCACCCGCGCCATCCGATCGAGGGTTTCAAACTGCTCGATCAGCGCAACCTTCCGGGATATGCGGCGCCGTGCGTAAGCCACTACACGAAGGGGCGGCCCCACGCCGAGTGCGGACCGATGGCGGATGAACTGTGGAGGACCGTCGACTGCTCGACGTTCGCGGACGACGAGAAGGTGGTCGCGCTCGCCGACTTCCTCGCGGCCCAGGACCGGCGTGTGACGTTGGAAGCGCGCCACGCCGACTTGTGCGATCGCTACGGAAGCTCGCAGTTTCTCGATCGCAGCCTCGAGATCTCGCTCGGGCTCAAGCGGGAGTGGGAGATCGCAACCGGGCTCGACCTCTACGACGCGCTTTCCATTTCGTAGCCGCCAAATTCGAGGGAGAACACGGGACGGGACGGCTAACATGTCCCGCCGTGCAGGAATTCCGCGAAGCCATCGTCGACGTTGCCGCCAAGGCCGGACTCGATCCGGAACTCGTGCGGCAGAGCATCACGATCCCCAAAGAGCGCGGACGCGCCGATCTGACGCTGCCGTGTTTTCGATTCGGCAAACCGCCGACGGAGCCGGCGCAGAAGGTCGCGAACGCGTTTGTCGCGAGCGAGTGGCTGGAGGCGTGCGAGGCGACCGGTCCGTTCGTGAACTTCCGCTTCAACCGCGCGACGTTCGCGGACCGGGTGCTGGCGACGGCGGACGAGACGGCGGGCAAATCCGACGAGGGCGCGGGGCAAACCGTCGTCATCGACTACGGCTCCCCGAACATCGCGAAGCCGCTGCTGTTTCACCACCTGCGTAGCTCCGCGATCGGCCAGACCCTGTGCAACCTGTTTCGCTGGCGCGGCTACACGGTCGTCGGCCTGAACTTCCTCGGCGACGTCGGCACCGCGTTCGGCAAGCTGATGGTCGGCATCGAGGAGTGGGGCGAACCGACGTCGATCGCGAGCTTCAGCAAGCTCTACGTGGACGCATCCAAGGGCTGCGCGGACAAACCCGAGTGGATGGAGCGCGCGCGCGAGTGGGCCAAGCGTCTCGAGGACGACGACGCGGAGGCCGTCAAACACTGGGAGAAAGCTCGCGAGCTTTCGCTGCAGGGTTTCGCGGGCGTCTACGACTGGCTGGGCATCCGCCACGACGTCATCGACGGCGAGAAGATGTACGTGCAGCGGGCACGGGCGCTTGTCGACGAGTTGCTCGCGTCCGGCAAGGCGGAGGAGTCCGACGGCGGCGTCGTGATCGAGACGGGCCAGAAGATCCCGTTCCTGATTCGCAAGACCGACGGGGCCACGCTCTACGGGACGCGCGACATCGTCGCGGCGGCGGACCGGTTCGATCGCTACGAGTTCGCGCGCATGCTGTACGTGGTCGACGTCGCGCAGGAGCTTCACTTCAGGCAGCTGTTCGCGGCGCTTTCCAAACTCGGTTACGACTGGGTGGACCGCTGCAAGCACGTGCGCTTCGGCCAGGTGCTGTTCGAGGGTTCGCGCACGAGAACGCGTGAGGGCGGCTCCGTGTCCCTCGAGGACGTGTTGCGCGAAGGCCAGCGCCGCGCGCTCAAGATCATCGAGGAGAAAAAAGCCGACCTGCCCGACAAGGAGGCCGTCGCGAAGTCCGTCGGCACCGCCGCGGTGCTGTTCGCCGATGTCGGTTTCCCGTCGACGAAGAACATCAACTTCGTGTGGGACGAAATCCTCAGCTTCGACGGGCGCACAGGCCCGTACCTGCAGTACGTGCACGCGTCGGCGTGCTCGATCCTGCGCAAGGGCGTCGAGGCGGGCGCAACGGACATCGCGTCGGGCGACCCGGCGCTGCTCGCTGACGAACACGAGTGGGATCTGTTGCGTCGCCTCGCGGAGTTCCCGACTTCCGTGAAACGCGCGTGCGACGACTGCGAGCCGTCCCACGTCAGCAACTTCCTGTACGAGTTGGCGCGCGAGTTCCGCGCGTATTACACCGCCGGCGGGCGCGACGCATCGCTGCGGGTGCTGGTGGACGACGCGCAGATGCGCGCCGCGCGCTTGCGCCTCGTGGACGCCGTGCGCAACTCGCTCGCCGTGGGCCTGGGTCTCTTGGGTATCGACGCCGTGGAGCGCATGTGACGATGAGCCTCAAGGAAGAAGTCGTCGCGGCGATTCGGGACGTACCGGATTTCCCCAAACCCGGCATCGTCTTCAAGGACATCAGCCCGCTGCTCGCGAACGGGCCGCTGTTCGAACGCGTGACCGACTGGCTGGTCGAGCGCTTCCGCAAGGATCGCCCCTCGCACGTACTCGGCATCGAAAGCCGCGGCTTCCTGTTCGGGACGCCGGTGGCGCACCGTTTGGGCGCGGGGTTCGTACCCGCCAGAAAGCCCGGCAAGCTCCCGTGGAAAACGGTTCGCGAAACCTACGCGCTCGAATACGGCGAGGACGCGCTCGAAATCCACGAGGACGCATTCGGCCCCGGCGACCGCGTGCTGGTAATCGACGACCTGCTCGCGACCGGCGGAACCGCCGCGGCGGCGTGCGCGTTGGTGGAGAAGCTCGGCGCGGATTTGGTCGGCGTCGGCGTCGTCATCGAGCTGGGGTTCCTGAACGGCCGCGACCGACTCGCCGACCACCGACTCGAAGCGCTGGTGACGATCTGATCTCTCACTGATCCGGATTGTTCGCCCCGCGGGTCCAAGGGCGTGGTTGTTGCCGTGAAGGTGCCAGGTGGCGCGGCGATCGGCTTTGGTTGCCGAATTCCGTGCCTCGCGGCGCCGTCTTACCAGGCACCGCTTCGTTGCTGCCCGCACCGTTGTCTGCGTTTCGGACAGCGGAGGAGTTGTGTGGTCGCGGGTCGTTCGCGCACGCGACAACGACGACCCGCGATCGGTGCCTGGTAAGCGGCGGAGGAACGATTCGCAGCGCACGGTGGTCGGACCGCCGCGCCACCTGGCACCTTGCGCAACCAGCGCGTCCGGAGTCCCGTGATGCGATCAACCCGGACCGGTGGGATTCGCGGACCCGTGCCACCGGTCCGTCGCAAGTTCGAACAGCACAAGACGAGAGATCGGTGAGACGCGTCCTTAGAGCCGCTCGGCAATCTTCTTCGCAGCGTCGCCGTCTCCGTAAACCGGGTATCGCTCATCCATCCGCGGCGGTTGGCGGGCCGCCATTCCGATTCGGCGGACGTCCGTGCCGGCGAGGGTGTTCCAACCGGCGGCCAGCGTCTCCTCCCACTCCGTCGCGTCGCGCAGCGTGATGCAGGGGGTGCCGAGCAGGTAGGCCTCCTTTTGCAGCCCGCCCGAATCGGTCAGCACCAAACGCGCTCCCGCGACCAGGCCGAGGAACTTCACATACGGCAGCGGCTCGGTCTCCCGCACGTTCACCGGGAGGCGGCCGAGGCTCTTTTTCGTTCTCGGATGCACGGGGAAGTGCACGGGCATGCCGAGGCGCGACGCCGCATCGAGGACACGCGCGACGGCGGCCGGGTCGTCGGCGGTGCCCGCGCGGTGCAGCGTCAACACCGCGTAGTCGGAATCCACCGCGGGTATCGCGGCGCGGATCGCCTTTTCCTTGGCGAACAACACGTCGGCCATCACGTCGCCGACGGTGAACACCCCTCGGCGTCCCGCGAGGTTGCGTGCGTGCGCCTCCGTCGAGCAGAACAGAAGATCCGACATCTCATCGACGAGGATGCGATTGCGCTCTTCGGGCAGATCGCGCTCGCCCGAACGCGCACCCGCCTCGACGTGCGCCACTGCGATGTTGTTGAACGAACCCGCGATCGCCGCGGCCAACGTGCTGTCGGTGTCGCCGAACACGACCACGCAGCGCGGGCGGCGCTCCTCGAACACCGCCGCGAGCCGATCGACCATCGATGCGAGGCGCGTGGCGCGGTTGCCCCCCGTTGTTTGCAACGACACGTCGGGCGCGTCGAGACCCAAATCGGCGAAGTGGTCCTCGACGAGCGTCTTGTCCGTGTGCTGGCCCGTGTGGATCAGCGCCGCGTCCCCGCGCGCGCGCAGCACCGGCATCAGCGCCGCCGCTTTCACGAACTGCGGACGCGCCCCGGCAACGACGGCCCAATCCATGGATGGGCTAGCTCGGCCCTTCCGCACAACGCGGAATCGGCGTGTACATCGTCGCCTCCTCGCCCAACGGCGGCGAATACATGTGCAGCGTGATCAGCTTGGAGTCGTGGGCGTTGCTGATTCGGTGGATGTCGTCCATCGCCGCGATCGTGATGTCGGATCGCGCGAACGTTCGCTTTGTCGTCGCGGCCGGCTCGCCACCGTCCGCGGGCAACTCGAACAACTCCTCCTCCATCTCGCCTTCGAGCACGAGGTAGAGGCAGTTGCTCTTGCCGTGATCGTGAACGGCGCTCGATTGGCCGGGCAGCCAGCAAATGACCACCAACTCCAAGAAGTCGTTCAGCATCACGCGATTGCGCGCGTAACACTCCTTCTTGCCGTCGCAGTAGCCATCGATATCGAGGGCCTCGAGATCGACAGAGCGCGCGAACTCAGTTAGCTCGTCGCGCGTCAGGGCTCGCTCGGAGCCGGCAGGAGAAGCGAGGATGCGATCGCGAAGAGCCAGAACCATGACGGCAGGATGCGCGACCTGCGGTACGAATGCAACCTCTCCGGAGTACCGATTCCTACGCGCAGTCCCCGGCCTCGGCCTGGACCTAATCACCCTCGCCGATCCCGTGCCCCGACGAGAGGGTCAGTGGTCGGGGGACCGAGAGGATGGCGCACGACGCATGAGGCCAAGGCCGAGGCCGGGGTCCAACCCGCTACAATCACCCCCACCGAATCATGCGAGTCTTTCTCAGCGCGGACATGGAAGGGGTAACCGGCGTTTGCCACGGGGACCACCTCATGGCGTCAGGCCACGACTATGAGCGCGCCCGCCGCTGGCTCACCCACGACATCAACGCCGCGGTCGAGGGGGCGATCGCGGGCGGCGCCAGCGAGGTCGTGGTCGCCGACGGCCACGCCACGATGCGCAACGTCTTGATCGACGAACTGCACGACTCGGCGCGCCTCGTTTGCGGTCCGGCCCAGCCGCGCAACCGCAGAATCGTCCAGGTGGACGGCATCGAGCGCGGCAAGTACGAGGCCGCCATGCTTGTCGGGTACCACTCCCGGGCGGGCACTCCCGGCGGGCTTCTGTCCCACACCTGGGTCGGTCGCTTGGTCCACGAAATCCGCATCCAAGGTCGCCCGGCCGGCGAGGCGCTCTTAAACGCCTATCTGTTTGGGCACTACGGCGTACCCGTTGTGTTCGCCTGCGGCGCCGACGACTTCGTGAGAGAGGTCCGCGCTGACCTCGGCGACGACCTTGCCACCGCGACGGTCAAGGAGACGTTGGGGCCCACCGCCTGCATCGCGCTGCCGCCGGCACGCTCCCACGCCCTCATCCGCGCGGCCGCCGAACAGGGCATGCGCCAGGACCGAAGCCGCGCGCCGCTTGTCGCGGAGCCGCCGGTCGTGATCGAGGTGGAATTCCACACCGCCGCGATGTCCGTGCAAGGCGCG
>JAZFYD010000235.1:0-3675 GCA_036443405.1 Planctomycetota bacterium
ACGGCGAGGACGGGTCGAACCCCGCGTACTCGCCGGCCGCGTCGAAAGAAACATCGACGGCGTGTACGTGCGCCGGCGACAGGGAAAGCGCGGATCCGAGCGCGTCCACGGCGGGTTTCAACCCGCCGCTCACGATGCCGACCTCTTTTTGAAGTGCAAGCAACGCCGCGATGACTTCTCTCGCTCCCGGCACCATCTGCTCGACGTAGAGACGGCCGAGCCGCGCCAGCTGCTCGCGCGACGGACGCGCGGCATCGAGGCGCTTGCCATACACCTCCTGAAGCGCGACCTCGCCGTCCATCGCGCGCCGCGTCAACGCGCGGAGTTCTTCCTGTTCGTGCTCCGGAAGGTGCGACAACAGCTCGTCGATCCCCTCGATGCGGGACAGTGTCGAATCGCAGTCGAAATAGACGGCGCGAAACGGGATCTCTGGAATGATCGGTCCCGGCATCAGAGGCGAACCGAGTGCGCTGCGATGATGCCCGGGTCGGCGAGCACCTTTTCGATCGCTTCCGGGGGAATCGGCGACGACAGATTCAAGAGACCGAGCGCGCCGGCGCTTGTATGGCCGTTGTCCGGCACCCCGAGTTGCAACCGGGAGATGTTCAGCCCCTCGGAGCCAACCAGGCTCGCGATGCGGCCGATCACACCCGGCTCGTCGTGGTGGAACGTGACGAGCAGCGGCCCCTCGGGGATCGCGTCCATCAGGAAATGATCGAGTTCGACCATTCGCCCGTGGCGATGGCCCAACACGGTGCCGCTCACGAAGTGCCGCTCGTCGTCCAGCAGCGTTTCGATGCGGAGGAGGTTGACGAAGTCGCGCTTCAGCGTCGACGTCTCGACGTGATGGCGCACGCCCATCTCCTCGGCCACGCGGTCGGCGTTGACCGGCGTGACCGGGCGATCAGCGCGGCATCCCAACGCGCCGGCGAGCATGGCGACCCGCAGGGGTTCCTTCGCGGAAAGCAGCAGCTTGCCCTGCAGCGTAAGGCGCAGCGAACGCAACCGGCCCGGATAGACCTGCATCAGGAACGACGCCAGGTTTCGCGCCAAGGTCAGGAACGGCGCCACGCGGTCGGCCTGGCTCGGCGGCACACGCGGGACATTGATGCCGTTTAAAGCGACGCCCTTTTTCAGGCAGGTGATCACCTGTCGGGCCATGTCCAGCGAGACGTTGCGTTTGGCCTCCCTCGTACTCGCGCCGAGGTGCGGGGTCAGTACGAGGTTTTTCGTGAGCCGCAACCGGTTGTCGTCGGGAAGCGGCTCGCGATCGAAAACGTCCAGCGCCGCGCCCGCGATGTCACCGGCCTCAAGGGCGTCGCATAACGCCTCCTCGTTCACGATGCCGCCGCGCGCGCCGTTCATGATGCGCGCCGAGGACTTCATCTTCGCGAGTTCATCGGGGCCGATTAGCCCGCGTGTCTCGTCGGTCAGCGGCACGTGCACACTCAGGAAGTCGGAATCGCGAAGGAGCTCATCGAACGTCACCATGCGAACGCCTTCGGGCGCGCGGTCCGCATCGACGAACGGATCGTGCGCGATCACCTTCATCTTGAGGCCGCGACCGCGGTCCGCAACCACGCGGCCGATGCGCCCGAGCCCGAGCACGCCGAGGGTCTGTCCGCGAAGTTCGGTCCCGAGCAGCTTGTTCTTTTCCCAACGGCCCGCTTTCATCGATGCGTCCGCCGCGGGGATGTTGCGCGCAAGACTCATCATGAGCGCGATCGCCAACTCGCCCGTCGTGACCGCGCCCGCCTCCGGCGTATTCATGACGACGATACCGCGCACCGACGCCGCCTCGACGTCGATGTTGTCGACACCGATGCCCGCGCGCCCGATCACCGACAACACGTCGGCGTTCTCCAGGCTGGGTCCCGTCACGGTGGTCGCGGACCGGACAATCAATGCGTGAAAGCCCGGCAGCGTGTCGCGGAGTTCATCCTCCGACATTCCGTTTCGAACCTCGACCTCGGCGTCGCGCCGCAGGATCTCGAGACCCTCCTCGGATAGATCATCGGCCACGAGAATGCGCAGTACGGTCATCAACTTGCCCCAGCTGTGCCTTGGAATGAACCGGCCATTATCCGCCCGCGACGGACGGCAACTCAGTTTTGCGCACGGGGAAATCCGCCCTTTGTCGTGCGAAAAACCGGTGGCCGAACCGGGCGCGCCGTTTCGGCTTGGAATCTGGTAAACCCAACGAATGAGCGCGCTCCGAATCGGCTGGATCGGCACGGGGGTCATGGGTGAACCGATGGCGGGGCACCTGATGGACGCCGGCCACTCCGTGACCGTGCACACCCGGACGCGGAAAAAAGCCGAGGGGTTGATCGCGCGGGGCGCGGCCTGGGCCGAAAACGCGGCGGCGGCGGCGGATTCCGCGGACGTCGTGTTCTCCATGGTCGGGTTCCCCACTGATGTCGAGGCCACCCATCTGGGGCCCAAGGGCACCTTGGCCGCGGAAAACCCGGCACCGCTACTCGTGGACATGACCACGACGCGGCCGGCCCTGGCGCGGCGGATCCACGAAGCCGGAGCGGAGCGAGGCGTCGGCTGCGTCGATGCGCCCGTGAGCGGCGGCGATGTCGGCGCGCGGAAAGCGACGCTCTCGATCATGGTCGGCGGGGATGCGGCGCATGTTCGAGAGGTCCAACCGCTCCTGGAGCTGCTGGGAGGCCAGATCGTCCATCAGGGCGGGCCCGGCGCCGGCCAACACACCAAGATGGTCAACCAGATCCTGATCGCGACCAACATGATCGGGGTCTGCGAGGGGTTGCTCTATGCAACCGCCGCCGGACTCGACCCAACCACCGTTCTCGAATCCGTCGGCTCCGGCGCCGCCGGTTCCTGGTCCGTTGCCAATCTCGCTCCCCGGATGATCCGGCGGGATTTCGAGCCGGGTTTTTTCATCGAGCACTTTCTGAAGGACCTCGGTATCGCCCTCGACGAGGCGAACCGTCTGGGCCTCGCGCTTCCAGGTCTCGCGATGGCGAAAAAACTCTACGAGGACGCGAGCAGGAAGGGGCTTGGCCGCAAGGGAACGCAAGCGTTGCTGCTGGCGCTGGAGCACGCGGTCAAAGGCCAAGGCGAAGGCCGAGGTTAGGTGTTACCTTCACGCCCATGCTGCGAATCGGAGCCTGGATCGAACACCCGCGCCATGGCGTCGGGCGCATCTCCAACCACAACGGAACCCGCTACATCGTCTCCTTTCCCGGCCTCGGCCTGCGCGAGATCGAGTCCCACGACGCGTCGATTCGGGAAGCTCCCACGCCGGCCCAGGAAGACCCGATCAAAGCCGCCGTCCGCGAGGTGCTCGAGGAGTACGGGTTTGGCGGTGTCGCCGAGTTGGCCGGCCGGTGGGAAGGCGGCGAGATCGTCGTGCGGTCGGCGACCGGCGGCGTGGCGGAGCACCGCCTCAGCGTGGACGCCCTGTTTCACAAGGTTGTGATGATCCGCGACCGGCTACGCGTGCTCGAGCAGAAGATCAACGGGAACAAGACACTGTCCGACGTCGAGAAGGTGGACCTGCAGCAGTACGTGACCCGCTGCTACGGAAGCCTGACGAGCCTGAACTTCCTGTTCAAACGCGACGAAGACAAATTGAGCGGCGCGCGCTAGGCCCCGTCCGAGCCTACGCCGCGCCCTTGGCGGACAAGCGGGCGAAGGCGGAAAAGA
>JAZFYD010000236.1:0-10132 GCA_036443405.1 Planctomycetota bacterium
ACCCAATGCCGCACTCAGCCGACATAAGTCAAGGTTTGCAAGTGACTTATGATGGTTCTCGGGGGATCCTGGAACCGTTCGAGGCGGGGGGTATTGGCCTCTGGGGGGGGGCGGTTACTCGGGGTCTTCGTCGTCGCCGATGAGGCCGGCTAGGCGGAGTCCCGCGTAGGCCATGCCGATCACGCCGGCGAGCATCACGAAGCCCCACGGGTTTTGCAGCGCCTGAATCACGAGGCCGCCGGCGGGCAGCAGCGCGAGGATCATCATCGCGCGCGCCTCGTGCGCCTTGGGCAGCACGCGCACGTGCAACGCCCGCAAAACGATCAGGATCATCGCGCCGACCGCGCCCGCGAACGCGAGCACGCCGTGCCACGTTCCGAAGACCGCGCTCCAGGGCAGGTTCTTGTCGAACAGGAAGCCGATCAGCACAGCGCCGCACGCAGCGCCAAGGACCTTCTGCGTTCCGTCGAGCCGCCACAGGGAAGTCCACAGGTCGCGATCGACCTTTTTCCCGGAACCCTTCGCTTCCGCGGCGTGTGACTCGGCCTCGTTCATCTCAAAAACCGGCTCTTTCGACCTCTACGGTAAACGGAACGGTTGCGGATCGAGCGGGGGAAACTCACTCCACGCACACCAAAAGGAACTTCAGGTACCGGCCCTCGGGGCACGTTGCGAGCACCGGATGGTCCGGAGCCTGGCCGCCGCGGTGCAGGATCCTGGCGTGGCGGCCGAGATCGTATGCTGCGTCGCGAACCGTCTGCTCGAACTCCTCGACGTTCACCGCGCCCGAACAGGACGACGCCGCGAGCAGGCCGCCGGGCTCGACCAGCCGCATCGCCCGCAGGTGCAGATCGCGATACGCGGAAAGAGCCCGCGAGACGTCACGTTTGGACGGGGCGAACTTCGGCGGATCGGACACCACGATGTCGAAGCGCCGGCCGGCCTCGTGCAGCCGGTTCAGGGCGCTCTTCACATCGTCGCGCTCGAAACGCACCTGCCGCACGTTGTTCAGCATCGCGTTGTCGACGGCGTTGGCAAGGGACGGCCCCGAAGAGTCGATGCCCAGCACCTCCCGCGCGCCGTTCGCAGCGGCGTAGAGCGCGAACCCGCCGGTGTACGTGTGCAGATCGAGCACCCGGCGTCCGCGCGCGAGCCGGCCGATGTACTCGCGGTTGTCACGTTGGTCGGTGTAGAAGCCGGTCTTCTGCCCCGCGCCGAGGATCACGCGGAAGCGCACGCCGTGTTCGTTGATCTCGGGCGGACTCTCCGGCGCCGTTCCGCGAAGCAATCCGGGTGCGTCCGGCAGACCTTCGTGTTTGGCCGCGCTCTTGTCCGGCGCCGCGAAGATCGCGCGCGGTTTTTCGAGCTCCTCGAGCGTGTCGAGGATCACCTCGCGGTGGCGGTGCATGCCGGCGGTCGAAAACTGCACGACCAAGTGGTTTGCGAATTGATCGACGATCAGGCCGGGCAGCAGATCACCTTCGCTGTGCACGAGGCGGTACGCATCCGTGACGACGGACAGGTCAAGCGTCTCCCGCCGCAATTTGGCTGCGCGCTCGATCCGCGCCCCAAAGAACTCGCAGTCGGGTTCGATCCGTTCCGCGCGATCCAAGACACGCACGCTGATCTTCGAGCGCGGGCTGAAAAAACCGCAGCCGATGCCGCGGCCGGAAGCGTCCTGAACCGAGACGAGTTCGCCGGCCTCCGGATCCCCCTCGACGCGTTCGATGGAGTCGCGAAACACCCACGGATGCCCGCGCCAGAGCGGCTTTGCGCGGCCTTTTCGAATCACGACGGTCCCCATGTGAGGCGCAGTCTAGCAAGCGCGGGATTGAGCCGCGCCGCCTCCCGACGATAAGCACCGCGGAGAACGGAATGACGCGGTACTCGGATTCGAGACTGTGAAGAGACTTCTGACCCTGACGATCGCCGCGGCGCTCTTGGGAGCGTGCGCGAGCCGCAAGGCACTGACCATGCCGGAGCCGGTGACGCTTGCCAGCGCGCCGAAGGTCGTGCCCGCCGGTCACGTGATGGTGCCGCACCTCGTCGCTTACCCCGACAGCGACGTGTCGTGCGTGACCAACGCGGGCCGCCACTGCTACGTTCTGAAGGGAACGTACTACCGTTTCCTGGGCGGCAACTGGTTCTACGCAACGCTGCTTGCCGGACCGTGGACCTTCATCGAGATGAAGTACGTGCCCGAGGATATCTTCCGCGTGCACGGGCAACTCCCGCCCGGCGTGGATTCCATCGAGGAGCGCGACCTTCCGGGCATCTCGGAAGAGTAGCGCGCCGTCGCGCCCTCAGAGTGGATCGCCGAGCGGCACGAACAGCGCCTAGCGGCGCGTCAACGGAGTGAGACCGCGGGAGTGAGCCAGCTAGACGCTTCAACGGCGTAAGCCGTTGAGCCAGCAACTCGGAACGGCGTCAGCCGTTGAGCCAGCTAATGTCGCTTCAACGGCGTCAGCCGTTGAGCCAACTAATACAGCCGGATCAGCTCGTTCGTCGCGACGGTTGTCGCGAAGTAGTTGAAGTCGGCGTCGAGGTCGAACAGCGGATCGGTTTCGCGGTCGTCGCCCAGCAAACCGAGCGCGACACATGCGAACTCGCGCACGATGCCCGCGCGCGTGCGATCGCCGGCGATCTCGATCAACGGCTTCACCGAACCCGGGCTGCCCAGATGGCCGAGGGCCAGGATCGTCCGTTCCACCATCCGGTCGGAGCCGCCCTTCTCCAGCATCTTCAGGAGTACCGGTGCGGTGCTGCGGCGGCCGAGCAGGCCGAGAGCGAGCGCGGCGTCCCCGACGAGATCGCGGTGGCCCTCCTTCAGGACCTCGAAGAGCGCCTTGTCCACCTTGGGGTTGCCACGCCCCATGATGCCGAGCGCCTGAATCGCAGCGCCCTTCGCTTTGGCGTTGAGCCGTTTGCTGCTCACGCGTTCGAGCAGAACCTCGGTTGCCTCGGTGGCGCGCGCCAGACCAAGCGACAAGCTCAATGCGGAGGCGAGTTCGATTTCTTTCGTCTTCGACATCTCCTCGAGTAGGAACCGCCCGATCTTCTCGTGGTTTTCGCGATCGGTGCTGCGTGCCGCGATGCCGAGTGCGAGTGCCGCGAACGGTCGCACGGCCGGGGCGCCGCCCTTGTCGACGAGTTCCATCAGGCGCCGAATCGCCAACGGTTCCTTCGCGCCGCCGAGTGCGAGCGCGCAAAAACCGCGGAGCAGCGGATCGGAGGACTTCTCGAGCGACCGCAGAAGCGGTCGCTTCGCGGTCTTGAGCAGATCGTCGCTGAGCCCGGTCCGGAGCCAGCGGCCGAGCGCCATTGCGCACGCGCGGCGGGTCTGCAGCGGCGTGCTGCGCGAGGACATGATCTTCGCGATCGTCCGAACCGCGTAAGGGTCGCCCGCGCGGCCGAGCGCCAAGACGACGTGCGAGCGGCCGACATCGCTCAGGCGTTGGCGATGAAACGTTCCGGTCTTGGCGATCCGGGTCAACTCGGGGGTCGCCATCGGTTCGCCGGAGAGCCCGCACGCAAAGGCGACGTGCGCCCCTTCATCCGAGCTGCGCACCCGCTTGCTGCACCGTCCGAGCAGAGTCATCAGGAGCGCGTTGTCGTCGCGCGCCCGCATGCCTGCGGCAAAGATGCCGAACGCCCGCGCGCGCTGCGAGAGAAACGTCTCCTGCTCGATGTTGTAGTCGAGGAACGCGCGCGTCGCCTTCTTGATCTCGGCCGACTCGATCCTGTCGAGAATGCCGAGGCCCAGCGCGGCGCCCTCGTGCACGTCCGACGGCTGGCGCTTGTCGGACAGCAGTCGCACGAACGTGACCGCGTCGGAGTCGTCGCCGACGCGCCCCAACGCGATGAGCGCCGAGGCACGCAACGTGTTGTTCTTGCCGTGGAGCGCAATGACCCGCAGCGCCTTGCGGATGGCCTCCTTGTCCTTTGCGGCCGTCTCGTGATCCTGCTCTCGCTTGCCCGTCACTTCGCCCGCTTCGCGCAGCAATCCGCGCAGTCCGATCAGCCGTTCGCGGTTGTACTCCCACCAGACGCGCCAGGAACGGTCCGCGTAGGAGACACGCGCCGTGCGCCCGTCTTTGCGGGTCCGCGGACGGGGTGGGCGGATGGGATTGGGGGTCGGGGTGCTGGGCGTGGTCGGACGTCCGTCGGGGATCGGCGGAGGCGTCGGCGGTTTGTCCCCCGGTGTCGGCGGCCCGGGCAGGGGCCTGGGCGGCTCCGGCGGCGGCGGCGGCTCCGGGATCGGATCCATCGGCGGCGGCGGTTCTTGGGGCGGCGGATCCGGTTCCGGCGGCGGCGTCGTGGACCCGTGGCCGAATGCGAGGGCCGAACCGAAGACGCCGCACGCGAGCGCGAGGATGAGCTTCTTCGTGGAAAACGTGCGGTTGCTCGACATAACCCTATGGATAGACCGCCTCGGGCCGGTTTTCGGACGCGCCTTTCGGGAATCCGTCCGTTTCGGCCATCCTGCGGAGGTCTTCGCGGATCCGGGAATCCGTTTATACCCGGTTTCGAATGGGCGGTTCGTCAAACCCGTTGGGTGCGCCCGCGGGTTGCCTAGTGTCCGACGGAGCCCCGTTTTCAGGCCGGGCTCTTCGCGAGTTCGGCCTGAACGAGGCAATCGAAGAAGATCGCGCCGTACCCGATGTCCGTGATGTCGTCGTGGGTGAGCACGTTGACGCTGTGGCCGTCGCGGTTGATCCACTTGCCGGACGTCATGGCCACCACGCCGCGCGGCATGTCGTCGTCCGGCACGGCGGCCAGTTTGACCTCACCGCGATCGTTGAAGATCCGGACACGGTCGCCGGCCGCGATGTCACGGTCCTTGGCGTCGTCCGTGTTGATGCGCACGCGCGGCTCGCCCTCCTGGGCGGTCAGCTCGTCGTCGTTGCCCCATTGCGACGATTGGCGGTACTCGCTCTTCGGCGTGAGCAGGTGCAGCGGGAACCTCTTGAAGCGGCCGGCGTCTCCGCCGCGGGATTCACGAGACGGTTTGTAGTACGGCAACCGGTCCACTTGCCAGGAGACCTCGGCTGCCTCGCAGCTCAGCTCGATCTTGCCCGACGGCGTCAGGAACCGCTTGTCCGCGTACGGTACGTGCGTGCTTCCGTGTCTGCGAAACGGTTGCTTCGTGAGGCGATTGACGCTGAGCCCGGCGGGCAACACTTCGTTGAGCATCTCGTCCGCGGGGATGTCGAACTGATCCGTCGGGTACGCCATGCGTTCCGCGAGCGCGCGGAAGATCTCGCGTTCCGTCTTCACGCCGCTCGGCGGTTCGATCACTTTGGGTTTGAGTTGCAGGATTCCGTGCCAGAGTCCGGGGAGCACGTCGGTGTCCTCGAACATCGTCTTCGCGGGCAGAATGATGTCCGCACGCCGCGCGGTGTCGGTCAGGAACTGATCGATCACGCAGACAAAATCGAGGCGCGTCAGCGCGTAGTGCACCGTCGACGTGAACGGGTTTTGCGTCATCGGATTCGCGCGCTCGATGATCGCAGCGCGGACCGGCGGGTCGGACGCGCCGAGGACCACACGGCCGAGGCGGCTGACCGGGCCGAGTTGCCGCACGCGCGGCTGGGCCGGGAGCTTGAACGGGTAGGGCCTCGTCAGGAACGCGCCCTGGTTCGCGTAGTCGAACCCGCCGCCCGCGATCCCGATGTTGCCGGTGACGGCCTGAAGCGCCGCGACGGCACGTACCGTCTGGCCGCCGTTGCTGTATCGCTGGAGGCCGAAGCCCGCGTTGATGTTGACCGGCTTGGTTCCGGCCAGGTCACGCGCGAACGCGACGATCGCGTCCCGATCGATGCCGCACTCCTCCTCGGCTTTTTCCGGTGTGTACTGGCGCACCATGCGTCGGTACTCGTCGAAACCGAGCACGTGGCGACGGATGAAGTCGGTGTCGAACAGCTCTTCGGCGACGATCACGTGGCCGAGCGCGTTGGCGAGAAAACCGTCGGTTCCGGGTAGCGGCTGAATGTGTTGGTCCGAGCCCCTCGCGGTTTTGGTCTTGAGCGGGTCGATGCAGACGAGCTTGGCGCCGGCGTCCCTGGCCTCCCTGAGAAAGCGCATCTGGTGCGGGCTCGTGACCGCGGGGTTTTTCCCCCAGATCACGATCAGCTTGCTGTTTTGATAGTCCTCGGGCGGGTGGTGGTGGATCGACCCGAACGTGAGGCGCGTCGCTTCCTTGCCGGCGGGCAGGCAGAGATCGCCATACATGCTGGAGTACCCGCCGAAGTACGAAAGGAACAGTTGGCCGAACTGGTTCATCGCGCCGTTTTGGCCACTGCCGGTGTAGTAGAGCAGTGACCTGGGGTCGTGGTCGCGGCTCAGCGTCTGTAGCGCTTCTGCAATTGCGCCGAGGGCTTCGTCCCAACTGATCGGTTCGAAGCGCACCTCGCCGTCCTCGTCCACGCGGCGCAGCGGGGTGAGGATCCGGTCCTTGTGGTAGACGCGCTCCACGTACCGATCGGCTCTCGGACATAACACACCGCGCGCGGTCTCGTGTTCGGGGTCGCCCTCGACGCGGACGAGCCGGCCGTCCTCGACGTGCGCGAGCATGCCGCACGCGTCGTAACACGCGCGCGGGCAAACGGTGCGGATCACGCGTTCGTCGGACACGTCGTGAGGTTATCCCAAGCCAGTGGGCCCGGCGAGAACAAGCCCCGGATCCGCGCGGCTCGACCGGTCACGACTCCCCGCCGGCCTTCTCGGCGGCCTTCACGCGGTTCCAGTGCTCCAGGACCTCTTCCGGAGTGTCCGCTTTTGCGTCCCCGAACACGTGGGGGTGCCGCCGCACCATCTTGTCGCGGATTCCGGTGATCACTTCGTTCATGTCGAACGCCCCAGCTTCTTCGCCCAACCGCGTCGCGAAAATGATGTTGAAGAGTAGATCGCCGAGTTCTTCCGCGATGGCCTCGGGCCGTCCCTCCGCAACCGCTTCGACGACCTCGTCGGCCTCCTCCTTGATGTAGCGTGCCAGGTCCGCCATCGTCTGCTCCCGATCCCAGGGGCAACCATCGGGCGAGCGCAGGCGAACCATGATGGCGCGCAGCTCGCCGAAAAGCGCTTCGGGGGAAGAGGGCGGCTCGGTCATGGGGTGCTATCGTACTCACCCGCGGGCGACCACCCTCGAACCCGGAACGCACCCGCCCCTTTTCCCGGAGTCCTATCCGTGAACACAGCCCTCTTGTTATTGACCCTCGCCGTCGGCCAGCAGGTCCCGGTGCGCACCGGTGCGCCGATCAACTTCGATGGCCGCATCGCGCCTGGGGAGTGGGCGGACGGATTCACCCTGAAGGGCGCCGACGAACCGGGCTACCAGCTCCACCTGAAGCGAGTGGGGCCGATGCTGGCCATCGGCGTGTCGTCCCAAAAGGGCTACAACGGCGAGGTGATCCGGATCGTGGCGGGATCCGGTGCCGCGCGGCAAATCGTCGGGATGGTCTTGGGTCTCGGTCAACCCGAGGCGCCGGCGGCTGTCTGGCGGCGGGGTTCGCCGCAGATAATGCGCGACGCGCCTGAGTCGATCAAACGCGAGTGCCCGCGGGGGGTGCGCGCGCGTGTGTTGCTCGGCAAGACCGACTCCTGGTCGGCCGAATATCTAGTGTCCCTCGCGGCGCTTGGGATCGGTCGCGGGGATGCGCGCGAATTCAAGGGCATCATCGCCATCAGCGACAACCAATTCAACGCGCGGCTTTCGATGCCGAAAAACGTCGACGACTTCCTCGACACGAACCAATACGCGCGCTGGATTTCGGCCGATTCGTGGGGTGCTGCGGAGAAATGGGAGCCGACGTCTCCCGAGATCTCGCGCGAGTATGACGACAACGAACTCCTGTTCCGGCTCTACAGCGAACACGACAAGTTCTCGCGCCAGCGCACGCTGGACCAACTCGTGATCTCGAACGCGGTCCGGCCGCGCTCGGCGGCGAAGATCGAGTCGCTCAAGCGCGAGATCGAGGCCGGCATGTCGAGAAACCCGACGCTGCCCGCGTGGCTCTATTACCGCGGGCGGTTGTTGCACCAAGCCAACTACTTCCAGGATGCGCGGAAGGCGATCGAGTCCGTGCCGGAACCGCTGCGCGGTGTCGGTGGATTCGCGCAACTCGCGTTTGACCACTACCTCGATACGCAGGAGTGGGAATTCGTCCTGGACATGTGCAAGCGCTTTCCACCCACGGACGTTTCGGACACAGCGTTGAAGCGGGCGCGCATCGGTCAAAAGTTCACGAGGATCGAATCGGAAGCGCACAAACGCGACGTCGCCAAGCCGGAACGCAATCCGGTCGTGGTGTTCGACACCGCGCGCGGTGAGATCCACGTCGAACTGTTCGAGGACGATGCGCCCGCGGCCGTGCTCAACTTCATGGATCTGGTGTTGCGCACCAAGTACTACGACCGCATGCGGTTCCACAACGTCGTGGGCGCCTCGTTCGCACAGGTGGGCGATCCGCGCACGCGCCCCAACGCCCGCACCAAAGCGGATGGCCCGGGGTGGCGTGTTCGGCAGGATCCTCCCAAGCGTCCTTCCCTGCGTGGCAGCTTGGGCTTGCTGCCGATCGGCGATGGGACGCAGCACGGCAGCCAGATCATCTTGACCGCGGTCCCGTTTTTCGAGGCCCGCGGGTTGGTCGTGTTCGGCCGCATCATCAAGGGGCAGGAGATTCTCAACCTGATCGAACAGGACGATCAGTTGAAGACCATTCGCGTCGCGAAAGACGAAAACGGCAAAGAGATCCGGAGAAACCATGCGTACCAAGCGGATGTGGTTCGCCTCAAATAAGCTCGTTTGCGCTCTCTTTTTCTGCGGCGCGGCGTCGGCTCAGGGGAGGGTGCCGGATACACCCGACGTCATCGTGCCCGAAGGCAAGGCACCGGTTCTCGACGGTAAGATCGGCGACGGCGAATGGGTTGACGGATACGAGTTCGTCGTGCGTCGCGCCAGGCGTGAATTCGGCAAGGGGCGCATCAAGCGCGTGCGTCGCGAGCTGTACGTGATGCTCGAGTCGCCGGTGTCCCCGTACGCGCTCAAAGTGAAGCTCGCGTTCATCGACCCGGCGACCAATCGCCGCGTGATCGTGGACATCACGCCACTGAACCCGCCGAAGCCGCCGATTCTCGTCTTCGGCGTGACCTCGATGGGCAAGGTCGAGAACAAATCCGCCGAGACCGCCGACATCAAGTTCCGTTACCTCGACCCGGGTTTCGTGATGGAGGCGCGGCTCCCGCTCGACCTGATCGAGGTTGCGCGCCCGCCCAAGGCGTACGAGTTCTCCGTTCAGTTCTGGAGCATGTTCGAACAGAAGAGCCTGGCGGCGTTTCCGGTCACAGCCCAGGGCGCGCTGATTAGGCCCGTGCTGTCGAAGTTCATGCCGGCCAAGGACTGGGGCATCGAGGTTCCGCGCGAGGACTCCCCGACGAACGAGGCGATCCGGTTGCTCGAACAGCTGTGGATGGAGATGGGCCCTGCCGGTCGCCGCCGCGATCCGCGCGTGCGGCCGCTGATCAGCCCGTTCATCGGCGCGCAAGACGGTCGTCGTCGCGACGAGCCGCTTGCGAAGCTCGAGAAGCAACTCAAACGCCTCGAGGAGCGCCACCCGGATTACGCCGCGCTACCCGCGCACCGCGTCCGCGTGCACATCGGCCGCAATGATCTGGAGGGGGCGCTGGCGGCATTGCGCAAGATGGCGGCGGTGGCGCCGGGTTTGCATCGGAGCCCGTTCAAGTTGCGGTTCGAACTGCGCTTGCTGCGTGATCTCGGGCGTTTCGCGGACGGTTTGGCGCTGATCGAGAAGCACTTTGAAGCTCTCGGTGGCGCGGCGTCGCCGTTCACGGCGGAACTCAAGGCCGATTTCCAGCAGCTCCAAAACGACTGGAAGCATGAGCTTCAGTACCGAAAGGTTGACGCCGCCCGCGATGATCTGCCCCGCGTGCGGCTGAAGACGTCACGTGGCGACATCGTGATCGAGTTGTTCGAGGATGATGTGCCGAACGCCGTCGCGAACTTCGTCGAGTTGGTCGAAAAGAAGTTCTACGACGGCACCAAGTTCCACTGGTCCACTGCGTCGACGTACACCGATGGGGGCGACCCCGACAGCCGCAACGAAAAGCCGCACGA
>JAZFYD010000237.1:0-9730 GCA_036443405.1 Planctomycetota bacterium
AGAGCTCTGAAGCTCCTCCCACTCGGACTTGGCAAGCTTGAGTGCGGCCTCCAGCGCCGCCAGATGCTCCAGCGCGGCGGCCTCCCAATCGGCAGGCCGCTGGTCGGGAGTGTCGGCCGCCGGCCGCATCGGCGGCGACGTAGGCACGACCGGCCGCCAATTGCGGCTTCCGCTGGAACTATCCACAACTCCGAGGATACAAGGCCGACTGTCAGGATTGGGTGCCGTCTGTGCCCATAGTGAGACAGACCCCTTATCTGTTGACTTGAAAGCACTTACGAAAAAGGGTCTAGCCGCGTGTTTTGGCGCGCCAGCCCCTTGGGGGTGCGGTTGGGGGTGCGACTACTTCGCAGCCCGTTTCGGTTTAGGTGCTCGCCCAAAAACCTGGGTCGCGGCCTCGGCCACGGTCTTGAGCCCGTCTGGCGTGATGTGGGAATACCGCTCGGTCATGGATACAGCCGACTGCCCGATAGCGTTGCCGACGAGGTAGAGCGGCACACCGGCTGCGGTCATGTGGGTGCAGTGCGTGTGCCGAGCGTCGTGCAGGAGAAGCTCCGGGCCGCTCTTGTGGGTCGGCATCTCCGTCGCCTTCGCCCTCAGTTTGTTCCAACGGTCCGTGTACGCGTTCTTGTTGAATGGCCCCCCATCGGCGCGCGGCAGCACGAGACCGCCGACACGCGCAGGGTCACTCCGGCATCAGCTTCCCCGTCTTGATGTAGTAGGCCAAGAAGTGCGTCTTCTGGGAGACGACCTTCCCCTTGTTCGTGTGCCAGACATGCACTCCAACGGAGCCGCCTTTCACCGTAAACGCGATCCAGTAGCCATGGCTGGAGATCATCCCGACGTTAAACGCTCGCATCAACTCCATGAAAGCCTTCCGGCCCACCTCCGTGGTCGTGCGGCCGTGGTCGGTCCCCAGCCACTCGTGGGCTCGGTCAACGGCTGCATCGAAATCGGAGAGCGCGACCGAGAACTCCAGAGGAAAGTTCTCTGCCTCTGCGAGGTAGCGCGCCTGCTCAGGATTCCGTGCCTCCCGGACCGACGCGCAGGCGCCGAGGAAGGAGAGGATCGCCAGTCCGGCGATCCGTCTGGGTATGGGCTGCATGGCTCTTCTCCTGCCCTGCTCAAAGCACATCCTATGAATCCAAGTACGCAAGGTGCAAGCATGATTTGACTCCGGCGGGCGGTGGCGGGCTAGTGCGGGGCTGTACGCGCGCGAAATCTCCAGAGATGAAACCGTCCCCGGCGCGCACTTGGTGAATTACAACATCGGGACCTACACCAACAACCAGTACGTCACCATCACGGTGACGGACACGCCGCACGCTGGAGCGGCACCCATCCCGGAGCCGGCGACGCAAGCGCGCGTAACGAACAATCACACACTCTTGCCGATGCCCCGTCGCGTTTACTCGTGGCGGGGCTTCTTCGTGGTGTTCGTGACGCCGGAAATCGGCCCCAACCCCGGTCGGTTCACTCCGGCGGCACCAGCGGCCCCCAGAACGCCGCCTCATCTTCGTTTGCGTATTCCTACGTGAGCGGCATCCAGAACGGCGGTTCCTCGTGCAACACCATCGGTACGCCCTCCACCCTAATCGAGCGGTGATGCCCCTTGGTGCGCACCCAGTAGTAGCCGGGCAGAAGCGGGAGGTCTTGGGTCCAGCCGTCCATCGTCGGCGCACCGTAAGCGTGCCCACCCATAGGAATTGCTCGGCAATTCCCTAGGTCCTTGAATTGAACACCTAAACCAAGAACCCATCGAGGTTGAACCTTGGGGGTGCGGTTGGGGGTGCGGCACCACGCGGCACTCGGTGGCATGAGTCGGCACGACGCGGCATCGTGTTTTGGGCGTTCTCCCGCTCGGGGCGCGGGTCCCGTCGTAACTCGTTGCCAGAGTCTTTTTTGCGATGGTTGCCGTGAAAACGCGTTCACCTGACCGACTGTCAGGATTGGGTGCCGGAATGGCGCCAAGCGTCTCACTCGGACACACCGCGCCCCGCTGCGGGCTTGTTTTGGAGCGCCACGCACCCCCGATCAGGGGTCGAGCGCGACGCGGAAACCGATGTGCGGGCTATGCACGCCGGGTTCGCACGGCCAGCGGGCCGATGCCCGACCCCAATCCAGCCCGTAGTTGAACGCGCCGCCGCGGATCGCGTGGCGATCGGGAAGGGTCGATGACGTCGGCGTCCTGGACTTGCCGTCCGGGAGGCAGACGTCGCCGCAGAACTCGAACGCGTTGCCGATCATGTCGTGGAGGCCGAAACGGTTCGGCCGTAACTCGCCGACGTCGTGCAGCTTGTTGCCACTGTTCTTGTAGTACCAGGCGATCTTGTCCATGGGCCCGTAGCGCGCACCGCGGTGTCCCGCCCGGCACGCGAACTCCCACTCGGTCTCTGTCGGCAGGCGCAAGCCGGTCCGCCACAGGTAGCTGCGAATCTCGTCCATGGACACGTCCACCACCGGCGTGGCCGGTTCGGGCTGCACGCCCTTTTTCGGACCCATCACGGCGCGCCACTGCCCATAGGTGAGTTCGCACCGGCCGAGATAGAACGGACGCGCCACCGCGGCGCGCTTCTGCGGCCGTTCGCGCGGTTCGGCCATGGCGTCGATCGGCCCCGCGCCACGCATGTACGTGCCTGCCGGAATCAGGACCATCTCGCATCCCGACGCCCTGTGCACGATGGCCTTGGGAAGACCGGTGAGCGAATCGATCGATGCGCCGCGTTTGGCGCGGTAGCGCGTTCCCGGGAGACGATTCAGGAGCGCAAACGCGGTGCGCCGCACCTGCGCGTTTCTGTGTTCGCAGCCCTTCGCGAGTTGGACACGCGCCTGCGTGCCGAGTTCGCGGAGCCGAGACGCCGCGCTTTCGCGTTCCGCGGCCGAATTCGATCCCAGCTGCTCGACGAGCATCGCCGCGCTATCGGACTGCGCCTTGCCGTGGGCGACCGCCAGGGATGCGATCAGGCAGACGAGCAAAACACGCGACACAAGTACCTCGTTTACCGGAGGCTGCGAAGCGGATGCCGTGAGGCCACCCGCCGGGGGAGTGCTGTGTCATCCTGAAACAGTGTCTCGGCCTCGCGCGCTCCTGTTGGATCTGGATGACACGATCCTGAGCTACACGGCGCATGGCGCGCCGGCGTGGCAGCGTGTGTGCGAGAAGTACGCGCCCGATCTCGATCTCGAACCCGGCGCGCTGCGAAAGATCATCGACGCCGCGGCGCGCGAGCACTGGAGCGACGAGGAACGCCACCGGCTCGGGCGGCTCAACCTGCTCCACGCGCGCTGCGAGATCCTCACAACCGCGCTGACCGCGGCGGATCGAGACGCGGGACCCTGGGCCGCCGCGATGGCGCTGGACTATCACGACTGGAGGGAGGACGCCGTGGCGCCGTTCCCCGGCGCACTCGAAGCCCTCGACAAGCTTCGCGATCTCGGCCTGGCGCTTGCGCTCTTGACCAACGGCGCCAGCGAGGGCCAGCGCAAGAAGATCGACCGCTACGAACTCGCACCGCGATTTCAGGCGATCCTAGTCGAGGAGGAATTCGGCGTCGGTAAGCCGCACGCATCGGTGTATCTGGAAGCGCTTTCGAGGCTCGGTGTTGCCGCGTCGGATGTCTGGATGGTCGGCGACAGCCTGACGGCGGACATCAAGGGCGCGCAGTCCGTGGGCATCCACGCCGTCTGGAACGACTACGCCAACCGCGGACTTCCTGAGCATCTCGGCGTAACACCCGATCGCACGATCACGCACATCTCCGAGGTGGCGGAGTTTCTTTCGCAAGCATGAGCGGGCACGAAAAACGGCCACGCTGGTCCTTTCGAGCCAACGCGGCCGCAATATCACTCTAGCTGGGATCAGGCTTTGGCTGCTTTGCGCCGACGGCGCCACGCCGCGCCGGCCGTCGCGATGCCGAGGAGTGCGAGTGTGGACGGCTCCGGAATCGGATCAACCACAACCCCGTTGCGCACGTTGAAGATGTAACGGCCGTCCACGGTGTCTTGCTTGTTGTGGATCAGACCCGTGACGAGGTTGGAGTCGAGAAACGCACCGTTGACGGCCGAGCCCGGAAGCTCGAACGCTTCGGTCGAACCGTTGGAGTAACCGACGCGTGCCGAAAACCCGCCAATGCCGAAGGTGTCGGCGCCGGAACCAAATCCGGCCTCCCATTCGATCGAGCGGTAGTTGAACTCGATGTCGAAGTCGCCCGCCGCGATGTCGGAACGGTCGATGAGAACCAACTGAAAGGAGTTGCGCTCCGGTCCAGACAGGAAATGAAGAAAGTGGTTGACGTCCAGCCAGTTGACACCAAATGCAGCGTGCCCATCGACGGTGTCGGTGCCGTATGTGACCACGCCGCCGGTGCGCGTATCGACGTCGGCAAAAAACGGCGCGATGATCACACGGCTCGTCGTCAGAAGCGGAAACGGTGTGAACGCAGGCAGCGCGGCGTCGAACGTGACGTTGCCGTTGTTGTTCACGAACAGCGAGCTGTAATTCGTGCCGAAAAAGTCGACGGTGAAGCCGATCGGCGTGAAGGCCGAGGGAGCGTCGTCGATCGGCCCCAGCGTGCTCGCGTTGAACCCCGCGTTGGCGCGAACAGGATCGGCCTGTGCGTCCGTGGCTACGAGGACAAGCGCCGCAACCAACGCCAATGTCCCAGAGATGCGTGAAGTCGCTCTCATGCCTTCATCTCCCAAGTGCGTTTCCGACCACTACCCATCAGCCGCCGCCCCAACGCGACAGCCATACCCAGCGGCCCAATTCGGCAACCGTGAGTCCGATCGCACCGCATGGAAACGCCGCACGAGGATGCGGATCGCCAGGGATACGCCTAGGGGGCACCCGATTCGTCAGCGTTCGAGCGCAAACGACGCGAGGAAGGCATCGAGCGCCGGATCCGGCCGTCGGCCGCGCGGTTCCGTGTCTTCCATGCGTACCGCCACGGTGTTCTTGGCGGTGCGGAAGTAAGCGGCCCGAACGCCGCGGTACAGATCGGTCTCGAGATAGCCCGCGACATCGTAGATCTGCGCGGTCTTGACCGAGGGCGAGAGCCTCGTCTTTTTGGGCCGCTTGATCACCGCGCCCTTGCCCAGCCCGGCGCGGTCGTTTTCAAACGCCATGCGCGCCAGGCCGATCACGTTCTTGCCGTTCACAGGCTTGCCGCGGCCGCTCCCGTATTCCTTGTCCCAATCGAACTTCTGGAACCGGATGCGGCTGACGAGACGGCCGTCCGGCGCCCGCACCATGATCGTGAACTCCTCCGTGTCGAGTTCAACCATCGTCCAGGCTCGCGATACCGGGATGCCGATCCAAAGCGCGTCGTCCGCGCACGGGCGTTCGAGCATCGAGTACTCGGGTTTGCCCATGCCGAGCGAGCGGCTCAACGTGACGAGGTCGTTGAACCGCGAGCGCAGAGATGGGTCGCCGCGGGCGCGCAGCGAGGCCTCGACGTCGCCCATCGCGGCGTACGCGATCTTCTTCGCCTCGCCGAGTTCCTTCACCGTGATCAGAGCGTAAGCGTGCTCGACCTGCGTGGCCGCGTGCGCAGCGACGCGCATGCCCGCCGGCGCCGATTTCAGCTTGGACTCCATGTAGCGCATGCCTTCGATCGCAAGCGCCGCGTCCGCGCCTTCGCGGCGGCCGTTCTCACGCAGCAGATCCAATGCCCGGACGTATCCCGCGGCGGCGTGCTCCTTCGACCAGCCGCCGATGCGCGCGATCTCCTTGGCGGCCTCGCGCAGCACCCGCGACGGCTCCCGTTTGCGCCGGTAACGCAGGCGTTCCGAGAAGACCATGGCCTCCTGCACGGACCACTGCGCCTCGATGCTATTTTCCTGGCCCTTAGCACGCGCGGTTTGGTCGGCGAACACCTTGAGGCGCCAGGCGAGCTTGTCCTCGATGGCTTTCGGCGCGCGGCTCAGCATCGGCGCGACCATCGCGGCGAAACGGCACACGCGGTACGTATACGCACCGTTGCCGGCCAGACGGTACGCATGCCCCTTGTTGAAGAGTTCCAGGATTGCGTGGGTGTTGCCGGCGTAAAACGCCTTGCGCAACGCGAGTTCGTCCTCGTCGGGCCCCGCTGCAGCGGGGCACGCCAGGATCAGAAAGCAACACAGTCGCCGAATCACGCGGCACACCCTACCCGAGATCCGTACCGGCGCGATGGGCGCGCGCGGGCTGGCGAAGCATGGCGGCTTCGTACCGTTTCGATGCGGTCGCAACACTCCGCGGCAGCGCCGCGCAACGAACCTTGCTAGGCTTTTGCCAGGTAATGGTGATGCCGATCGATACGAAGGACTTCCAGGAACTCGAGGAGAACCTCATGCAGTTCCTGGCCAGCGAAACCCGCCGCGTGGCGAACGCCGAACCCAAGGACGGTTCGCAGATGCACGTAGGCGATCTCGCCGACATGGACGAGGCAATGGAATACGCCAAGCGCTTCCTCGCAGCAGCGCAGGAATTTCTGACCAGAATCAACCGCCCCGTCCGCTGCGTGATCGGCCCCTGCTTCAGCCCCGCCGAAGGCTGGGGCGTCCTGGTACGTGTGGAACGGCTGCCGGATCAGTTGGAGGGGTAGCGGCGGCTTCGGCCGTCGAGCAACGATCGCTCTTACCAGCGGCGGTGAGACGGGCGGCCGGTGGTCCGATCGAGAGGTCCTGCCGACTTGCCGAGCACACGCACCTCGCGGATGCCGATGCTGCTCTGGTACGGGTAGATCGTGACGGTCCCCCACAGGCGGCCGTGTGTGATCCAGACGCGCTTACCGTCCACGGTGACCTCGATGGATTTCGCGGTCAGTTGGCGAACCGTGATCTCGTGCTCGCGGCCGGGTTTCAGCAGGTCACCGCGGATAACGGTCAAATCATCGTCGTAGCGGAAGTGGCACTGCCGAGCCAGCTCCCAGTTGAAGATCAGGTTCACCGGCCCGACGGACAAGCGGAAGTTGTGTTTTGAATTCGCGCGAATCCGCCCCCGCACGGTGACCGCCGAGATCCTATCGAGCTTCCATGCCAGGGTGGCCTCGAGAGCTTCGTCATGCCTCTCGGTCCCGATCAGTTCTTCGTCCACGACGCGCCACGCCTCGGGCTGCGCGAGGATGAAATCGTTGCGAACGCGATCAGACGAGCGGCAGTAGTACTCGGTATAACCAAGCACCTCGAGGCGGATCGCGATCTCTTTGTTGATGGCGTCCTCGACCTTCTGAACGCGATTGGCGGCGTCGAGATCCGCGGACTCGATCGCCAGGCGCCGCGCGGACGCGATCAGTTCCATCACCTCGGTCTTGATGGACCCTAGCGCCGCACGGTAAGCCCGATCGGCCTCGGTCAGCTTTCGCGCGCATTCCCCGACCCGCTGCACGGCCGACGGCGGCACGAAGTGCTGGTCGATCGCCGGCAGCGTGCCGCCCAGAAAATCGTGGCGGGACACCTCGGTCCCAAGGCGTGCGATTCGATCCCGATAAACGCGGATCCTGTTGGCCTCCTGAATCTCGCCGCTCCGGACAGCCGAACGCTCACCATCGGCGAGATGAACGGCCAGCACCTTGAGGAGACCGAGCGCCGTCTCGAGGTACTTTGCTTCCGCTGCGATGGCCGCCGGCGCGAACCGCGCGAGAGCGCGATCTTCGGCCGGGGGCAGCCTTTGCTCCTCGGCGGAAACCGGCGCGCCCACGAGAACCAGCATGAAAAACACGCAAACCGCGGTTCTCATCACGTGCCGCCGGGTCGTGGGAAGTGACATCGCTGACTCGATAGTAAACGCATCTGGATGCCTGGGGGATCACGGTGTCGGGTATCACGGTGCCAGGTAACTTTTTCTGGAGTTGTAACGCGCCATCGTGGCGCGCAACCAGCTCGGGATTCGCGGCACCGTACGCTTAGCCCAGGCGACGGGACGCCGGGCGGAGAACCCAACTCGCCAAGGTGAGCACCAGGATCACCACGGGCGGAATGAGGTCCGCGATCGGGTCGCCCACGAAGAGATGCGATGCGAACGCGCCCACCAGATCGATCACGAGGCCCGCATATGCCCACTCCTTCAAACGAGGCAAGCCGGGCACAAGGACCACAGCGACTCCCAGCAGTTTGCCGACCCCCAAGATCGTGGCAACGTACTCCGGGTAGCCGAGGTGTGTGAGCGCCGTCATGACCTGCTCGGCGTGCAGAAGGTCCATGACACCACCGGCACCCATGGCCAGACAGGCGAGGCACGTGGTGGTCCAGAATGCGAACGATTTCATTTTCACGATGAGCGCTCCAAAGCGGATGGGATACCAGACGAGTTTCAGCACGGGTCCTAGGGATCGCGAGGCGTGAGGTGCGAAGCCGTTCGGCCTCGCAACAACGACAACCCGCGATCGGTGCCTGGTAAGCGGAGGAGCAGCGCATCGAAGGGCACGGGAAGTAGACCGACGCGCCACCTGGCACCTTGCGCAACCAACGGGTCCGAGTTCCCGCGGGACGAACAGCCCGTACCGGTGGGAGGTGCGAACTCGGAGGGAACGGTTCTTGCGAAATCGAACATCCCACCGGTTCCCGGCAGTTCGTCCAACTAGCCCTCGGACGTTGGTTGTTTCCGTGAAGGTGCCAGGTGGCGCGGCGATCGGCTTTGTTTCCGGATTCCGTGCTCCGCGGCGCCGTCTTACCAGGCACCGCTTCCTTGCTGCCCGCACCGTTGTTTGCGTTTCGAACAGCGGAGGCGTTGTGCAGCCCCCCCCCCTCCGCCAGCCCTCGCGTCGACCGCACACGGTGCCAGGTAACTTTGTCGCGAGTGTCGCGGCGCCATGATCGGTTCGACGCTCAGGCCAACGCATGAGTTAACGCGCTCGTGCAACGCGAGATATGCGCGCCACGCCCCAAACACGCCGTCGTGGCGCGCGACCAACTCGGGATTCGCGAACAAGTTACATGGCACCTTGCGCTTCGAGAACGTCGTGGCCTACCGCAACATGCTCGAGGAGTACCGAGTCGGCCTCTGGGCCCGTCGCGAAGAGATCGGTGGGCCGCGTGGCTGGACCTGGCGCGTGACGCGGTCGGACTGGCTCTGCGAACTCCGAGAGCAGGAGCCCCTCGTCGACATCAACGCTCCCGGCGCGATCCATTACCTCATCGCCACCGAGGACGACGTCGTCGAGGTGTTCACGGCCGAGCCTCCTGTCATCGACGAACTCGGACCGGCGGGCGATGCTGCCCGTGCTGGGAAGTCGACCGTTCTATATCGCGGAGAAGACGACGAGCGCATCGAGGCAGAGTTCGCCCGTCTGCGAAGAAGGAAACCAAACCTGATGGACACGATCCGCAGGATCCTCGGACGAAAACGCGCCCGATGATGACCGCGTACGGTGCCAGGTAACTTATTCGCCAGTGTCACGCGCCGTGTCCGTTCGCGACCACGCCAAACGCGTGAGTTAACTCGCTGGTGCAACGCGAGACATGCGTGCCACGCCCAAACACGCCGTCGTGGCGCGCAACCAGCTCGGGATTCGCGAAAAAGTCACCTGGCACCGTACGCTCCCATGCGCGGAACGGTCCGCGCGGCTATCGGTAGTGCGTCCACATTCCATATCACTCCGGCGGCATCAACGGCCCCCAAAACGCCGCCTCGTCTTCGTGTGCGTATTCCTGCGTGAGCGGCATCCACCACGGCGCCTGCGGCTCCTGTCCGGGCTCACGCGGTTCCTCGTGCAACACCATCGGCACACCGTCGCGTATGTCGATGACGATG
>JAZFYD010000238.1:0-34551 GCA_036443405.1 Planctomycetota bacterium
GGATTCTGGCTCCTCCTCCTGGTGCCGTTTCTCGTGCTCGGGCGCACGATGTACGGCGCGATCACACTGCTCGCGGTGTTTTCCGGTTGGATCTGGAAAGCCGGCGCGATGCTCTGCACGCTTGTCCTGTCTCCGTTTGTGCGCGTGTGGCAGACCGGCTACGGCGCGCTTGCGGCGATCTACCCGCGGTTCCTGCGCGCGTGCCTGCATCAAAAGACCCTCGTGATCTTCCTCGCGCTCACCGCGTTCGGTTACGCCGGGTGGCGCGCGACGAAACTCAGCCCCGATCTGATCCCCGAATCGCTCACCGGCGAATTCGACGTGCGCATCTCGTTCGCGCCGGGCACGCCGCTCGAGCAAACGGCCGCGCGTCTCCGCCCCATCGTCGCGGAGCTCAAGGACCTGTCCGAGGTCGAGTGGGTTTCCTCGACGGTCGGCGTGGAGGCGGACGCGGATCGCGCTTCCGACGAGGGGGAGCACACGGCACACGTCACGGTGCATCTCACCGAAGCCGCCGCCCATACCGACGGGACGGAGATGCGCGTGCGCGGGCAGGTTGAACAACGCCTGCTGCAGGTTCCGAACATCCTGCCGCCGGAGTTTCTGCCGTCGACGCTGTTCCGGTTCGCGATTCCGCTGCGCGTCGTGTTCTACGGCACCGGAGAAAAAGACCTCGGCCGGCTGAGTCGCGCATCGCAGGAACTCGCGGAAGAGCTGCGCCTCTTCGACGGCGTGGACAGCGTGCAGGTCGGCCTCGGCCGCGGCGCGCGCGAGGTGCGCCTGATCTTCGACCGCACTGCCCTGTTCCGCCACGAACTGACCGTCGCGGAAGTGGCGGCGCGCATCCGGCGCAAGCTGCAGGGGTTGGTTCCGACGTCGCTCGTCGAGGGCTCGGAGCGCACCGACGTGCGCGTGCGCCTAAAGGAAGGCGATCGGTCGACGCTGCAGCAACTCGCGGCATTGAACGTCAGCAATCCAGGAAAACCGCCCATCCCGCTCGGTTCGATTCTCGCGGAACCGCCCAAGGTGGCGGAGGGGCCCGGTGAGATCCGGCGCGTCGGCGGACGGCACTGCGCCGTGGTGACGGCATCGTACAAGGGGTTCGAACTCGGCCGCCTCGCGGACGAAACCCGCGCCGTCGCCCAACCCATCGCCGAGAAGCACGGGGTCGAAGTGGATGTCGCCGGGCGCAGCCGCGAAGCCAAACGGTCGATCGGCGCGCTGCTCTTCGCGATGTCCCTCGCGATCTTCCTGGTCTACGCCGTGATGGCGGCGCAGTTCGAGTCGCTTGTGCAGCCGTTGCTCATCATGATCTCGTTGCCGCTCGCCGGTGTCGGCGCCGTGTTGGCTTTGGATTGGCTGTCGATGCCTTTGAGCGTGGTGGTCCTGTTGGGCGCCATCCTGCTCGTCGGCATCGCGGTCAACAACGCCATCGTCCTCCTCGACAGCATCAACCGCCGCATCCGCGAGAAACAACACGTTCGCGATGCGATCCTGGACGCGGCGCGCGAACGCCTGAGGCCGATCCTCATGACGACGACGACAACCGTGCTCGGTCTCCTGCCGATGACCGGCGTTCTCGCGGGACTGCCGCTCGCGGACGTGCTGCCGTTCGGCCTCGGCGGTGGCGAGGCCGCGGAACTGCGCGCGCCGATGGCGATCACCGTTATCGGCGGGTTGTTCACGAGCACCTTGCTGACGCTGGTCCTGGTTCCCGTGCTGTACGAACTCACGCTCGGCCGGCGCGGCCGGGGTGCGCGGGCGGAGACGATGGCCGGTGAAGACCTGGGGGCCACGGCATGATCGCGGCGATTCGCCTGATCCTCTCGCGCCCGATCGGAGTCGTGGTGCTCTCGGCCGCGACGATCGTCATGGGCGTGCTGTCGTTTCAGAACATCCCGCTGCGGATGCTCCCGGACGGGTTCGAGGAACGATCGCTGAGCGTATACGTGAACCTGCGCCGCGCGAATCCCCAGGAGGCGGAGCGCCACATCGCGATCCCGATCGAGGAGGCGCTGGGGACGATTTCCGGCATCGACTCGATCCGCACGCGCTGCACGGCCGACATGGTGCGCATCCACGTCACGCTCAAATCGGACTCGGACGCGCCGGAGATGGAGCGGCTCGTTCGCGACCGCATCCAGCGCGTCGAACCCGATCTGCCCGACGACGTCACACGCGTGGTCGTGCGGCGTTTCGGTACGCGCGACATGCCGGTCATGTGGTTCTCCTGTTCCGGCGACATCGACCGGCTCGAGCTCTCGGACTTCATGGAGGACGTGGTCATCCCGCGTCTCGAATCCATCGACGGCGTCGCGCGCGTCAACTCGCGTGGCCTCGTCAAACGGTCCGTGCGCATCTGGCTCGACCGCGAGGAGGTGCTGCGCCGCCGGCTCGACCTGCGCGAGCTGCTTCGCCGTCTCCGCAGCGACAACCTCACGGCGGACCTCGGCGAGTTGCGCGAAGGCGGACGACACGCCTACCTGCGCGCGACGATGGAGTTCGAAACCCTCGACGAGATCCGCGCGATCCCGGTGACGGACGACGTCACACTCGGACAGATCGCGCGCGTCGAGGTCGTGCCCGGGCTCGACCAGGGTTGGGGGCGGTTCAACGGCAACGCGGTCATCGCCGGCGCCATCTACAAGACCTCGGACGCCAACACCGTCCAGACGTGCGAGAACATCCGGAACTTCTTCGACGAGCTGAAAGCGACCCATCCGGTCGCGAAGGACATGCGGATCGCGCCGTGGTTCGACGCCGGAAAGAGAATCCAGGTGTCGCTCGAGACGCTGTATCAAAACGCGCTGTACGGCGGCGTGCTCGCCGTCTTGGTGCTGTTCGCGTTCTTCCGGCGCCTCCGCATGACGCTCCTGGTGACGGCGGCCATCCCGCTCTCGCTCACGATCGCGGTGACGGTCCTCTACTTCACCGGCGCCTCGCTCAACATCATCACGATGCTCGCGTTGACGATCGCAGTCGGCATGCTCATCGACAACGCCATCGTCGTGGTCGAAGCGATCGTTCGCCGGCGAGAGCGCGGGGAGACGCCCCGCGAGGCGGCGACGGGCGGCGCGAGCGAAGTCGCGCTGGCGGTACTGACCGCGACGCTGACGACCATCGTCGTGTTCGCACCGGTCGTCTTTCTCGCCGACGATGCCAACAACCGGCTGCTGATGGGTTCGATCGGCGGCCCCATCGCTTACGCGTTGCTCGCATCCCTCGCGGTTGCGCTCGTCCTCGTTCCCCTCGGATCGATCTACCTGCGCAAGAAACTCGAAGGCAAGAAGCCGGCGGCGTCCGTCACCGACAGGAACGACCGCGGCGCCTACGGCCGCGTTCTGGGATGGGCACTGCGCAACCGCTTCGCCGTCTGCATCCTGGCGCTGCCGCTGGTCTGGTCGGCCGGAATCCCGCTCGAGACACTCGGCCGCAAGGACGCCATGGGCGGCGGCGGCGGTTCGCTTCGCATCCGGACGCGGTGGCCGCGCCACTACTCGATGAGCGATGCGAGCCGCGCCACGAAGATCTACGAGGATTACCTCGCCAGCCGGCGCGAGGAGTTGGGACTGCAAGGCGTCTACGCCCACTTCGAGAAGATGGGCGGCTTCATCATGACCTGGAAGGAGCCCGACGCCGAACTCAAGCTCGACGAGATCCGCGAGAAGATGATCGAGGGGTGGCCGAAGGTGCCCGGGGTCTGGACGAGCCTGGAGTCCGTGAACCGCGAGAGCCGAACCTCGGTCACGTTGGAGGGCGAAGATCCCCTCGTGCTCGAACGCACCCTCGACACGATCGAGGAACGTCTCAAGGAGCTCGAGTCCGTCAAGGACGTGACGCGCGAGCGGAACGACGGCCTTCAAGAGTTGCGGATCACCGTCGATCGCGACGTCGCCGACAGGGTCGACTTCAGCGCGGCCGCGATTCGCGGAACCGTCGGTTGGATCGTGCGTGGCGCGCGGCTCAGCGACTTCTACTCCGATGGTCGCGACGTGCCGCTCATCATCGAGATGGATCCGGACCAGGCACAGGCGGCGCACGACCTCGGCGAGGTGCTCATTCCCACAGGCCGCGGCGCCTTGCCGCTCTCCGCGCTCACGCGTTTTGGAATCCACGACGCGCCCGGAGCGATCGTCCGGCACGACGGACGGCGCGTCGACAGCCTCGAAGTCGTGGGACACGGCGACGACGTGCGCGCGTTTCACAACGAGGTCAGCGACACGGTGGCCGCGGTCCAACTTCCGCCCGGCGTCCGCCAAAAGATCGGCGGTGCGTGGCGCGACCTCGAGGAATCCTTCGCCGAATTGGGCGACGCACTGATGCTCGGCATCGTGTTTGTCTTCTTGCTGACCGGCGTTCTGTTCGAATCGCTGATCCTGCCGTTCGCGGTGCTCTTCGCCATCCCGCCCGCAATCATGGGTTCGCTGTGGGCGCTCCACATCACCGGCAAGCCGCTGGACGGGCTCTCCATCCTCGGGCTGATTCTCCTCGCCGGGATCGTCGTCAACAACGGTATCGTCCTGGTGGACCGCGTGCAGCAACAGCGCAGAAACGGCGTCACGCTCAACACCGCGGTCCTGCTCGCCGGGCGCGACCGCGTGCGGCCGGTCGTGACCACCGCGCTGACGACCATCGCGGGGTTGCTCCCCATGGCCATCCTGTCCGTGCCGGAGGACGGCATTCCGTATGACGGGCTCGCGGTCGCAGTGGTCGGTGGCCTGATCTGCTCGACGCTTGCGACGCTCCTGCTCGTCCCCGTCGTGTTCACGTTGCTGGTGGGCCTCGCGGCGACGTGCAAATCCGTGTTCCGCGTCTGGCTGCGAACGTTTTTACCTCGCTTGCGGCACTAAGCATTGCCGATTGCGGGCAACGGGGTTGCCAACCGGCAGTGTCCGCCAACAATAGGACGCGTGCGTTGGTTCATGGGTTGGGCACTTGTCGTTTTCGCTTCGGCGGTCCTCGTATCGCCGGTTGTTGCGGAAGACGGCAAGCCGCTGCCGCTTCGGGGCCCGGCGAAGGTCGGCGGGCAGACGTTCCACATTGAGGGGCGCCGCGTGCTCGAAGGGAGACTCTCGATCCAGCAGGGCACGCGCGTCGTCGGCAAAGGGCTGGGCGCGGTGTTGGTCGTCAAGGGCCACCTGACCGTGACCGGCACGGCCCAGCGCCGCTGCTCATTCGAAAACGTCGTGATCGAGCTGCCGGCGGAATTCCGCGAGGTGCACATCTCGACTACGAAGTTCCTCGGCGGAGCGGGAATCAAGTCGGCGCTGGACGAAGCGGTCTCCGGCCGGCTGTTCCTGGAGGAGTGCACGTTCGAGCGCGAATCGCCGCTCAACTTCCGCTTTCAGCGGGGCACGATCGACCTGATCACGATCCTGGCCCAGGGCGCCGTGAACATCCAGTGCGTCAACCCGCCCAAAAAGGACACGAACTCGGTTCGCGTCAACGTGATGAGCTGCGGTCCGAGCAGGGACCTCAGCGGCGCGCTGCACGGCGGATTGTTCATCGACGGCGCCAACGACTGCACCGTCCGGCTCAACTATCTCGGCGGCGACCGGGTCGTGCTGAGCAACAACCGGAAACTGATGTTCGACGGCAACAAGGTCAAGGCGACCACGCTCGAGATTCGCCAGGATGTCGCCGGCCGGCTCTCCAAGACCAAGATCCTCAAGTGCGATGTCTACAGCCGGACCATCAAGGTCTTTGCGCCGAAGGACGGAAAGAAAAAGGACATCGTCCGCGTGGACAAGTGCTGGTTCAAGATCCGCCACAAGAACCGGAAGGACCTGCTCGCCAAGGTCTTCGACGACGGTGCGAAGGACGAGAAGAACGGCGCCCGCGTCATCATCCAGAAGGTGATGGAGAAGCCGCTCGCGCTGGCCGGCGAGGGGGAATAGCGCACCCACCGCGGAACTCGGCGCGCGGCCTATAATTGGCGCGCCCCATGGTTTCGGAGATCGTTGGCAATTTCGATGGTTCGCGTATCCGCGTCGGCGTCGTCGTCGCACGCTTCAACGGCGTGGTCTGCGACCGCCTGGAAGAAGGCGCGATCGATTGTCTGACCCGACACGGCGTCGCATCGGACCGTATCGTCGTCACGCGCGTTCCGGGCGCCTTCGAAATCCCGACCGCCGCGCGACAGCTGCTCGACGCGGACAAGGTGGACGCGGTCATCGGCATCGGCTGCGTCATCCGCGGGGAGTCGGCGCACTACGACTACATCTGCGACGCCGCCATCGGCGGCCTGGCCGCGATCGGACGCGAGACCGGAAAGTGCGTCGCTTGCGGCGTGCTCACCACCGAAGACCTCGAGCAGGCGCTCCAGCGCGCCGGCGGCAAGGTCGGCAACAAGGGGTTCGACGCCGCGCAGGCGGTGATCGAATGCCACAACGTGGCGGAGCAGATTCGGCTTGCCGAGAAGACTGGCGCCGCGGAAGAGACCGCAGGATGAGAAAGCGCACCAAGGCGCGCGAAATCGCGCTGCAGATGCTCTATCAGATCGACGCCCAGGGCGAGGAGGCGATCGAGGGTCTCGAGTCGCATCTCGGGCGCAGCGAGGCCAACGACGCGGAGATTCGCGAGTTCGCGGCGGAGCTGATCCACGGGACGCGCGGGGCCGTGGCCGAACTCGACAAGGCCATTGCAGCCGCCGCCAAGAACTGGGAGATCCATCGCATGGCGGTGGTCGACCGGAACATCCTGCGCATGGCGGTCTTCGAGATGATTCACGTCGAGGAGATACCGGCGAAAGTTTCGATCAACGAAGCCATCGAGCTCGGGAAACGCTACTCGACGGAGCAGTCCGGCTCGTTTATCAACGGCATCCTCGACCGTATCCGCCGCGAACGCGGCCTCTGATATTCGGCGCACGACGCGAACGCAAAAACAGTTCATCCTCAACACCGCCAGGGACGCACGGAAAATGGGCCTTTTCGATCGGTTCAAGAAAACTCTCAAGCGCACTCGCGAGGCGTTCTCCGGCGGGTTCCTCGGCATTTTTCGCGGCAAACTCGACGAGGACAAACTCGAGGAGATCGAGGACGCCCTGCTGCAGGCCGATGTCGGTGTCGCCACCACCGATGCCGTCTGTGCGGCCCTGCGCGACGCGTGGAAAAAGGGCGAACTCACCGACGCCGAACAGGCGCTGCCGTATCTGAAGAACACGCTCAAGGAGCGGTTCGCCCAAAAGCCGGTCGGCCTCGCGACAGCCGCGGAGAAACCGACCGTGATTCTCGTCGCTGGCGTCAACGGCTCGGGCAAGACCACGTCGATCGCCAAACTCGCGGCGCATCTTCGCGATCAGGACAAGAGCGTCGTCCTCGGCGCCTGCGACACCTTTCGCGCGGCGGCCGTCGAGCAACTCACGATTTGGAGCAAGCGGCTCGGCGTTGAGATCGTCAAACAGCAGATGAACGCCGACCCCGCCGCCGTGGCCTTCGACGCCGCCGACGCCGCCTTGAACCGCGGCGCGGACTACCTGATCGTCGACACGGCCGGGCGCCTCCACACCCAGGACCACCTGATGCGCGAACTGGAGAAGATCCGGCGCGTACTCGGCAAGCGCATCCCCGGCGCGCCGCACGAAACACTCCTGGTGCTCGACGCGACCACCGGGCAGAACGCGATGCGGCAGGCGCGGCTGTTCCACGAGGTGGCTCCGGTCAGCGGCATCTTCCTCTCCAAACTCGACGGCACGGCGCGCGGCGGCGCGATCCTCTCGATCCACGACGAACTCGGAATCCCCGTGAAGTTCGTGGGTGTCGGCGAGCAGCACACGGACATGGAGTCCTTCGACGCCGCCGCATTCGTGGACGCCCTTTTCTCGTGATCGCTGCGTGATCCGCTGGACGCACCTGCTCCTCCTTTTCGCGGCAGTTCTCGCGTTCGATCCCGTCTCGTTCGATGACCATGCCGTCAAGGCCCTGGTGATCGGCGTCGTCGCCGCGGGTTTGTTCTTTCTCTCCCCCGTCGCGAAGCCGCGGCTCGCGTGGACCGACGTCAGCCTCGCCGTCTGCGTGTTTGTCGCCGTGCGCGGCGCAATGCTCCTGCGCGGGCCGCTCCCCGCCGAATCGTGGCGCGCGTGGATCGTTCTCGGTGCCCTCGCCCTCGTCTTTCACATCGCAGCGGGCACGATTGAAAAGAGGTGGCTGCTCGATAAGGCTCCGAAGGCGCTCGCGCTGCTGGGTGGCTTGCTCGCGGCAATCGCGCTGGTGCAACTCGTGACAGGCGCGCGGCAGGCGTCCGCGACGTTCGCAATGCGCAACTTCGCCGGCGCGGGACTCGCGATGCTGCTCCCGTTCTTCGGCGCGTGGCGGCGCGGTCGGTTCCTCTTGCTGGCACTGGTCGCCGCGGGACTCCTGGCGACGCAGAGCCGTGGCGGCATCCTCGCGGGCGGGTGCGCGATGGCACTTTATGCGACGTGGAACCGGCCCCGGTGGCGTTGGCTCGCCCTGGCCGCCACGGCCGTGATCGTGATCGCGGCGGGGCTCTTTCTGAAAGACTCCAACACCGTCAAGGTGCGCCTGACCTGGTACGACGCGGCGGTCACGATGGGCACGGAGGACCCGCTCCTCGGAAAGGGCGCCGGCGGATTCGCGCGCGAGTATCCCGCCCGCCGAACGCTGGAGGAGATCCAAATCTCCGGCGGACGGCGCGTGCATGCGACGCACAACGACTACCTCGAGTCCTTCGCCGAGGGTGGCCTGCTCGGAATCACGGCGCTGCTCTTTCTGGCGTTCGCCGCGTTGCGCGCGGCCCGGCGCCATCGCGCGGCGGCCGCAGCGACCCTCGCGTTTTTCATACACGCGCTGGTCGACCTGCCGCTTCACGATCCGTCGCTGCTCGCGTTGCTGTTTTTCGTGATGTTGCTCCCGGCCGAAGTCTGCTCCCGCGTATCGCTTCCACGCCTCGCGCCGATCGCCGTCGGCGGCGTGTTGGTCGTCGCGTGTTCTCCGCTACACGCTCACTGGCGCGCGTCGCGCGCGTTCGGGCGATATCTGGACGACGGTGATCGGAACGAACTCGATGTCGCGCTCGGCTTCGAGAAGACCCACGCCGGCGCGTTGATGGCGCGCGGACAAAGAGACGACCTCGAACTCCTGCTCGAACAGCGCCCGCACGACCCGAACGTGCTGTACCAACTCGGCCGGTTCATCGAGGAGAGCGAGGGCAAGGATGCCGCGATCGCACACTACCGCCGTGTGGCCAAGGACTACCACCACGCGCTTTCCCGGATCCGCCTCGCGCAGCTCGCCGGCGACGACGATCCGTTGCAGGCGCTTTCGCTGCTGCGGACGGCGCGCGACATCAATCCGCGAGACCCCACTCCGGTGCTCCACCTCGCGCGCCTCAAACGAAAAAGCGGCCAACTCGCCGAAGCGCGCAAGCTGCTTGCAGAAGCCGCCAAACTGCTGAAAAAGGACGACCGGCCCGACAAACTCGATCCGCGGTTGATCCTCGAGGAGCGATTCGCGATCGTGCTCGCGTCGATGGGGGAATCCCATTGGTCCCGCACGGAGTTGCAATACGTCGTTCCGCGAATCGCGCCGTCGGTGGTTCGTCGCGAGATCACGGCCGCCCTCGAACGGGGCGCGCGGATCCGCGGGTCGATGAGCGCACCACGCCTCGAAATTCAACCCGGCGAGACGCCGCTGGAGTTCGCGGCGCGCCTCGATCGGGCCAAGGACAGCCATCGCGCGCATGTGCTGGAGGCGACCCGGCCCGCCTTCACGACGGCGTACTACTTGGCGGCGGTACTGCTGGATTCCACGGCCGACGCGCCGCTGATGCGGGAGGCCGCACGCGCGGCGCATGGGCTCGGCGAGCACCCATCCGGCCATCGTTGGCGTTCGATCGCGTCGTTTCTGCGTGGCCTGGAAGCGCTCGCGCGCGGCGACGAGGACACGGCGAACCGACGCTTCGACAGCGCGCAAAAGGGATACGCGGAATGGGCGAACGACGGGTACGTCCACAACCTGATCCGATCGTTCCTGCACAAGCACCCAGCGCAGCGCGAACTGTTGAAACGGTTTCAGGCGCGCTGACGGCGCTGGCGGTTTTTCGGCGCGGCCGCCCACCCGCGAACCCTTGAACTTGCCCTTGTCCTTTGAACTTGGCCCTTTTCCTTTCCGGATCCCTCTGCCTCGGTATCGCCGGGTCGGACCGCGGGCCAGGCTGATAGGATTCCGCGCATGAGCTTCAAGGCGCTCCCGGGTTTTCGCGACTTCTACCCGGCGGAGATGGCGATTCGCCGTCACGTCGAGGGAACGTGGCACGCGGCGGCGCGGGCGGCGGGGTTCGAAGAGATCGACGGGCCGCCGCTGGAGTCGTTGGATCTTCTGAAGGCGAAGTCAGGGGACGCGATCGTCGACGAGATCTACGCGTTCGTGGACAAAGGCGGGCGCGACGTCGGCCTTCGTCCGGAGCTGACGCCCACCCTCGGCCGCATGGTCGCAAGCCGCGCGGCGGCGCTCAAGAAACCGACGAAGTGGTACTCCGTGCCGCAGCTGTTTCGCTACCAGCGCCAACAACGCGGACGGCTGCGCGAGCACATCCAGTGGAACGTCGACGTCATCGGCTCGGCGGAAGTGGCGGCCGAAGCGGAAGTCGTCGCGGTGGCGATCGACGCTCTGTCTCGTCTCGGCCTCACGCACGAGGACATCTACGTGCGCGCGTTCGACCGGCAGGCGGCGGAGAGCGCGCTCGACAACTTGGGAATAGAGAACAAGACGGGCGCGCTTCAGCTCATCGATCGCGGCAAGCTGGACACCGATGCGGCCGACGAGGTTCTTGGCGCGAAACCGGCGGCCGCGCTGCGGGAGTGGTTCCACGCCGACTACACGCCGGAAGGTTCGTTTGCGGAATTCCTGGAAGCGTGTAACTCCTACGGGCTCTCTGAGTATGTGACCGTCGACAAGAGCATCGTGCGCGGCCTCGCGTATTACACCGGCACGGTGTTCGAGATATTCGACCGGGGCCACAAGCTGCGCGCGGTCGCGGGCGGCGGCCGCTACGACACGCTCGTCGAGACCCTTGGCGGCCCCCCCACACCCGCGCTGGGATTTGGCATGGGCGATGTGGTGATCGCCGAGCTTCTGAAGGATCTCGGACGCCTGCCGGATCACCCGCCGCGCATCAATACGTTCGTCGTGCCGATCGGCGACGAGATGCTCGGCGCCGCGCGAGAGGTCGTGCGCCGTTTGCGCGACGCGGGCGATCGCGCCGAGGCGCCGTATGTCGCGATGAAACTCAACAAGGCGTTCAAGACCGCCGAGCAATCGGGCGCGTCGCGCGTCGTGCTTGTCGGCCCCGACGAGTGGGCCGAGCACAAGGTGCAGGTCAAAGTGCTCGAAAGCGGCCATCAGGAATCGGTCTCGCTCGACAAGCTATCCTGACCAGCCGCGCGGTCAGAGCGTGCTATGGTTCGCGCGTGTTCATTCTGGGAACGAAGATCAAGCGCAAGCTGCTCGGACGTGTAGCGGATTTCTGCCCAATCTGCCGAAAGTACCGCGCGCACACGCTGACGCGTGTCAGCGAGGTGAACCACATCTACTGCGTCTCTCTCGGCAAAGGGTCGTTGCTGGACCTCGAAACCAAGTGCGAGGTATGTCACTTTCGCGGACCGGCGGATCTTCAGGAAGACGAATACAAAGCGGTGTCCCAAAACACGGTCGGCGGCGTCGAGGAGCTAATCGATGAAACGAACCCGGACCTCGACAAGACCTATGCTCCGCGAATCGCGCTGGAGCGTCGCATCGCGGCCGGTAACCTGGGCAAAGAGGAGCGAATCGACGAGCTGCGTCGGCCGTTTTTCTTGCTAGACCCGCTCGTCGAGGAAAACCGCAGGGATCCGGAATGGAGCCCGGGCGGGCAGATCGCGCTGAAGATCATGCTCGGCATGCTCGTTGTGTTCCTGATCATGGGGTTCGCGAATGTGGACGTCGAGCCGGAGGCACACGACTGGGTGCTTGGGTCGTTCGCACTCGCGTTCGTGCTCAGCCTCGGCGTGACGTTCTATTTCTTCCTCGTGCGCTCTCTGTGGTTCATGAAGCACCGTTTGCGGCGACAGCTGATGAGAGCGCTTGCGCCGCTGCAACCCACCATCGATGAGTTGGTCGATACCCTCGACTTCTGCAGACGGGAGGGCCTGCGCATCGGCAAGACAATCAAGGCGCCGAAGCTGTACGGTCTACTGCAGGAAGCGCGGATGCTTGCACCGCTGCATACGTCGGAGGCAAGTTGAGGGATCCGCGCGTGTTATGTTTTCTCGCGTGTTCATCGTTTGGGGTACGAAGATCAAGCGCAAGCGGCTCGGACGCGTCGCCGAGTTCTGTCCGATCTGCCGCAAAGCGCGCGCGCATGTCATCAGGCGCATCGGCGAAGCGAGCCACGTGTACTACGTGTCATTCGGCCAGGGATCGTTGGTCGGCCACGAAACGGAATGCGAAACGTGCCACCTGCGCGACGGCGCCGAGATCCGGGATTACGCCCAGGTCTCGCAGAACCCGCTCAGCGACGTCGATGAGCTGATCTCCGAGACCTATCCGAACTTCCGCGAGTCCTACTCGGACCGTTTCGCGATCGAGGCGAAGATCGCCGCGGGGACCTTGGCCGGCGAGGACCGCACCGAAGCGCTGCGCGAGCCGTTTTTCATGCTCGAGCCGATGATCGAGCGCAACCGCGCCGAACCGGAGTCGAGCCCGATGGGCAAGAAGGTCGGATACTTCACGCTGTTCACGGGGTTGGCATTCGTGCTCGCGGTCGTGCTCGCGGCGCGCGCGGATCAAGGTCTAACGCCAGTGATGAAAAACGTGCTCGCCGCACTCCTCGTGCTGCTGGGCGCGGGCATGCTGGCGACGTTCTACTTCCTTGCGGCCCGCCACCCGTGGTTCATGAAGAACCGCATCCGGCCGCAACTCCTCAGCGCGCTGACGCCGCTTCAGCCCACGGAGGAAGAACTCACGGAGACGCTGGCGTTCTGCAAGCAGTCCGGCCTGCGCATCGGCAAGAAGATCAAAGCGCTGAAGCTCCACGCGTGGCTGCAGGAACGGCAAATGCTCGCGCCGCTGCAAACTCGCGACGTGTGACGGGCGACTAGGGCGCCGCCACGTAGCCTTCCGACGCCGCGGCTTCGAGCACGCACTTGTACTCCGCTTCGAGAGAATCGAGCAGCTCACCTTCGCGCAGCGGCAGCACGTCCCACGTGTACGTCTCGATCTCGTAGCAATCCGTGGCGTTGCGGCGCAGCCCCTCCGCCAACCCGTCGAGCATCTGCTGACGCGTTGTCGCGACGCCACCGACTTCGGTCTTGTGCACCGGCACGTGGAAGTGGCAGCGCACCGGGCCCTCGATCTTCGGCCCGGGCAGGTCCACGCGCGCCTCGCCGCTTTGCGCTACGACCTGATGCAAATAGCGCGGCTCCACAAACGGCTGCAGTTCATCCGTGGACGGCGCCTCGAGCGCGGATGAAAGCTGGATCTTGGTGACCGGGATCTCTGCTTCCTTGTAGAGCTCGTAGACCGCGGCCAACTCCTCCCAGCGCACCGCGTGATGACAGGTATCCACGCACACGCCGAGATAACTCTTCACCAACACCTCGGCCCCGGGGCCGAAGCGCGCGCGCGCCGCGGGCATGAACTGGCTCGTCCAGAACTCCGCTGTTTCCCGCGCCGTTTCGAGCAGGCAAAACGGCTCCGGTTCGAGGCCGACACGCACACGCACGCCGGACTTCCGCTCGACGGCAGACAACGGATTCACGAGATCGAGCAGCCGGCCGATCGACGCATTGATGGAGCTGCCCCACCCCTTGAACGAGAGCGGCACCGTCGAGAGCGACACACGCTTGCGCCGAGCGTTCATCGCGGCGAGAACGACCGCGCAGCGCAGGGTGTACGTCGCGCGTTTGCCGTCGGACCAGTCCGGGCGGTAGACGTCTTCCTTCACGGACTCTGCGTGGAAGTCGCCAAAGGGAAACGCATTGCACGTGACCGCTTCGAGCCCTTCGGCATCGAGCAGGGTCTTGAGCTCCCCCGCGCGCGACTCGCTCTCCTCCGCGGCCTGCCGCGCAAGCCGCAGCCCCACCGCCATCGGCCCGGTCACACCAAGGCGCTTCTTGAGCGGCACGACGAACTCGCGCAGCGAGGAGAGCACGTCGTCCAACCCCTCACCGGGGTGCACGTTCATGGAGTAACAAAGCGAAATCCGGCGATTTTCGGGGCCGACGAGCCACATGCGGGAGATTCTAGTCAGCGATCCGAAGGATCGCTAAAGCGGGCGCACCCGAATTCCGAAAAGACCTCTGGACAGGGCTCTTGCCCTGAGGACAAGGGACAGAGTTGGGGGCGCGGACGAGCCGGGCGGCTTTCCGCGCTTTTTTTGTGCCCGCACCCGAGCGAGCGAACACCCGCGATCGGTGCCTGGTAAGCGGAAGGGATCGAGGCAAGTGAGCCCGAACGCGCGATAGCCGGAAAACGATCCAGCGAATCGTTTTCCGGTGTGACCGAGTTCCCAACATCGCGTAGCACGGACACAGGAGAATCGAAACTGCGCACGCCGCGCCACCTGGCACCTTGCGCAACAAGAGACGTACGACGTCCAGTTGGACGAACTTCCGGGACCGGTGGGACGGACGTTTAACCCCCGTACTGATCCGGCGGCTGCTCCCGCACCGAATTCGGCGGCTGATTCAGGGCTTCGCGGGGGAAGAACCCCACCAGGTACCGCACGGCTTCGGCTTGGGTCACCACGCCCGCGGGTTCGCCGGACTCATCGACCAGGGGCAGATTCCGGTACTTGCCGGCCACCATCTTGTGCAGCGCGGTGCCGATCGTGTCATCCATGCGCATGCACTCCGGATCCGCGGTCATCACTTCCTTGACCGCCTTGCCGGCGCACTCTTTCATCAGCAGATCGCGCTCCGTGAAGATGCCGACGAGCTTCTTGTCGTCGACGACGATCGCACAGCCGTTTTTTTCTTCGCGCATCTTGGCCGCGACGACCTCGACCGGATCGCCGGGATTCACCTGGAGGGCGGCGCGCGGTCGCAGAACGCGCACCGGGTCGGCGAGCAGCGCGGAGTCGAGGACCGACTCCTCATAACGGCGGTCCTCTTCGTGGCTCTCGCTCAGACTCATCTCAGACCTCCCAAGTGTCTCCAGAATGCAAAAGCGCCATCAGATCCGGCTCGTTCTTGGCCTTGGCCGCGTCGATCTGGGCGTGAATCGACTCGCCGAGCGTCGGGAAACGCTCGCGGCGGAATACGCCCATCGGAACCGGGAACTCCGGGGACTCGACGCGGGACATCAGGTACGCAAGCGACTCGTCGGCTTCGTCGTGCACGGCGAGATCGGCTTCGGTGATGCCGTTTTCGCCGATCGTCACGACCTCGGGCTGCAGCCCGTTCAGGCGAATGCCGCGATCCCCGTTCTTGCCGAACACCATCGGCTTGCCGTGCTCCAGGAACAGCACGTTCTCCTCACGACTCCCGCGATCGGTGACGTGTTTCCAAGTGCCGTCGTTGAAGATGTTGCAGTTCTGGAAGATCTCGATGAACGAGGACCCCTTGTGCGACGCGGCCGCCTTGAGCATGTCCTGCAGGTGCGCGCCGAAGACATCCGCGCTGCGAGCGACAAACGACGCCTCCGCGGAGAGCGCGAAGGAGATCGGCGCGACCGGGCGGTCGATGTTGCCGAGCGGCGTCGATTTCGTGACTTTTCCGAACTCCGATGTCGGTGACGTCTGGCCCTTCGTCAGACCGTAGATCCGGTTGTTGAAGAGCATGATGTTGATGTCGATGTTGCGGCGCAGGGCGTGCAGCAGGTGGTTGCCGCCGATGCTCAGGCCGTCGCCGTCGCCGGTCACGACCCACACGCTGAGGTCGGGCCGCGACGCTTTCAAGCCCGTCGCGATCGTCGGCGCGCGGCCGTGGATCGTGTGGAACCCGTAACAATCGACGTAATACGGAAAGCGGCTCGAGCAACCGATGCCCGAGATGATGACGATCTTCTCGCGCGGAATACCTAGCTGCGCGAACACGCCCTGGACGGAAGCCAGGATCGCGTAGTCGCCGCAACCGGGACACCAGCGAACCTGCTGGTCCGAAACGAAGTCCTTGCGGGTTAGCGTGTCGGTCGGGTTCATCCGAGCAACTCCTCGATGCGTGCCATGAGCTCGCTGACCTTGAAGGGCTGGCCTTCGACCTTGTTGAATCCGATCGCGTCCACGAGGTACCGCGCGCGGAGCAAGAGCAGGAGCTGCCCCGAGTTGAGTTCGGGCACCAGCACCTTCTTGAAGCGCTTCATGATGTCACCCAGATTCGCGGCGAACGGGTTCAAGTGCCGCAGATGGATGTGCGCGACCGACTTACCGTCGCCCTGGAGGTTTCTCACGGCCGCCGTCAACGAACCGTGCGTGCCCCCCCACCCAACGACCAACACATCGCCACTGTCGGGCCCGTCGATCTCGAGATCCGGAATCTCCTGCACGATGCGCGCAATCTTTTCGGCGCGCAGCGCGGTCATGCGTTGGTGGTTTTTCGGCTCGTAGTTCACGTTGCCGGTGAGTTCCTGCTTTTCCAGACCGCCGATGCGATGCTCGAGCCCGGGTGTGCCGGGCCGCACCCACGGGCGCGCCAACGTCACATCGTCGCGCGCGTAGGGCTGGAATCCCTCGGCCTGATCGCTCGTCGCGTACACGACGTCGATCTCCGGCAGTTCGTCGAGGCTGGTCGGCAGCTTCCACGGCTCCGCGCCGTTCGCGAGGTAACCGTCGCTGAGGATGAACACCGGGACCATGTACTTGATCGCGATGCGCACGGCCTCGAATGCGACTTCGAAGCAATCGGAGGGCGTGGAAGGCGCGAGGATCGGCAACGGTAGATCGCCGTTTCGGCAGAACATCGCCTGCAGAAGATCGGACTGCTCCGTCTTCGTCGGCATGCCCGTGCTCGGACCCGCGCGTTGGATGTTCGCGATCACGAGCGGCAACTCGACCATCGCGGCCAAGCCGAGTGATTCGGATTTGAGCGCGACGCCCGGGCCGCTCGTGCAGGTCACTCCGAGCTTGCCGCCGAAGGCAGCACCGATCACCGAGCCGATCGCCGCGATCTCGTCCTCGGCCTGGTGTGTGATCACGCCGAAGTTCTTGAACTTCACGAGCTCGTGCAGCACGTCGCTCGCGGGCGTGATCGGGTACGCGCCATAGAACATCTGGATACCGGCGCGCGAGCTGGCGGCGACGAGGCCGAGAGCGAGGGCGGTGTTGCCCGCGATGTTTCTGTAGAGGCCCGGCTTGGTCGGTGCCGGCGGAACCTCGTAGCGCACCTGAAACGACTCGCTGGCGTCGCAGTACGCGTAACCGGCGCGCAACGCGATCGAGTTCGCCTTCACGATGTCGGGTTTCTTCGCGAACTTCTTCTCGATGAACGCAAGCGTCCCGTCCATGGAACGGCTGAACAGCCAGTACATCATGCCGAGGGAGAAGAAGTTCTTGCAGCGAACCTTCTCCTTATGCGTGAGCGACTCGACCTCCTCGAGCGCTTTGACGGTCAGCGAGCTGAGCGGCACCGCGAACAGGCGGTACTTCGCGAGCGAGCCGTCCTCGAGCGGGTTGCTTTCGATGCCCGCCTTGGCGAAATTGCGCTTGTCGAATGCGTCGGTATCACAGACCACGATGCCGTTTGCGGGCAGGTCGTCGATATTCACCTTCAGCGCCGCGGGGTTCATCGCCACCAGCACGTCCGGCTGATCACCGGGTGTGTAGATCTCCGTGGACGAGAAGTGGAGTTGGAACCCACTGACGCCCGGAAGCGTGCCGGCCGGCGCGCGGATCTCGGCCGGGAAGTCGGGGTAGGTCGCGATGTCGTTGCCGAACAGCGCAGCCGTGTTGGTGAATTGGCCGCCGGTGACCTGAATGCCGTCGCCACTGTCGCCCGCAATTCGAATCACGACGGTGTCGAGCCGCTCGCTCTGTGTGGTTGTGCTCATGCGTGAATTGCAATCGTAGCTTCGCGCCGATGCCGAACAAGGTTTTCCCGGAGATCCGTCCCTACAATGGCGCGATGCGAACCCTGGTTTTGATCGCCGTCCTCGCGACCTCGGCTGCGGCCGAAGACGCCCGCATTCGCTCCCATGACATCCGGCTAAAGATCGACCCCGCCACCGGCAGTTTCGAGGCCACAGACACCCTCTTCGTCACGGGACCGGGGACCGTCGACGCCAGGCCACAGCGAAAAGGGGTGAAACTCACCAAGCTCACGCTCGAGGACGTCGTGGTCGAGGGCAGCGCGCTGAACTTGGCGAAAGGCGTGCACAAGATCACCGTCGTCTGGAAAGGCTCGATGAAGGCCAGCGTGCAGAAACAAAAAGGGCCGACTTGGGTCGCGGGCGACACGACCTCCGGCACGATCGGGGAGAAAGGCAGCTATCTCCCCGGCGGGTTCTACGTCCCGTCGAAACACCCGGCGCTCTTCTCAGTCACGATCGAGGTCCCGCTCCCTCACAAGGCCGTGTCGCAGGGCGTGCGACGCTCGGAAACGACCAAGGACGGCTGGTACAGCGTGAGGTACGAGGGCCGCTCGCCCGTCGACCAACTCGTGGTCGTCACCGGCCCGTATGAGATCGACGAGCGCGAGATCGGCGACACGACCTGCCGGACCTATCTCTACGCCGAGGAGCGCAAGTTCGCCAAGCTCCTGCTCGACAGCGTCGAGGTGGAGTTGCCCCGGTACGAGGCCCAGCTGGGCAAGCTGCCCGGCGGCCGCTTCGACGTCGTCGAGAACTTCTTCGCGACGGGCTACGGGTTCCCCGAGTTCACGCTGCTGGGCCAGAGCGTCATCCAGTACGTCTGCTCGAAGGCGGTGCGCCAGGGCGCCAAGACCCTGCCCGCGGGGTATCTCGACCACGAGCTCGTGCACTGCTGGCTAGGCAACTACGCGCTGGTGGACTACGAAAAGGGCAACTGGTGCGAGGCGCTGACGACGTATCTGTCGAACTACGGCGCATCCGAACGCGAGAAGCGCGACGCAGCGTATCGCCGCAAGGTCAGCCGCATGTACTCGCTCAAGGTGCGCCCGAAAAACGAGTACCCGCTGCTCGAGTTCAAGAGCAAGGTGCACGACTACGAAAATGACATCGGCTACGGCAAGGGCTCGATGGTATTTCACATGTTCCGGAGAAAGGTCGGCGACGCGCCTTTCCAGCGCGGCTTGCGCAAGATCGTCGAGCAGGGCGGCGGCAAGGCGCTCGGGTGGAACGACGTCGCCAAGCTGATGGTCGAAGGCTCTGGATCCGCCGAGCATCGTGATTGGTTCAAGCCGTGGTTGGAGCGCAAGGGCGGACCGATCCTCGAAGTGGGCACGCTGTCGGTTTCTGGCAACCGGCTCGTGGGCACCATCCGCCAGACGCAGGACGGCCCGGCGTACTCCCTCGATGTCCCGGTGCGCATCACGACCGCCGACGGTGTCGAGGACCACATCGTCGCGGCGTCGTCCAAGGAGTCGCCGTTCGTGCTCGATCTGAAGGCCGCGCCGAAAAAGATCGAACTCGACCCGGACCACCACGTGTTCCGCATCACCGCGCCGCAACACGTCGCGCCGTGTTTGAACGCGGTGCTGAAGTCCGGGAACCCTGTCGGCTGGGGCGACAAGGAGGTCCTGGCGAGCATGGGCGTGAAGGCGACGACGGATGTTGGCGCCGACGTGCCCTCGGGCTACCTGGTTCTCGGCAAGTTGCCGGACTCGGCGAAGGCGCTCATCGCAGGCGGAGTTACCCGTCACGACAAGACGATCCGCGTGCTGGCCGACCGGTTCACGATCCAGGGAGTCGAGTACGCAAACCCCGAGTCCGCGCTCGTCCTGAGCTTCCGCGACAAGGACGGACTTCCGTGGACCATGTTCCACGCCAACTCCGAAGCCGGGTTCGCACGCGTGCGCTACCTGCCCTATTACGGATCGGACGGCTACGTCGTCTTCACGGGCCGCGACGTCACCGCGCGCGGCGACTTTCCCGGCGATCCGCGTTCCAGGCGCACGATCACCAAGCGCGCCCAACGCGAGCCCGAACCGTTGCTGCGCGACCTGCTCTGGCTCACCGATGCAAAGTTCCAAGGACGCAAGGCCGGCACGATGGCCGCCCACAAACTCGGCAACGAGTTGCGCGGACGGCTGCTGCAAACCGGCGCGACGTACGTGAAAGGCCCGCCCGTGCCGGTGCCCTACGGAAACGCCGAGGGCCCGCTGAGCCTCGTCCTGGTCAACGGCGACAAGCGGACCGAGATCGACACCGGGTTTTTCCCGATGCACATTGGCGCGCCGCCCCCGCGGCCGGTGGTCTTTGCCAAGGTCGTCGAGCATCCTTCGGACGACGTCCGGGACGCGTTGGTGCTCCTGCCGGAGGACGCGGATCTGGAGCTTTGCAAGCGATACAGCAAGGAGGGCGCGGCGATGCTGGCCCTGGTCGCCACGGACGAGACGATGCAAAAGCGCGCGAACGACGCAGCGTGGCCCGAGACCGTTCCGCCCGCCCTCGCCGAGCGCGCGCGCGCCAACATCGAAGGCATCGGCCGCCAGGCGGCAGCGCGTTCGAGGGGGCCGCAACTGCTGACGCCGTGTGTGTACCTGCCGCCCAAGACCGCGGACGCGCTGAAGAACTCCGGCGGCCGCGGTGTCTTCAGCTATTCGATCCGGTGGCACACCGTCACGACGAGCAACATCGTCGCGCGCATGGGCCCCGACGGCCCGGGCGTCGTGCTGTCCGCGCACTGGGACGGGGTCGGACAAAACGGAAGCAGGATTCCGCAGAACGCCTCCGACAACGCCGCCGGGGTCGCAACGCTCTTGTTCGTCGCCGAGCGCCTAAAGCGCGACGCGGACGCAGGCAAACTCAAACGCGGCGTGATCTTCGCGCTGTTCGGCGCCGAGGAGATCGGGCTGCTGGGCTCGCGCTGGTTCACGCGGCTCCTGCCGACGGGCAAGTACATGGCGAAACCCGTCGCGGCGGTCAACGTCGACGGTGTCGGCAGCCACAGCAAGCGCGAGGTGTTCCTCATCGGCCGCTCGAAATATCCGAAGCTGTTCGAGGTGTTCGAGGCGGCCAGGAAACAGAGCAACCTCACGCTCGGCCGCGACATCGACCGCTTCGCGTACCGCGAGGGCTCGGACCATTGGCCGCTGCACGAGGCGGGCATCCCCGCGGTGACGATCTACACGGCCGGCTATCGCATCATGAACACGCCGCTGGACACGATCGACCGCGTGGACATGGAGACCCTCCGCCGCACGGCGCGCCTCACCTACCGAATGATCCGCGACCTAGCGACGGCGGAGACGCTGGCTCTGAATTAGAGGAGGGAAGCAATCGCTCCAACGCCGTCGGCCGTGGGGCCCAGTCACCGTAGATCGCGCAACCTCATCTGCTCCAACGGCGTCAGCCGTTGGGCCCAGCTACTCAGCGCGTTTCGCGGACGGTCATCACCGGGCAGGGGGCTTTTCGGACGACGCGGGCGGCGACGCTGCCGAGGAATAGGTGCTCGAGGCCACCCCGGCCGTGGGTGCCCAGGACGATGAGATCGGCCTGGTGGCGCGATGCCGCTTCCAGGATCGCGGGCTCGGGTTTGCCGTCTTGCAACTCCGTCAACATGTTGCGATCGGGATAGCGGTCCCGCATCTCATCGAGCAGGCTGCGGGCGTTGTCCCGGATCCGCGCCAGCCCCTCGGTGTTCACAAACGGCCCGAAAGCGCTCTCCACGTGCATCGGAAGGGGCTCCATGACGTGAAACAGGATGGTCACGCCACCCTCCCCGGTCAGATCCACGCCGTGCTTCAACACGGTCTCGGACAACTCCGAGAAATCCACCGGAACAAGAACCCGCTGAAAACTGGGCATGGCTCGCCTTCAGCATACCCGGTCTGCGAAAATGGCTGGCTCATGTCGTCCGTGCCCGAATCGGTCCGTCTGAAGTCGACGCTCCCCGAGAGCATCCCGCTCCCGCGTGTCGTCGATGACCGCGTGCTCAACCGCGAAGTCCTGCTGCTGATCTTCTGCGCGGCGTTCGCCGTCGTGATGTTTCTGACCTTGACCTGGCTGGAAACGACGTGGTTCAGTTCGCTCGCCACGGAACGCCAAGAGACGATCAAACACATGCGGAACCTCTTCGTTCCGTTTTTCAGCGCGTATCTGGCAGCGCGGGTCTACACGGCCATGACGCGGCGGTACGAGCGGCAGCTGGAGCGCCACCGCCATCTGTTCGCGCACATCCTCGACACGTCCGTCGACGGCATCGTGACACTGGACGCCGACGACCGCATCTCGACCTGGAACCGGGGCGCGACTCAGATCTTCGGTTACTCCGAACAGGAGATCGTGGGCCGGCACGCATCCGCGCTCATCCCGGAGGATGTCAACGACTCGGGCGAGTTGAAACGGCTGCGCGACACGATCGAAAAAATGGGCGTGCTGCGCGCGTACGACGCGACGCGCCTGACACGCGACGGGCGGCGGATCCACGTCGAGGTATCCACGACATTGCTCAGCGACGCGCGCGGACGCTACGCGGGGCGCGCTTCGATCATCCGCGACGTCACCGAGCGCGACCGCATCAGAAAAGAGCTCGCGAAGAGGGAGAACCTCGCGGCGATCGGCGAGATGGCGGCGGCGGTTGCGCACGAGATCAGGAACCCTCTCGCCGGGATCGGCGGCGCCGTCCAGGTCATCGGGCGCAGTTTCAAGGAAGACGACGAGCGCGCCGAGGTGGTCACGGAGATTCAAAACCAGGTGCGTCGGCTCGACGAGGCCATCCGCGACCTTCTGACGTTCGCCCGCCCCACCGCACCCAAGTTCCGGCGCATCGAGGCGGCGGCCTTTACGCAGCGGATCCTGCGCGTCCTCGCCGAGGAGCCTGAACTGAAACGCCACGAGATCAAGCTGGACATGGCGGAGCACGTGTCGATGTGGTCGGACCCGCAACTCCTCGAGAACATCCTCCTGAACCTGCTCTTGAACGCGGCGCAGGCGATGGCGAAACAACCCGGCCTGATCACACTTCGCGCCGTGGAGAAAGACAATTGGGTACTCTACTCGGTCCAGGACAACGGCCCCGGCGTACCCGCAGACGTGAAACCCAACATCCTCAAACCGTTCTTCACGACAAAGACCCGTGGAACCGGTCTCGGTCTGACGATCGTCAACCGGCTCGTCGAAGACATCGGCGGCCGGATCAAGGTGGATAGCGAGCCGGGTGAGGGAGCCACGTTCACGCTCGTGCTGCCCAAGGAAGCATCGTGAGCCGCGAACGCATCCTGGTCGTCGACGACGAGAAGCTGATCCGCTTCACGTTGCGCGAGAGCCTCGCCGAGCAGGGCTATGTCGTGCACGAAGCCGCCGAGGTCGAGGAGGCCATTGAGGTCTTCGAGCGCCACCGGATCGACTGCGCCATTCTCGATCACCGTCTGCCCGACGGCGACGGGTTCGAGCTGATGAAGACTTTCAAGGAGCGCGATCCGGACGTGCCGATCATCCTGATGACCGCGTACAGCACGGTGGAGAAAGCGGTCGAAGCGATGCGCGGCGGCGCGTTCACCTACGTCAACAAGCCGTTCGAAACCGACGAGATGGTCCTGACGGTCGCCAACGCGTTGGAGACGACGCGGTTGCGCCGCGAGGTGCATGCGCTGCGCAAGATGCAGCAGGCCGAGGGCCTGTCCGCCGTCATCGGCCAGAGCCCGGCGATGCAGTCGATCCTCGGCTTGATGAAGAAACTCGCGGCGAGCCAGGCGAACACGGTCCTGCTCCTGGGCGAGAGCGGTACGGGCAAGGGTCTCTTGGCGCGGGCGCTGCATCAGGCGTCGGACCGCGCGGACAAACCCTTCATGACGATCACCTGCACCGCGATCCCGGAGACACTTCTCGAGAGTGAGCTGTTCGGACACGAACAGGGCGCGTTCACGGACGCCAAGCAGGAAAAGCCGGGTCTCTTCGAGGTCGCCGACACCGGTACGGTGTTCCTCGACGAAATCGGCGACATGCCGATGGCCCTGCAGGCGAAACTGCTACAGGTGCTGGAGGACCGGTCGTTCAAACGCCTCGGCGGTGTCGTCGAAACAAAAGTCGATGTGCGCGTCGTCGCCGCGACCAACACGGATCTCGAAAAGGCCGTGCAAACCGGCGCGTTCCGCACCGACCTCTACTACCGGCTGAACACGTTTCCCGTCCGCATACCGTCACTGCGCGAACGCGAGGCCGACATCCCGGTCCTCGCGTCGTACTTTGTCGACCGATTCAACAAGGAGTTCAACAAGTCGATCGAGGGACTTGATGCCGAGGCGATGGCGGCGCTCAAGCGGCACTCCTGGCCGGGAAATGTGCGCGAACTCAAGAACGCGCTCGAGCGAGCGATGATCCTCGGCTCCGGGCCGGTGTTGCAAGAAAGCGATTTCGCGTTCACGCTGGAGAGCATGACCGAAGGCCCCGACGGACGGCTGCTGAGACTCCCCGCAAACGGCCTGGACATCGACGACCTCGAACGCGATCTCGTGCAACAGGCGCTGGAACGCTGCAAAGGCAACCAGAGCCGCGCCGCCCAACTGCTGGGCATGACAAGAGACCAGATCCGGTACCGCCTGGATAAGTACGCGAGCGAGAAGTAGCGCGTAGCGCGCGGTTTTCGCTCCTACTTCCCAGCAGGGTTCACGGGCGCAGCATTCTTCGGATAGACCAACGTCACCGTCAACGTCGGCACTTCGCTGTTCTTCGACCTCGCAGCCGTCCGGTCCATCTTGCTGCCGCCCGCGACTCCGGCCGGTCCCGGCGCCTGGGCCGCATCCGGGGCGGCCGCCCCGGCGCCTTTGTCGCCGTCGAGTTCCTTCAAGCGCAGCAGCGCCGCCGCCTCGGGTGTCGAAGTGAGCCCCAGGGACCCGGCCCAAGCCAGAAACCGCGAAAGCTCCGCTTGGCTCGTGCGCACAGTCACTCGCACGGATTCGAGCGCGGGTTCCTTGCCCTTGGCGCTCGCGAACGTTTGCGCCTGCTCGCCGAGCGCGCGGATCTGTCGCGGTGCCGCCGCCGTCGAGTCGAAGAGGCGGGACAACACCGTCTGCAGGGCGCGGGCTTCGCGCGCATCCGCCAAGACAACGGCTCCACCGGGAACCGGCGCCGCCAACCCCGCCGCGCGCTTGCCACCGGTCCCGCGCTTCGCTTTGTCCGCATTGGGAGCGGGCGAAGCGGCGGCGTCTGCTGCGGCGGGCTTCGCGCCGGCTTTGGAGATCGCGGTCAGATCGATCTGCAGCGCAACCAGGTGCTTCCGCACGTCCGCGCGCGACATCGACGCCACGCGCTCGAGGTAGGAAACACGGGCGCCGGCGTTCGCGAAACTCCGCGTCTGCACAAATCGCGCAACGAGGTCCGCTTCCGCTTTCGCCACACCGTCGGCGAGGGCACCGGGTTCGGCTGCGTCCTTCGGAGCACCCAAAGACGCACCGGCAAGCGCCTCGTCGGCGGCGACCTTCTTGCCCGGCGCACTTTTTCCGAGGCTGCCGGCCGGCTGCGCGCGTTTCCGTCCCGCTTTCTTGGAGGCGTCTCTCGAGGCGGGCTTCTGGCTCGGAGCGGGCGGCCCGCTGCGCGCCTCCGCTTGGACGGTCTGTTCCTCCGCCTCGGGCTTCGCCCCGCCCAGCCCCTCGGATTCCAGACCCTCGGTTTCCCGCCGCTCGCCAGCCTTCTTGAAGCGAGTGTCGGCGTCGGACGCCCCTTCAACGAAATCGTCGACGGAGCCTTTGCGCCTCGATGTATCCCGCGCTCGCCTATCGCCGGCGCCGCTATCCGCCATCTCGGCCTCGGTGGCTTCGGCGGTCGTTTCGAACTCCGTGGGTTGCTCACTCTGCAGTGAGACCCCGACGAGCACGGCCGCCGCCGCGGCCGACGCAAGACCAACGACCTTCGCGTTGAGCCAGATCGGGAGCGCCAACCGCCTTCCTCGCGGCAGCTTCGCGCGAACGCCCGGCAGCAACTCCGCCGGCGCACGGACCGGCGCAAGACCGTGCAGCATGCCCACCGTCTCGCGCAGCTCTTCGTATTCGGCGCGAACGGCGGCGTTGTCCTCGATGAGGCGGCGCACTTCGTCCGCGCGCGCCGGTTCGAGCGCGCCGTCGATGTACGCGGAAAGTTCCTCGACCAACCGGTCGTTGGGGAGCCGCTCGCGATGATCCGTCATGACTCGTGCCCCAGCCTCGGGATCAGCTTGTCACGCAAAAGAACACGCGCACGACTCAGACGCGACCGCACCGTTCCGACCGGCACTTCAAGCACGTCCGCGGTTTCTTCATAACTCAGCCCTTCCAGATCGCGGAGGACGACGATCTCGCGCGCCTCCTCCGGGAGCTCGGCCAAGGCCGCGTGCACGACCGCGCTGGTCTCGTTCGCTTCGGCGCGCTCCTCGGGCGCCGGCCCGGTTGATGCGGGCTCGCGCAGCGGGTCGCCATCGGGCCTGGTCGCGTCGAGCGACGCCGGACGCGTGTGCTTCACGAACCCGCGGCGGCGCAGCTCGTCCCGGCAGCGGTTCACCGCGATGCGGTACAGCCACGTCGAGAACTTGGCTTTGCCCAAGAAGCGATCGAGCCGCTGAAACACGGTGAGAAATATCTCCTGAGACAGGTCCAAAGCGTCCTCACGATTGCCCACGATGCGCAGGACCGTGCCGAAGACGCGGTCCTGGTGACGGGTCACCAGCGCGTCGAAGGCGTCGGAGTCGCCGCCATTCGCCCGGTTTACGAGGTCATGGTCGGTCGGCTCGCCGGGCCCTTTGCTGGGCGCTTTTGCTTTGGACGAAATCCCGGGTCGCACGGTTCGCGCCAATCTATCAGGGCAATCTCACAGGCTCGCGTGTCTCGACCCGAGGCACCGGAGGAGCAGCCACAGAATCACAGGAGTCGAAAAAGCGGAGCCGTTGTGCCGAGTCGTCCGCCGAAGCGCCCTGCGACGGTGGACGAGGGGCTATCGAGAGCGAAAGAGCCGGGCCCACCAACGTTGCCGCGGCGCGGCCTCGCCGTTTTTTGCGGCGACGACGATTGCCGTGATGTTGTCCTTGCCGCCTCGGTCCATCGATTCCTGCACGAGCCCGGCGCAAAACTCCGTCGTGTCTTCGGGGCGATTGGCAAACCGCTCGCGGAGTTCGCGATCGCGAAACGCGCCGTGCAGTCCATCGGTGCACAAGAACACGAGATCACCGCCGTCGAACTCCCTCTCGGAGTAGTCGATCTTCACGTTCTCCTCCACGCCGACCGCGCGCAGGATGATGTTCTTTCCGCGTTCGAACTGCTCGGCATGGCCGCGAGAGATCACGCCGTCGCTCTTCATCGTGTCCCGGAGCGAGTGGCTCTTGGTCATCGTGTGGAGCTTGCCGCGCCTCGCGATGTAACCCATCGAATCCCCGACTTGGAAAAACTGGATGCGCCCGCGCCGCACGCACGCCACCGTCAACGTCGTGCCCATGCCGCGCTGCATCGGGTTCTGCACGGACGCGTTGTAGATTTCGAGATTCGCCTCTTCGATCGCGGCGAGGATCCGCTGACGCACGGCGCGGTTGTCGTCGCCGTCCGTCATCTGCTGCCCCACGCGGCCAATCGCTTCGACCGCGATGCGGGAAGCGACTTCCCCCGCACGCGCGCCACCCATGCCGTCCGCCACGGCGAAGAGCATCCCGCGACCGGCGGTGTCGCCGGCCCCGGAGCACGAATCGGGCGGGGACAGGTGCGGCGAGCCGTCTTCGCCGTTCACCACAACGAAGTTGTCCTCGTTGTTCTTGCGGACCAGGCCGACGTTGGTGATGCAGGCGAAGGAAACTCTCATTTGTTGGATGCCAACCCGCGGAACCGCCCCCTGCGCGAGAGCGGCGCGGATCGCCAGCCTACAAGAGTTCCCGCGGAGCGAGGAACTGTCGCGCCGCTGGTCCTAGCGGGGCCACTATTTCTTGCGGCGCAGCAGGCCGGAGAGGCGGCCGAGCAGGCCCGGCTGCGGCGGCGGCGCATCGCCCGCGTTCACCGCGATGAGAATCCCGGTGATGTTGTCGGTCCCGCCGCGATCCTTCGACTCCTGCACGAGCGACGCGCAGAACTCTTCGGCCCCTTTGGACTCCTCCGCGAACCTCGCCTCGAGGTCGCGGTGACGAAACGCCCCGTGCAGGCCGTCGGTGCACAGGAGCACCACATCGCCGCCGCCGAGTGCGGCTTCGCTGTAGTCGATCTTCACGCTCGCCTCAGCGCCCAGCGCCTGCAGGATGATGTTCTTCCCGCCTTCGAGCTGCTCGGCATCTTCGGGCGAGATCACCTTGTCGTCCACGAGCCGACCGATGAGCGAGTGGTCCTTGGTCATCGCGTGCAGCTTGCCGTGCCGTGCGATGTACCCCTTTGAATCCCCGACCTGGAAGAACTGGATCCGCCCGCGACGAACGTAGGCCACGGTCAAGGTCGTCCCCATTCCGTGCTGCTTCGGATTCTGCAGGGCCGATTCGTAGATATGCGTGTTCACTTCGTGGATCGCGTCGAGAATCCGCTGGCGCGCGGCGCTTTCGTCGTCGTCCGCTTGGAGGAGTTTGCCGACGTCCCCGACGGCCTCCACGGCCATCCGGGACGCGACCTCGCCGGCGAGGGCTCCGCCCATTCCGTCGGCCACCGCGAACAGCACGCCACGGCCGCCGGTGTCAGCGGTACCGGCGCACGCGTCGGGCGGCGCGAGGTGAGTCGCGTCGTCATCGACCTCGACGACAACGAAGTTGTCTTCGTTGTTCTCGCGGACCAAGCCGACGTCGGTGAGAGAGGCGAAGGAAATTCTCATCTGCACGCGCGTTCGCGCAGGGTCCAGCCGAACCGTCGACCCCCACTGGGGTTGCACGACGACGAATCCTAACCCCCCCGGCAAGGGCGCGGCAAGGACCCTATAATTCATCGGCACGTGTTGAGACTCTCCGCCGCCCTCCCCGCGATTCTTCTCCTGATCACATCCAATTTGTTCGCGGATTTCGTCGTGACGTCCCTCGATACCGGGCCTCAACGGGGCATCTCCCTTGCCCTGGCGGGCGGAAAGCTGACGCTGACCACATCCACGGGCACCGCCATCCGCTCAGACGCCTCGCGTGTCATCGAAATCATGGTCTTACCGGCCCGCGCGGCCCCGCCCGAGCGGCTCTGGCCGTTCGAGGTCGAATTGCGTGACGGCACGCGGCTGCGCGGGGAACTGTCGCGCGGACGAACCCAGGAGTTGCGGGTCCGCTGCCCGTCGTTGAAGGAGGAGCAGGAGTTGAGCCTCGACGACGTGCTGGCGATCCGGAGGGTGTCGGGCGCCAAGATCCCGGGATCCGCGCGCCTGGTGCGCATCCCGGAAAAAGACGCCGCGTACACGCTGGTGGGAACCAGGTACGAGGGCACGATCGCGGAGTTCAACGCCACGGGGATCAAGATCAAACGCGAACGGGGGCTCAAGGAAAAGTCCATCCCCTACAGCAAACTGGCCGCCATCTTCATCGAGAACGACCCCCACGAGCACAAGCCCGGTCTGCAACTGGTGGCTCGGATGACGGACGGATCCTCGCTGCGACTCGTCGGGGACTTTCGGATTTCCTCGGGGGAACTGATCGGGACCACTGCGCTCGGGGCGAAGCTGCGCGCACCGCTCGATCGAGTCGTGGCGATCGGGTTTCGCGGCGGCAGCTTCGAGTACGTGTCGGACCTCACTCCCGTGAAAACGCTGCGGCGGCCCTTTTTTCCCGTACCCGACGGGGCGGCTCGCGACGTCTATCTCGACTTCGTCGCACCGATCCGGATCGATCGCAGTCCGGATGGCCGCACGATCACGCTTTTTCGGCGCACCTACTCGAAGGGCATCGGCGTGCGGCCGCGGACGGAACTGACCTACACGCTGGACGGCGCGTTTCGTGAGTTCCGCGCGGTGTGCGGAATCGACGACGAGGTGCTTGGTCCCGGATACGGCAAGGCCGGCGGGCTCGGCAGCGTGGTGTTTACCGTCGAAGTCGACGGCAAGGCGCGGTACGTTTCCAAACCGATGCGCGGCCGAATGAAACCCGCCTACGTGAAGGTCGATGTCACCGGTGCCAAACGCCTCAAGCTCGTCGTGACCCGCGTCCCCAAGGAACAGATGCCGAACAACGCGGAGGACTCGAGCGAGTTGGACAACGCGGTTTGGGCCCAGCCGCTTCTCGTGCGCTGATGCAAACGCTGCTGGACGACCTCGCGCGCGTTTCGGAGGTTGTCTTCCTGAAACCCGACCGCGTGTGGCTGGCGGTCGCGCTGATCGTCGCGCTCGCCCTGGTCGTCTTGGTCGCGCGCCGCAGACGCGGCAAGATTCCGGCGCTGTTGTTGCGCGGCGTCGCGCTCGCGGCGCTCGTGGCGGTGTTGATGGACCCGGTGATCTCCGAGCGGCTCCCGCGCGAGGGGCGTCTCCTGGTGTTGGCGGACGTCTCGCCCAGCATGGGCAAGGACGCCCACATTCGCATGCAAGCCATCGTCGATGCGATCGCAACACCGTTTGAACTCATCGCGATCGGCGCCGAACCCAGACTGATCGTGAACGGACAGCTGGAACGGGACCCGCGCAACGCCACCGACGTCGGCGCGGCGCTCAACATGGCGGCCGCGCGCACGGACGGGGAGCGCCCCAGCCGTGCCGTGTTGTTGAGCGACGGACGTTCGACGGTCGGTGGAGCCGAACAAGCCGCCCTCGATCTGCGCCGCCGGGGCACCACGCTTCTCGCGACGCCGCTGCCAAATACGACGGCGGAACCCAGCCCGGACCTCATGGTCACGCGCCTCGAGGTGCCTCCGCCCGACGACCTGCGCGAGCCGTTCGCGGTGCGGGCGCGCGTGCTCGCCGAGGCGACGGGTCCGGCGCATGCGCGTCTGCTCGTCGACGGCGTGTCGCGGGTCGATCGTCGCGTCGAGTTGAAACAGGGCGAAAACGAAATCGAGTTCGCCGGCGTGACGCTACCTGCCGGCAACTACACGATTCAGATACTCTTGTCCGGCGACCAATCGCCACTCGACAACGTCGCCACCAAGAGCGTCGTCGTGCCCGGCACGCCGCAGGTGGTTTGCATCGCGTCGCACGCGCGCCGCTCACTCGTGGCCGAGGCGCTGAAGACCCAAGGCTTCGAGGTCGAGGTGAAGCGGGCCGGCGACGTCGACTTCGCAGGCAAGGACGTCGTGATTCTGCTTCCGGACGCACCCGCGGGGGAAATCGACGCGCGCGCAGGCGAACTTGCGGCGTTTGTCGGCAAGCGCGGCGGCGGACTGCTCGCGATCGGCGGCGCGGACGGACCGGGTTTGGCGCGGCTGCACGGATCGCCGGTTTCGTTTCTCCTGCCGCTCGAGGTGGAGCCCCGGATCGGCCCCACCGCCCCCCCGCCGTCGCCCAAGCCGGGAGACGAACCGCGGATCGAAGTGCACGAGGAGGAAACCGAGGCGTACCCGATCAGCCTCTGTTTGCTGCTGGATGTTTCGGTCAGCATGCAGGGCGCGAAGCTCGAACGGGCGAAGGAAGCCGCCGCCGCGGCCGCGGGCGCGCTCACCAACAAGGACCGCATCATCGTGCTCGCGTTTTCGGACAGCGTGCAAGTCGTGGTTCCGCCGAGGCGCGCCGGCAGTCCCGGCGAGGTTTCCCACGCGCTGACGACGCTGAGCGTGAGGGGCAACACCGCGATGTTCAATGCGCTGAGTGCCGGGTACGCGGTGCTGGCGCGCGAGGAGAGTCCGATTCGGCACATGGTGCTCTTGTCCGACGGGCACCCGACGGACCGCGGCCCGTGGCGCACGCTCGTGACGGAGGCGACCAAACAGAAGATGACGCTGAGCACGGTGTCGATCGGGTTCGACACCGAGATGCGCATGATGAGTCGTCTCGCGAGTTGGGGTCGCGGCAAAACGTGGAGCGCCAATCACCCGCGTGAGATTCCGCAGGTGGTGACGCTGGATACGCAGCGCGTCGTCAAGAAGCGCAACAAACGCGGCAAGGACGCGGAGCAAGCGCCGAAAAAAACCAAGAAGCCGAAACCGAAACCGCCGCAGGAGAAACCGGAGCCTCCGGTCGAGCCGCAGGAGCCGCCGCCGCCGCCGCAACGGCAACCGATTCTGCTGGATCCGTCAGCTCCCAGGGAGGCGTTTCGCGGGTTGGAGCCCGACGCGCTGCCTCATGTGAGCGGCGTCGAGGAGGGCAAACCGCGGCATGCAGCGTGGGTCGCGGCGCGCGCGGGCAAACCCGAGAGTCCCGACGGCGAAGGCCTGGACGCGGCGTCACCGGGTGACGGCGGGGACGCGAAGGACGCGGGAACGGGGGCGCCGTTGCTCGCGTATTCGCGCATCGGGTTGGGCACGTCGGCCGCTCTGATGGTCGACCCGGAGAGCGGTTCGGGCCAGGACCTACGCGAGTCGCCGGAGTTTTCGCGCATCCTCGCGCAGATCGTCAGATCCGTGCTTCCCGATGTCGGGCGTGAGTCGTTCGTGTTGGAGCACGGGGTGTCCGGCGAGGGAAACAACGACCGGCTGGCGCTACGTGTGTTCTCGGAGGACGGACGCGCACGGACCGACTTGCCGGTGCGCGTGACGCCGCAGGAGGACGCGGACGGCAGCGGGCCGCTACGCGTGCTGCGGCGCGGGGACCGTTACGAAGTCGAGCTACCGGACGGCGCGCCGGCGGGGCCGTATCGCGTGGAGGTCGGCCCGATCGACGGACCGCTCTTGAGCCGGGTGTTGTTCCTGCCGCGAAGCCGCTCGCGTGAGTCGATCGTCGGCGCCGACAAGGAAGCCCTGTTGCGCCTCGTCGGCGAAAGCGAACGATTGGTCGAGGATCCGGGCCCGTATCTTTCTGCGCCGCGCGACACGGTGGAATCGGAGCGGTCGCTTTCGTTGCCTTTCCTGCTTCTGGCGGCGATCCTGCTCCCCCTGGACGCATGGATACGACGAAAAAGCGCACCCGCATCGCAGTAACGGCGGGCGACCCGTTCGGGATCGGCCCGGAGGTGGCGTTGGCCGCCGCCGCGCAGTTTCCGGACGAGGCGATCACGCTCTATGGCGACCCGCAGCAGTTGGCGGCCCACAAGAACGTCGTGGCCGTGCCGGTTCTTGGCGAGCGGACGGCGGCGCCGGGGCCGAGCGCGGCCGGCGGTGCGGCGGCCTTGGACGCGCTGCACCATGCGATGGCCGACCTGCGTGACAAGAAGCAGGACGTGCTCGTGACCGCGCCGATGTCGAAGGAGTCGTGCGCGCTTTCGGGTCGTGTCGTGGACGGGCACACAGGGGTGCTGGGGCGCTTTTTCGACGTCGCGGATCCGCTCATGGCGTTTGTGTGGGACGAAGCGGAGCCGGTGGTCGCGCTCTTGACCGTGCACGTTCCGCTGAAGTCTGTGGCGCGGAGTCTGACCTCGGCCAAGGTCGAGCGCGCCGTCCGCCTGCTGCACGAGAGCCTGGCGACACGGTTTCGGCGCGAGCGTGCGCGGATCGGCGTGCTCGGACTCAACCCGCACGCCGGCGAGCGCGGACTGATGGGCACCGAGGAGTCCGACCACATCGAGCCGGCCATCCGGCGGCTGCGCGCGGACGGCCTGGACGTGGTGGGCCCGATCCCCGGCGACACCGCGTTCGTGGATCGGACGCGGTTCGACGGGCTTTTGGCGATGTATCACGACCAGGCGTTGGCGCCGGTCAAGGCGCTCGGATTCCACGAAGCGGTCAACGTGACGCTTGGCCTTCCAATCGTCCGAACTTCCCCCGCCCACGGGACCGCTTTCGATATCGCCGGTAAGAACGAAGCCAACCCCGCGTCGATGGCCGCCGCCATCCGCTGGGCCCTCCATCTGGGCCAATAACTCTGGGGCCGCCTGTGTAACTTTTAGCGCAGGTTAGTGCGCTGCGATTGACGAGGCGGCAAACCGCCGTTAGATAGGGGGGTTCGCCGCACCGCGCCGTCAGGACACTGGTCGAGCCAATGAACAAACCCAACGACATCCTGGAATTTCTACGTCGCCAAGCCGAGCCTGACCCCCCGCAGGAGGCGCCGAAGGATGCTTCACGCCCCGAAGAGAACTCGGATCTGACACTCCGCCTGACGCGGAGGCAGCAGGCCATCGCGGGCGCCGTGGCGGTTCTGGCGCTTTTCTTGGCGGGCCTGATCGGCGCCGCCGTGGGCGGATCCGGCCCGGATTCCGCCGCAGCAGCGGCTTCTCCGGCCAAAGTTTGGGTGATCCGGGCGGTTTCCTACAAGGACAACGAAACCAACCGTGTCCGCGCCCGCGAGGTCGCACAGTGGCTCGAACGCCGGGGGCTGGGCCAAGCCACCCTGCGCCGGCTCCCAAAACAAGGCCTCTTGGTGGTCGTTCTGGGCGCCTGGCTCGAAAACCCGGTGGAAGATCTGGCGGCACAAAAACTCGTCCAGCGCGTTCAAAATCTGGACTGGAAGGGTGATAAGCCCTTTCATGGGGCGTTCCTCTGGCAAATCAGCGTGAGATGAAACGATGTCTGTGCACAAAAGTCTAAGAATCAAGGACACCATGCAGCGCACGCGCAATGTC
>JAZFYD010000239.1:0-9281 GCA_036443405.1 Planctomycetota bacterium
AGCGCCTGGGGCTGCGGCACATGTCGCGGTCCGAGTTCATGGTGTCACCGACCGGGGAGTTTCGGTTTCTGGAGATCAATACGATCCCCGGGCTTACGGCGACCTCGCTGTTTCCCATCGCGGCGGCCCGGGCCGGCCTCGATTTCACGGCGCTTTTGGGCCGTCTGATCGAGCTGGCGGATGTTGCCGGCCCAACGCGCGACCGCGTTGGAAGCGATGTTGTTGGCCCAACGTGTGACCGCGTTGACGATGATGTTGGCCCAACGCGTGACCGCGTTGGAGCTTCCACCGAACCGGTTCCTGGGCCACAATAACGGCCATGGAACGAATCGTGCCGAAGGTCTGGGGCGAAGAGCACTGGATCGTCAATCGCGACGAGTATTGCGGCAAGAAGCTCATCCTGAAAAAGGGCCTGCGCTGCTCCTTGCACATGCATCCGATCAAGGACGAGACGTTTCATCTGGAGAGCGGCGCCGTGTTGCTCGAGCTTTCCGGCGAAAAACACCGGATGAAGCCCGGCGACACGATCCACATCCCCACGGGCGAGTGGCATCGGTTCAGCGGAATCGAAGAGAGCGTCATTCTGGAGTTCTCGACACGCCACCGCGACGAGGACGTCGAACGGCGCGAGGATTCGGGGCCGATTCCGCCCGACGTGCTCAGCGAGCTGCAGTCGGACTGAGTCCGGCGCGCATCGCGGCGTTCGCGGCGGCACCGACGATGTCACGGTTCGGTCAGCACAAAGAAAAAGTCGGTCGGCCACGAACGCGGCTTAGGTCTGCAACTGCACTTAGAATCGCGCCTTCGACATGGCGCTCAGAATCGAGCACGTCACGCAGCGCTTCGGCAAGAGCGAAGCGCTGACCGACATCTCCCTGCACATCCGTGACGGGGACTGCTACGGCCTCATCGGTCACAACGGTGCGGGCAAGACGACGGCGATGCGAGTTGCGCTCGGGCTGTTGCGCCCGACGAAGGGGCGCGTGATCGTCGACGGGTTCGACGCCGCGCAACATCCGGCGGAGGCCCGCGCGCGCATGGGCGCGTTGGTGGAGACACCCGGTTTTCACGCTCACCTGGATGGGCATGCGAACCTCGAGCTGCTGGCGCGGCTCGCAGGCGCGTCACGCAAGGAAGCAAGGGAGGACGCAGCGCGCGTGTTCGGGTTGGTCGGTCTGTCCGATGCGCAAAAACCCGTACGCGCGTACTCGATGGGCATGCGCCAGCGCCTTGGCGTCGCGCAGGCGCTTCTAGGGCGTCCGCGCTATTTGCTGCTGGACGAACCGACCAACGGTTTCGACCCCGACGGCGTGGCGGAGATGCGTGACCTGTTCACGCGCCTCCGTGAGCAGGAGGGCACGACGCTCCTGATCTCAAGCCACCATCTGCAGGAGTTGTCGGAAGTCTGCAACCGCGTCGCCCTGATCCGCAAGGGCCGCATGGTCATCGAGGAAGAGTTGGCGACCTTGCTCGGGACCACCGGTAATCGTTATCTGCTGCGTGCGGGGCCCGCGGCTGGCGCCGCGTTGGCAGACATCGGCGTCTCGGTGGTCGCCTCGAGAGATGACTCACTCGTCGTCGATCTCGGGGACCGGGCGCCGCAGGAGATCCTGCGCAACCTGATCCAACGTGGGGTCGAAGTGCATTCGTTCGCGCCACCGCCGATTTCCCTGGAGGAGATCTATCTCGAAACGGTGTCTTCGGCGGGGAGCGCACACGTCGCCCCCGACTCGCCTGCTGAGCAACCTCGCGCCGTCGACAAACGGCTCGCGCCAGGCGGTGGGTGGTGGCGCATGGCGAGGTACGAATGGCGCCGTTGGACGAGCCGCGCAGCGCTCCCGTTGATGTTCGCTGTGCCCTGCATCCACGCTGCGGCAGCGGTCTGGGTTCGGTCTCGACAGCTGGCTCAGGACCAAGCGAAGATCGCGCGCGGCGAGTTGGCAAGCGCGACCGACGTCACCGCGTTCGAGGGCGTCGCGCACGCGCTGCTGGCCGGCCTTCCGTACCTACCGTTTCTGATCCTCGGGCTCGCGAGCCAGTCCATTGCCGGCGAATCGTCCACGGGGACGTTGCGCAACGTCCTCTTGCGCCCTCTGACTCGCTTGCAGGTGCTTGCGGGTAAGACGTTCGCACTCGTTGTCGCTGCTCTCTTGGCATACGCCGCAGTGCTGGGCACGGCGATCGCCGCGTCGGCCATTGCTTTCGATTTCCGATCCCTCGTCGAAATCCTCCCGAACGGCAATACGTGGATGCTCGTACCCTCCGAAGAGATGTGGCCCGAGTTTTGCGCTGCGATCGCGTCCCCCGTGCTTCCGCTGCTCGCATACGTCGCCATCGGTCTGCTCGCCGGCTCTTTCGGCCGTCGCGGGACCACCGGCTTGGTTGTCGCGCTTGCGCTGGGTTTGATCCTCGATCTAGGACGGGGTCCGTTGCGCGAGATGGGAATCGAAGGCTGGTCACCCGCGGCTCTGACGCCGACGATTTTGGGCGCGCTAGGGGAAACCTCGCGAATCGACACCTACCGCACCATCGCGACCGGTGCGAACGACGCCGTGTGGGAGTTCGCGGATGTCGCCACCGTGGCACCGCTGTCCGTCGTGGCGGTCACGTTGCTGTTGACGGCGTTGCTCTTTCGCAGGAGGTATGTGCCGTGAGAACACGATTCCTTTTGGGTTTGCTGGCGCTTCCGGCGCTCGGCCTCGGTTGCTCCAAGCTCGACGGCAAGCTCGCCGACACCAAGCCGCCGCTTTACGACATGGAGGAACCGCTCGCGCTGCACGGGGAGCCCGAGGACGAGGACGCGCGCCGCGTGCTGCCGCTTGGCGGGTTCACGGGCATCTACGCCGGCGAGTCCCGCGAGTCGCTGGATGAGATGGACGCGGGCGACGGGGGGCTGCAGGTCGTTCGTGTGGTCGAAAACTCGCCGGGTGCGGCGGCCGGCGTCGTGCGCGGCGATCTGCTGCTGGAAGTGACGCGAGACGGCAAGACGACCGAACTCCGCTGGGTCAGTGAGTGGCGCGAGTTGGAGCTTCAGACCGAACCCGGGACGCGGGTGCAGGTTCTCCTGGATCGCGCGGGCGTCGAAAAGAGCGTCGTCATCGAGATGGACGCGCGTCTGCAGCCGCCGGCGCGCCACGAGATCGAGCGCTTTCGCGACGAGGAGCACGTCGGTGTCGTCGTCCGAACCGCAACCGAAGCGGAAGCGCGTTCTGTCGGATTGGGGGCGGGCGCCGGCGCGGTGATCGTCGGGCTGACACGCTCCAGTCCGTGGCGGCGCGCAGGTTTGCGCTTCGGGGATCTCATCTTCGAAGTGGATGGAACAGAGATCGCGCATCCGTCGGTTCTGCTCGACGCGATTCGCAACGCCGAGAATGCAGCCAGCTTGAAGCTCCGCGTCCGCCGCGGCACCGAAGACCTCGAATTCAGCGTCGCGGTTTCCAGGCGGGCGAAAGAGGTCAAGCAGATCTCGATCCCGATTCTGTTCAGCTACAAACGGGACGGCGGTTTCAAGACCACGAGCGTCTTACTCGGCGCCTATCGATCGAAACGAACACCGGCGGCCTACGAGCACCGGTTGCTGTGGATCTTCCGTTGGCGCGGCGGCGACGCCGACAAACTCGTCGAGGTCAAGGAGCCCAGCGAGTGAACCATCGCGCGCCGTGGTTTGTGTGTTTGCTCGCGTTCCTGACGCCGATGCCCGTGGCCGTCGCGCGTGAGTTCGGCGAGGTTTCGTTGCTGCAGACGCCGGAGGGCGCCGAGTGGAAGGACGTGATCTACGCGGACGTCGACGGCGACGGCCGGCGGGACCTCGTCTTGTCCGCGTGGTCGAAGGCCGGGCGCTCGATTCGTGTGCATTTGCAGCAACCCGAGATGCCGCGCTTCCGTTCGAAACCGGACCATCTGCTGGAACCGGTCTGGAAGGACACGGTGGCGTTTGCCGTCGCCGACGTGCACGAGGCGCCCGGAAGCGAAGTGGTCCTGTTCAACGCCTCCGGTGCGTGGGCGTGGCGTCCGGGCGCGCCGGAAAAAGAGCGCCCGCGCAAGCTGTTCGAGGCCGCACTGCTGTGGCAGATCCCGGAATCGCGCGACGTCATCGCGTGGCAGGAGGGCACCCGGGACGTCGATGGCGACGGTCTCCCGGACTTCGTGATCCCCGAGCCGGGCCAGTACCGCATCGTGCTCCAGGATCGCTCCGGAAAAACGCCGGCCTTCAAGGATGCGGGCCTGTGTCGTGTCAGAGATGTTCGCGTGCAGAAGCTGCGCTCGACGGACGTGAGAAAACGTGCGCGACAGGAGCGCGATCGCTTCGCGATCAAGATCTCGATGGGGTCCGACCCGCTCGGACCGCTGCTCTCCATCACCGACTCGGTCCCGGCGCCGCAGTGGGCCGACTTCGACGGAGACGGCGATTTGGATCTGCTCGTGGCGACCGAGCGGCACCTGTTGGTGTGGCTCCAGGACAAAAAGCGCATCGGTCCGGCCCCGTCGTTCCGCATGGCGCTGCCCGTGGTCGCGGATCGCGAACGCCGCCTCGACGTGTCCTACAGCGCGCACGTGCTCGATCTGAACGGCGACAAGCGCACCGACTGCGTGATCTTCTCGGGCGACAAGCGCTCCGAGAAGATCCGAACGCAGGTGCAGTTTTTTCTGAACGGCGGGCGCGGAACCTCCGAGAAGATTCCGCTGTTCGGAAAGGAGCAGTTCCCGCAACAGCTTCTCGTGCTCACGGGCCTGACCGGGGATCCGCACTTCACGGACGTGAACGGCGACGGCACACCCGATCTGGTCGTCGGCAAGATGCGGCCGGACATGCTCGACAAACTCCGCGGATCCGGCGGGGACCGGATCCGCGCGGAGCTCATCGTGTTTCTGAACAAAGGCGGCCGGTTCAGCAAACGGCCCGATCTGCTGTATCGCACCGCGGTTCAGGCGACGGCGTTGCGGCTCGGCCGACGCGTCATTCAGTCGCGGTTCTTCGCCGATCTGAGCGGCGACGGAATCCGCGAACTCCTGGTCCGCAACGAAGAGAAGTCGCTCAAGGTCCTCTACAGCCGCCGCCGCGGCGATTCGTGGACCGTGCTGGAGGAACCGCTCTGGTCCCAACGAGTCGACAAACGCGCGCGTGTGATCGTGCCGACCCCGACGCCCACGGAGAAAAAGGACATCTTGATCCTCGAGAGCTATCAACTCCTGCACGTGAGGTTTCGATGAGAGCGGTCGTTCTCCTCGCTCTCCTGGCCGCCGTCGCGCGCGGAGACTCCCTCAAGAGAATACAGACGCTGAAGTCGCCGTTTGCGTTGGCGTCCATGCGCGCGCAGGACTTGGACGGTGACGGCGCGGTCGAACTCATATGGGTGGGCCGGCGCGGCGAGTTGCGCACCCTCGCGTGGTCCGAGGCGCGCGGTCGATTTGCGGCGCCGGTCGGGTCTTCGGTGTTGCCGCACCCGACGCACACGCTTTTATCCCTCGCGGACTTAGAAGGCGATAAGGAACTGGAACTCGTCGCTCTCACGCCGAGCGGGACGTTTGTCTACTCCCGCCTGGCCGACGGGGCGTTTGAGACGAAGGGCCGCCGCGCGGCGCGCCGCGCGAGACTCCGGCTGCGGACCAATCACCCCCGATTCGCCGACATCACGCAGGATCTAAATGGCGACGATCGGGCGGATCTCATCGTTCCGTTGGACCACGCATGCGAGATGTGGCTGAACGGTGGGGCGCCGGGGGCTGACGGGAACGCCGGCGGATCGCAGCTCCGCCGCATCGGGACGATCGCGGTCGATGTGGAACGGTGGCGCCGGATGCGCTCCGAGGTGTTGTCGGACCGGCTCACGGATTCGTTCAGCATTCCGCAACTCCGCACGGCGGACGTGAACGGGGACGGACGCGCGGACCTGATCGTGAAACACTCGCGCACGCGCTCCTGGCACATGCAGAGAGAGGACGGCACGATCCCGGCGGAGCCCGACGTGTTTCTGGATCTGCGGATCTTTCGCGACACGAGTCCGGAGGCTGTGTTGCGTCCGGGCCGCATCCTCGCAGGCAGCAACCGCGCCCGTTTTCAGGAGCGCGACCTCGACGGCGACAAGATCCCCGACTACATCATCGCCCACCGCCGGAAGGTCTGGGTGTTTCACGGGGACAAGAATCGGCCGCAGTTCAGCGATCCGAGCACGATCCTCAAGGTCTCCGACGAACTGAGCGGGATGATCGCCGTCAACCTCGACAACGACGAGTTGCCTGACCTGCTGCTGTTCAAGGTGCAGATCCCCTCGGTGAGCAGCCTGGTGCTGGGCGCCCTCAGGTCCTGGAACGTGCAGATTCGCGTGTTGGGTTACGCCAACGACGGTGGCCGGAAGTTCGAGCGTGCGCCCAAGTGGCGAAACGACCTCACGGTGGAGCTGCCGCCGTTGCTCAAGCTGATTCGCCAGCGTGCGGAACTGTTGAAGCGATTCGAGAACGTGACGCGCCAGTTCGGCAAGCAGCGGGTCGCCAACGTGCTCGGGAATCAATCGAACGAGGTCCTGAGCCGCAACGAGGTGCACAACCGGATCGATGTCTGGCGTTCCTCGAAGGACGGCGGCGAGTCCATCGATCTGGAAGCCATGATGCGCGAGATCTTCTTCGAGGACAAAAACACGCGCTGGGACATCGACCGCTTTTTCAACTTCATGTCGAGCATGGCGAACCGCGAGGCGATGCGCCTGACGGGCGGCCGCGACCCGGATCTCAGCGTGCCTCTCCGGGATCCGTCGCGTTTCACGTTTGTCGATTGGAAGCTCGCGGATTTCGACGGAGACGGTCGCGATGAGATACTCGTCGAGTACGAATCCCGGACCAGGCAGGACGGAGTCATCTTCGATGTCATCCGAGCCGAATGACCCCAACGGGCCGGCGAACGTTCGCCTCCGCGGAGTGCCCTGGCGCCGGTCGCTCGCCGAACAGATGAGTGCGGCGTTGGGCGAGATGCCCGCGTATCTGCGGCGAGCCCGGCGAGTCGAACGCTGCATCGATCGGTTGTTCGAGCAGGCCAAGAACATGCATGAAGAGATGGGCCGGTTTGTGATCTTCCGGCGCCGGCAACTCGACGAAGCGACGTCGCCGTCGGAGCGCCGGCGAGCCGAGGAACGCCTGGAGGGCGCCTCCGCGCGGTTTCAGAAACGGTTCACGCGCTGGCTCAACGAGGAAGCGCCGCTGGCCGCGGCTAACGCGGAGATTGACGGATACAATCGATGGTTCGAGTTCGAACGGGAATGCTCTCTGAAGGATGTCCCGCTCGGATCCCTGCCGTTTGAGCGTCGCGAACCGATCACGGTTGCGGACCTGCTCGCCCGCTATCCGTTGCATTCTTGAAGGAGCCGGACGCGCTCGCACGAAAAAGGGCCGGCGCGAACGCCGACCCGTTTCGTCGTTAGTCGGATGGTTCGGAACTACTGACCGCAACCACAGCCGGCCCCGCCCTCCACTTCCTCGTTGGGAGTGTATTTGAACTTCTGGCCACCGATCGTCGCTTCGTACATGAGGCCGCCGCTCACCATCGTGAAAACAGCAACGCCGTTCTCGTAGTTGCTCTTCGTCGCCGCGCCGGCAGTCGCAGCCACCGCGGACGCCTGCGCGCCGAACTCGAACTTTCCGCTGATGAACCTTTCGAGGCTCGCTTCCTTCTCAAAGAAGATCAGCTGGGCGAACGCCTGGCCGCCCAACTGGAGCCCGATCGAAGCTTCGGTCACCTTGATGTAGCCGATTTGCTCTCCGTCCTTGTAGACGAGGCCTCGGCCGAACGAGCCGCCAACCCCGACCCCGGCTTTGCCGATGTGCGGGAAGATCGCATAGCCCTTCGCTTCGTCGAACCAACTCGACAGGGTAGGGTCTTTCTCCTTGAACTTCCCGATGGCTCCCTGGATCTCGAGCTTCAGCGCAGCGCGATCCGCTTCGCTCTTGGGCACGGTACCGCAACCTGCAGAAAGCACCGAAAGCGCACACGTAAGTAGCAACAGCCTCATGAGATCCTCCTCTACAACCCAGCCAAACGCCGGACCTTCCGAGCGGTTTCGCCGGACCAACCGGCCAGAAGTGTAATGACGGCCGAGGCTCGGCGCAACGAATCGGAGCCCGGTCGCGGGCGGACCCGAAACTCAACGGAACCCTAATCTCGAAAAGACGTTGCGCTTGCCGCGTCCCAGGACGGTTGCAAACGTCCCGCTTGGCCGTCGAGCAGTTGCCTCGGCTGCAGAACATCGTAGAGCTCGCGAAACGACCGGGTCTCGGTGGGGGAGATCCGCTGGTAGAGGTGGTCGTGGCAAAGCTCGGACGGGTGGTCGATGCCGGACGCCGCGATCACCTCCGCGAGCGCTTCGACCGTGTTTTTGTGGAAGTGGTAGACCCGCTCGGATTTGTCCACCGGAGAGAGCGCGCGCTGAAGCCAGGCGTCCTGGGTCGCGACTCCCACGGGGCACGCGTTGGTGTGGCACGACTGCGCCTGGATGCATCCCAACGCGAACATGAAGCCGCGGGCGGTGTTGCAAAAGTCGGCCCCCAGCGCAAACGCCGCGGCGATTTCGAACGCCGTCACGCGTTTACCGCTCGCGCCGATCTTCACGTGGTCGCGCACGTCGATGCCCTCGAGCGCGTTGTGCACGAACACGATCCCCTCGCGAACGGGCACGCCGATGTGGTCGGAGAATTCGATGGGCGCCGCTCCGGTCCCGCCTTCGGCGCCGTCGACCGTGATGAAGTCGGGCAGGATCTTCGTCTCCAACATGGCCTTGCAGACTCCGAAGAACTCGCGCCTTCGACCCACGCAGAGTTTGAATCCGACGGGTTTCCCGCCGCTCAACTCCCTCAAGCGCGCGATGAACTCGCACAATTCGATCGGAGTCTGGAACTCGCGGTGAAACGGCGGTGACGCGCACTCCTCGCCGATCGGGATGCCACGCGCGTGGGCGATCTCCGCGGTCACCTTCTTGGCCGGCAGGATGCCGCCGTGGCCCGGCTTGGCACCCTGAGAGATCTTGATCTCGATCATCTTGACCTGATCGAGGCGGGACTGCTCCGAGAAGAGCCCCGTGTCCAACCGGCCGTCCGCGGTGCGGCAGCCGAAGTATCCAGTCCCGATCTGCCAGATGAGTTCCCCGCCCGGTTCCCGGTGGTATCTCGAGATACCGCCTTCGCCGGTGTTGTGCGCGAAACCACCGGCCCTCGCACCTCCATTCAACGCAAGAATCGCGTTCTTGCTGAGCGATCCGAAGCTCATGGCCGACACGTTCAGGTACGAAGAGAGGTAG
>JAZFYD010000240.1:0-20703 GCA_036443405.1 Planctomycetota bacterium
AAGGAGATCCGCAAAGTCAGCGGGTACGGGCAGTGGTATTGGTCCGTGGCCTTTTCGCCCGACGGGAAGTCGATCGTGGGCGCGAGCGAAGCCGTTCAGGTCTTCGACGCCGCCACACTGAACGAGCCGCTGGGAAGCAGCGGGCACGTTACGCGGGTTCGGAGATTGGCGGTTACGAGCACCGGCAGACTCCTGGCAACGGGCGCGGGCAGAGAACCCGTGTTTTTGTGGGAGCTTCCTTCCGGAAGGCTTGTCGGCAAGTTGGGGCGGCCGAGCTACCGCATCGAGTCGCTCGACTTTGCCGCCGGCACGCCGTACCTGGCCGTCGGATACTCGCAATGGGGGCTCGGCGTGTGGGACGCTTCCACGCGCAAGATTGTGGTGAGAAAAGAGGGCACGAAAGACTCATCGCAATACGTACGGTGCTCGCCGGACGGTTCGCGTGTCGCGTGGTCTTCCGGCCCCATGATCCGGATGGTGGAAATCCCGTCGGGCAAACAGATCCAGGGGTTCCACCATCGCTCCGCGCTCACTCAGAACTGGAACCAGGGCAAGCTCGCGTTCACGCCGAGCGGCGATTTGCTCGCGTGTTTGGACGACGGTACCGTGCGCCGCTGGCACGACGCAAAACAGACCATCGTCCTCAGGCGAACGGGATCTTCGTTCGACATCTCGGTGCTCTCGCCGGACGGGCGTTTGCTCGCGGCGAGCGGGTATGGAAAGGCCCGGTTCTGGAGCCTCGACGGGAAGGAGACCGTCCGGGAAGCGGACGTTCCGCGGGGCGCGAATTTGAGGTGGCTCGCCTTTTCGCCGTCGGGCGCCTTCGCCCTTGCGAGCGGTGTGGACGGGAAGTTGGAACTCTGGGAGGCCGCGACCTTGCGTGTGTGCGCGCAGTGGGACGGAGAGCAGGGGGATTGCACCGCTGCGGTGTTCCTGCCGGATGGGCGCCATCTGGTGACTGCCGGGCAGGACACGACGATTCTCCTGTGGGATCTGGCCGCCATGACGGGCGCGCTCAAGCCCGCGAACGACGGGGCGCAAGCCCGCAAGCTCGCGGCGCTGCTTCGCGACCCGGACCCGGTTCAGGCGTTTCTCGCGATTGGGGCGCTTGGGCGCTCGGGAAGAGTTGCGCTCGCCCCGCTCGGCGCCGCGGCGACCCGCAAACACAAGTTCGCCACGGTGCGCGCCCTGAGTGTGCTGGACCTTTTGGGATCCGAGGCCGCGCTCACGATCGTCGCGACCGTGGCAAAGAGGAATCGGGATCCGCGCGTGAAGAGCGTGGCCGAAGGAGTTCTGAAACGTCATGCGCAACTCGAACGTTAGGCACCGGCCTGAAGTGATTGCGGTCCTCGTCGTGCTGGCGACGGCGGTCCACGCCGGCGGCAAGGACGAGAGCGCCAAGCAGTGGTCCAAGCCCAAACGGGTCACCTTTGCGCACAAGCAGGTCGCGTTGTCGGCAGTCCTGAAGGACTTCCAAACGCGGTTCGGCGAGGCGGCCGGGCTGCAGGAACTCAAGGGCGATCGGTTGGTCGATCTCGAAACCAAGAACGTGACGTTCTACGAAGCGCTGGATCAACTCGCTGAGAACAACGGGCTTGTCGTGCTGTTCGACAAGAGGGACAAGCTCGCGCTCACGGCGCGCTTCAAGGGGATGCCGGAACCGCAGGTCGCCCATCTGGGACCAACGCGTTTGTCCGTGGAGCAGGCGCTCCGGACGAAGGACTGGAACGGTTCGGAGTTTCTGAAGGTCGAGCTTCGATGGTTGGGGCCCCCGGGAATGACCTGCGCTCTGATCGATCTGAAACTGAATCGGGTCTCCGACGACGAGGGCAAGGTTCACAGACTGATCGAGGAGGATCGGTACGAGGGCTTTCCGGTGGTGCCGAACCGCAAGTTCAAACTGAACTTCACCGCGCCGAGCCGGACAGCGAAGAAGATCGTTTCGTTGTCGGGCTCCGTGATTGTCGGGTTCGCGGCGAAGTACGAGACGGTGACGTTCAAGAAAAAGGAACTCGGGAAAACGAAGCGGCTCGGCCAGAGCGCGATCTCTTTGCAGGCGCTCGATCGCTCACCGGCCAAGGTTCATTTCACGGTTATGGGTTGGAGCTGCGCCAAGTTCCGTGGTGGGGATCTTGACCACCCGCGGATTCACTTTCAGACCAAAGGGGACACGAGCTGGGATCCCATGAAACCTGGCCTCGCCGACTTCGGCTTTTCGTGCTTCACGAAGGACAAGTCCGGAATCGGTCACTCCGGCGACACCAAATTCTCGACCACGATGGGCGAACCGACCTGGACCCATGCCATCGGTGTCGCGCAAGTGCCCGAGCGCATCGTGTTTCGCGGCGTGACCAAGCTCAAGACGAAGGAAGTGCGGTTTTCGTTTCCGAACGTTCCGCTGGAGTAGGTGCGCCATGGCCGACTGAGCCGAGTACTGCTCAAATCCCGGTATCCGAAGCGTTCTCTGCAAGTCCCGGGGGCCCGCCGGGGACTTGAAAGAACCGGAAGCGAATGCGAGCGCGAAGGTCTAGAGCAGCCGTCCGCGCCCCCGCGAAGTGCCTAACCGTGCTTCCCGCAGAGGCCGTCTGAACCGTCGGCCCCGTCGCCGGGATTGATGTTGTCGAGGTACGGCTTCTGAGTGCTTGGCGGCGCGTTGAGGCCGTCGCTCAGAAGCGTCCACTCGATCGCCACGACGTCTTTCTTGAAACTCTTGACGGTGAAGACGACGAAGAAGTCGCGCCGCTTGTTGGGGCCGCAGCGCAATACGTAGGTGTGCCCCTTCTTCATCGGTGCGGTGCTGCCCCACGCCGCTCCCACGGGGATTCCCTTCACGCGTCCGCGCGCTTTCTTGCCCAAGCTGACGATGGCGCCACGGCTCGCGTGGAAGTCCCTGTTGTGGCAGAACCAGAGATCGACCCGGTTCTTGCACGCCTGGGCATCGCCGGTCACGTGTGCGAACGAATACGCGGAGGCTCCGTACGCGCCGTTCGTCGTACGCATCTCGAGCCTTGCGCTCGCGGGTTGCTTACCGTTTCTCTTGGCGAGCGATGCCCCTGCGGTAAGAAAACTCGCCGTGCTCGCCAGTTTCCAGCCGTCTCGCTCATAGCACAGGAACAGCTCGCGCACGTCCGTGCGCGCCGCGTCGGTCGCCCGAAACTGCACCACCGCTGTGTCGCCCTTTTCCTTGATCTTGAGGACGGTCGCCTGGGCAAGCTGCGCCGCGAGCTTCTGTTCGGCTTCCGCCGTCACGCTGCGAATCTCGCGCGAGAGTAGCGCCTTCAAGCCGCCGCGGCCTCGGGTCGCCGCTTGGATTTTCTGGAACGCTTGCTTCGCGGATCCCTCGCGTTGCTGATCGTCCGCCACCACCGCTGCCGTCAAACAGAGCACGAGCGAGATTCGCCGCACGGTTGTCATTCGCACCTCCTCATGAGCCGAACTCACAAGCTAACACGCGGCGTGCGGGCCGTTCGCCGCGATCACGCAATGCTCACATCATCGTGGCGAGCCCGTATCGCGCAGGCTGCGTGCGCGGTGACCGTATGGTGCATCACACACCGTCCCTCTGCCGGGCGGTTGCGCCAAAAAAAGCGGCCCGCCCCCGAAGGAGCGAGCCGCTTTCGCGTTGTTGCGTCTTGGCGCCTATTTCGCGCGGTCTGCGATCGCCTCTTTCAGGATGTCCTCGGCGAGATTCTGCGGCACCGGCTTATAGGTGAGCGGCTCCATGGAATAGGTGCCGCGTCCGGCCGTCAGGCTGCGCAACAGGGTCGCGTAGTTGAACATCTCCGCGAGCGGGATGCTGCCGCGGACCTGGCTGAATCCGCCGACCATCTCCTCGACGTTTTCGACCTCCGCGCGGCGCGCGTTGACCGAACCGATGACATCGCCGAGGTGCGCGGACGGCGCCTGAACCATGATGCGCATGATCGGCTCGAGCAGCGTGACGCCGGCTCTTTCTACCGCGTTCTTGAACGCGATGCGTCCCGCCTCCTTGAAGGCCATCTCGCTCGAGTCGACCGAGTGCGATTTGCCGTCGAAAAGCTCCGCCGTGACCTGCACGAACGGGAAGCCCGCCGCGCCGCCGGCGCCGAGGGTGCCGTCGATGCCTTTCTTGACCGAGTTGATGTACTCGCTCGGGACGCGGCCGCCGGTGACCGAGTTCTCCCACTCGAGTTCCTGTTTGTCGCTGATGCCGAACCGCACGTTGACGACGGCGAACTGGCCGCGGCCGCCCGACTGCTTGACGTGTCGGCCCTCGACCTCGACCGGCTTGCGCAGGCGCTGGCGGTACGCGACGCGCGGCGCGCCGACGGTCACCTCGAGCTTGAACTCGGACCTGAGACGGTTGACGACCACCTCGAGGTGCAGTTCGCCCATGCCGGCGATGACCGTCTCCAACGTTTCCTCGTCGGTGAAGTGGCGGAACGTCGGATCCTCGCGGGACAGTTTGGCGAGAACCTCGCCGAGCTTGTCGCGATCCCCACGGCTCTTCGGCTCGATCGCCATCGAGAGTACGGCCTCCGGGAACTCCATCGACTCGAGCGCGATGGAATCGTCCTTGGTGCAGAGCGTGTCGCCGGTAACCGTCTCCTTGAGGCCGAGGGCGACGACGATCTCGCCGGCGCGCGCCTCATCGACCGGCTCGCGGTCGTTCGCCTTCATGATGAGCAGGCGTCCGATGCGCTCGGTGCGCCGCCGGCGCGGATTCCAAAGGGTATCGCCACGACGGACGACTCCGGAGTAGATGCGCAGGAACGTCAGGTCGCCGGTGCGGTCGTGGACCGTCTTGAACGCGAGGCACGCCGGCAGCGCATCCGGGTTGGGCATGCGCTCGACGGGTTCGCCCTTGTCGTTCAGGCCCGACACCGCGCCCACGTCGAGCGGGCTCGGCAGGAACGCGATGATGCCGTCGAGCAGGCGCTGCACGCCCTTGTCCTTGAGCGCCGAACCGCAGAATACCGGCTGGATTTCGCCGGCGATCGTGGCCGCACGCAGCACGCGGACGAGTTCGCCCTTTTCGAGTTCCTCGCCGCCGAGGTACTTCTCGAGCAGCGTCTCGTCGCGCTCGGCCACTGACTCGAGCAGCATCGTGCGCGCCTCGGTGACCTTGTCATTCATGTCCTCGGGGATCGGGATCTCCTCGCGCTCCTCGAGCGACACATAACGCGCCGCCGTCATGTGCACGATGTCCACGATGCCGGTGAAGTCGCTGCCCTGGCCGATGGGGAGCTGGACCGGGACGGCGTTGGCGCCGAGGCGGTCGCGGATCGAGGTCACGCACGCCCAGTAGTCGGCACCGGATTTGTCCATTTTGTTGACGAAGCAGATGCGCGGTACGTCGTAACGCACCGCTTGGCGCCACACCGTTTCGGACTGCGGCTCCACACCCTCTTTTGCGTCGAACACGCAGACCGCGCCGTCGAGCACGCGCATGCTGCGTTCCACTTCGACGGTGAAGTCCACGTGGCCCGGTGTGTCGATGATCGTGACCGTGTGTTTGTTCCACTCGATGTTGACCGCGGCCGCGGTGATCGTGATGCCGCGCGCGCGCTCCTCCTCGAGGTAATCCATGGTCGCTTCGCCGTCATGGACTTCGCCGGTGCGGTGAATTCTCCCCGTGACCTTCAGGATGCGCTCGGTCACCGTGGTCTTGCCCGCATCGATGTGGGCCATGATGCCGACGTTGCGGCGGAATCGCATCGGATCGTTGTTCATCTTGCTTTTTTGCTCCAAAGGAGCCGGGTTCAGGACACCGGTGGTCATGCGGATCTTCTCACAGTCAACAAGTGGACGATGGGGCGCCTCGGGGTAGAGCCAGCCGGGGTTGGCTGGCATACCCGGTCGGCATCTTTCGACTGCCAACCGCGAGCCCCGCATTCAACCACACTTTTTTGGTGTGTCCACCACTGGAACCCCGCTGCCCGGGCGGAATACGCACGCCGTCTGAGGCTGTCACCGGACCCTGATTCAATCGGCGTCGGCGGGCCGGATGCGGGCGCTGCAAGGAGCCTGGCAGGGAGCCTTGTCGGACGGCTCACTGGGAGCCTCATCGGGAGCCTCATGGGGGCCAATACGGATGGTGTCGGACTACAGGGATCCCGAAGAACGCCTTGAACGCGCGGTCGAACGTTTTCACGTCGGGCGCGTGCCGGAAGCGCACGAGGAACTCCTGGCGCTCGAAGCCATCGGGTACCGATGCGCCGAGGTGTATCTGTACCTGGGCCACTGCGCGCTGGAGCAGAATCAGTTGGTCGACGCCGCCAAGCGTTATCGCCGCGCAAATCAACTCGCTCCCGAGCGTCCGGAGCCGTGGTTGGGCTTTGGCGTGCTTGCCGGTCGGCGCCTGCGGTTCGAACGCGCTGTGCGCTACCTGACCCGCGCCGCGGCGCTACACCCGCCGCTGCAGGAGATCTACGACAACCTGATCCTCTGCTACGGCGCGCTCGGGGAGATGGTCCTGGCACGCCGGTCCTTCGACGCGGCGATCCGCCTCGACGCGGAGTCGCCCCACGCGTACTACAACCTCGCGTTTTTGCACTTCGAGAACGGTGCTCCGCATCTCGCGCGGGAACTCTGGAATCAGGTGCGCAGCCTCGCGCCGGAATACCCGGACGTGGATCGCCTGCTTGCGAACTGCGAGCGGATGCTCGGCAACGTCGAGGAGGCCCGCAAGCGACTCGAAACGGTGTTGTCGCGGGATCCGCGCGACGCCGAGGCACTGGCGGATCTCGGGTTGGCGCACGAAGCGCGCGACGAGTGGCAGTCCGCGCTGCATGCGTACCGCCGCGTCCTCGAGGTGGATCCGTTGCGCCCCCGTGTGCGGGCGCGCCTTGGGGACCTTCTGCGCAAGCACGCCGACGCCGAAGAGGGGTTGAGCGAGTTGCGCCGCGCCGGCGGCGAGGACGCGGGCGATCCCGAGGTGGCTGAGCCGTTGGCGCGTGCGCTTTTGGAGGAAGGTTTGCCCGACCAGGCGCTGTCCTATCTTCGCGCGGCGGTGCTTGGCGGGGACGAGGCGGCGGGGCGCGCGGCGCGCGGAAAGTTCTGGTTCGAAACCGGCCGGCCGGTGCGGGCCGCGGCGGAGTTCCGCAAGCTGAGCCGACTGGAGCCGGATGTGGCGGTTCACCATCTCGCGCTCGCGCAGGCGTACCTGCGCGCCGGGCGTGCGGACAAATCCGAGGACGTGTTGCGCGCCGCCACGCTCCGGTGGCCGGGTGAGGTCGAGCTGGCGCGCCTGCTCGCCGAGTTGCGCTTGTCGGCGGGCGACGCGCGGAGCGCGCTCGGCGTGCTGCGGGAGGGATTGCGGCACCGGCCCGGCCACCCGCAGTTGCTTCTCGTCATGGGTGAGTCGTATCTGCGCCTCGGACGTATCGCGCAGGCGATTTCGCATGCGGCCAAGGTGCGGCGCGAGAGTGGCGGCACTCGGCCCATCGACGAGCCGTCCGGTGATGAACGATCCGGTGGTCATCGAATCGGCGTAGACAATCAAAGCGTCAGTCTCTTGGGCCGGGCGTATCTCGCGCTGGGCGATCACACCCGCGCCATCGAGTTGGCGGATCAGCTTTTGGAGCGACAACCGGGGGATGTCCGCGCCGTGATCCTGCGTGCGCGCGCCCTGTTCGCGGCGGGGGACCCGGAGCGCGCGGCGTCGGACTACCGGCGATACGTGCGCGCGGAGCCGGGGGATCCCTCCGGGTATCGTGAGTTCGCTCGTTGCCTCGAGCACCTCGGCCGTGGGGACGAAGCGGAGCAGCAGTCGCGCATCGGTGCGTTTTTGGAGCAAGCGGAATGATCGGGCCCAATCCCAACGAAAGACCCAACTCCTCGTGCGAGCAGGTCTATGTGGTTCCCCGGGAACGTCTCTTTCCTCGTGGTGCGCCGCAGGGCTTCGTGCCGGGCATGGAGGAGTGGTGGCGCACGATCTACGAAGACGGGTTTTTCGCGGAGCGCGACCTGGTCGAAGAGGATCCCTCGCTCAAGCAGGTCATTCCTTACGCGGTCGTTGCGCGGGGTGACGACGTGTTCCTGTTCCGGCGTCTCGCCAAAGGCGGTGAGAAACGGTTGGCCGGGCTGCGCTCGATCGGCGTGGGCGGCCACGTCAACCCGGTCGATTCCGAGGATGTCGTGCTGGACGCGCTGAAACGCGAACTGGAGGAGGAGTTGCACATCCCGTCCGGTTGGCGCCATCGTTTGGTCGGGCTGATCAACGACGACGCAACGTCCGTTGGGTCCGTGCACGTCGGCGTCGTCGCGATCGTCGATCCTGGCGACGGAGAGGTCTCAGTCCGCGAAGCGGATACGATGTCCGGCTCGTTTGTCGACCGGCGCGAGTTGCTCGCGCTGCGGTGCCACGAACCCGAGAGTTTCGAGGGGTGGTCCCGGCTGCTGGTCGATCAGATCGAAAGAGGCCTCTTATGGGACGAAACGCCCGCCTTGTCTACGACGACTCCGAGCGCAACGCCGACCTCTACTACCTGACCGGGTTTTTGGCCGGCGATCCGTTCCTGTATCTCTCGGACGACGGAAAGTCGTCGCTGTTCCTGTCGGACCTCGAGGTCGACCGTGCGAAGCAGCAGAGCCAGGTGGACGAGGTGGTCCGGACCGCCGAGTTGAAAGAGGCGTTCGAGAATTCGGGCGCCACGCTGTCCGAGGACGCGACGCAGCGCACGGCGCAATTGATCGGCGTCGTCGCCAAGGAGCGCGGGCTCTCCGGCTTCGAGGTGCCCGCGAGTTTTCCGGTTTCGTTGGCGGATGCGCTGCGCGGCAACGGGCTTGGCGTGACGTGGGTGAGCGGACCGTTCGTTCCCGAGCGCGTCGTGAAAACGCCGGATGAGATCGCGAGCATTCGCCGCGCGATCGAACACACCGAGGCCGCGATCACCGCCGCCATCGAGCAACTCCGCGCCGCGGATGTCCGTGACGGTGTGCTGCATGAGAACGGCGCGCCGCTGACGGCCGAGGCGGTTCGGTTCACCATCAATCGCGAGCTGCTCGATCGCGGATGTGTCGGATACGACTCCATCGTCGCCGGCGGCGAGCACGCGGTGGATCCTCACGATCGCGGCTCCGGCCCGCTCGACACCGACCGGCCGATCATCCTCGACGTATTCCCGCGCGATCTGGCCAGCCGTTTTCACGGCGACATGACGCGCACGGTTGTCAAGGGGCGCGCGAGCGACGAGGTGAAACGCATGTTCGACGCCGTGAAGGCGGCCAAGGATGGTGCGGAGGCCGCGCTGTGCGACGGCGTCGATGGTTGGGACGTGCACGCAGGCGTGGTCAAGACGTTCGAGGACGCCGGCTTCGTGACCGAGAAACGCGACGGCCGCATGGTCGGGTTCTTCCACGGCACGGGCCACGGCTTGGGGCTCGACGTGCACGAGGCACCGCGGCTCGGCAAGGCGCACGACATCATGCGCGCCGGCCACGTCGTCACCGTCGAACCCGGGCTCTATTACCCCGGGGTCGGCGGCATGCGCCTCGAAGACGACGTCGTGATCACAAAGGACGGCTGCGAAAACCTGTGCACGCTCGGCTACGAGCTCGAGATCTAGGGTCGCCGGGTCGGTCGAAAGAGCAACCACAGAGGCACAGAGACACGGAGGCGTCGCCGTGCATCCCTAGCCTCACGCCGATCCACGCACCGCTGCGCAAGCGAACTCGGGAGCAGCCGGCCAGACGCCTTCGGCGCTCGATTGGCCTCCCTCTCTGTGCCTCTGTGGTTTCTTCTTAGGCTCCGTCTGAGGAAAACCCGCAGGCCCGAGATCGAGCTGGGACATCTCTGGCTCAACGGCTGACGCCGTTGAAGCGTCGTCAGGCGTCGTTCGCCGACAACCCTCTATCCAATATCGATAGTGCTAGGAGGCGAACGGCGGCTGACGGGGCTATCCAGCCGATCGAAGCCAGGAGTTTCCTCAGACGGAGCCTAGTCGAAGTACCGCTCGAAGAAGTACTCCAGCACGCGATGGAACTCCTGGTTCGTTTCGAGGTACGGCAGACCGCGGGCGCCGCGGATGGGGGTGACCAGGCTGTTGGGGAAGTGTTTCAGAATGCGTGCGGACTCGTGGTGTGTGCTGAACGCGCTCGCTCCCGAGTAGACAAACACCGTCGGCGTTTCGATGCGCACGCGGCCGGAGAACACGATGGGGGGCACGATGGCGAATCCCTGCGGTTCGCTCGCGTGTCGGTAGAAATGCGCGATCTCCAAATCCGACGGATCGTAGAACGAACGCTCCAGGGCCGTGGCGTGGAGTCTTTTCAGTGTGCTCTCGTTGAACGGCAACCCATTTTCGTGAAGCAGGGTCTTCGCCGTGAACTGTTCCGCCTTGCTGCCCCGTCGGGCGGCGCGCCGTAACGCAGCGGCATACGCCTTCTTGTCGATGGCGGTGTCGAGCAGGATCAGGCCGGCGCACGCTTTCTTGTGCGTCTGCGCGTATCGCATTGCGATCCAACCGGTGGCGCCGGGCGCCAGAATCAGGAAGCGTTCGATCTTGTGCGCTTCGCGGAAACGCTCCAGCGCCTTGACCAACCGGGCGACCGGGTACGTGCCCACGTCGTTGCCGTAGCCGCTTCGGCCGGTGAGTGACTGCACCGACGGCAACCGTACGAACGTCAGCGACGCGCGCTGCCGCAGCGGCAGGAGATAACTCCCGTAGATCTCCGTGTTCCAACCGAATCCGGGCAGGACCAGAAGATGCGGAAGCGGCTTTTTCTTGGCGCCTTTGGGTCGCACCGCCGCGACGGTCCGGGTCTCCAGCACGATACCGTCGTACTCGTTTTTCTCGGGCGGGACATCGGCGGGGCGAAGGTGTGCGTCGCCTTCGTGTTTTGTCCACCACTCTTTCCACGCGGCCTTGTCGAGCAGGCAGGGCGCCGACGTCAACTCGGTCAACGATTGGACGATGCGAAGCCGCGTTTTGTGGTCGGTTTCGGTTTGGTACGCCTTGACGAGCGCACCGACCGAGCGCCGGTCGCGGTAGCGCGTGAGAGCGCGGGCCGCGGCGCGCCGCACGCGTGGTTCGGGGTCCTTTCGCGCGGAGATGCCAAGCAGCGTCGCGTTCAACAGATCCGGTTCCAGATACCCCGCCCAGGCGATCGCTTCACGAACCTTCGGACGTTTGTCCGTGCGCAGGAGAACGCGCAGCTTGAAAATACGATCGTCCTGGGGCAATGCCGCGATCGCGCGCACGGCCTTGTATCGCGCGGGCCAACGCGGCGCGTCCGCGCGTTCCAGCAACGTCTCCAGCGCGTCGGCCGCCACCGTGGTCTGGAGACACAACAGAGGCAGAACGACGAGCGTCACGATGCGGAGTGCGTTGGAGCCGTTCATGGGCCGGACAAGGTTCAGAGGACATCTATGAAACGCGATTGCGCGCTGCCGTGCATCGCTCACAGCGCGCGATCCCGCACGAAATTGCCGGTTTTTCGAAGCCGAGTCGTGCCCGCCACGAAAAGATCCAGTTACGACACACCTCCCGAAATAGTAGGGCCTGACCGCCTTTTCAGCGACCGCCGACACGTTCGGACTCACGATTTGCGCTGCGAGTGACGGCTTTGGCAAGACCCTTGCGAATGCAGCGGGTGGCAGCGAAGGAGTTGCCATCGATTCAGGCACCCGAATCGAGAGAGTGGCCAGAATACTGGGGGGCCTGCGATCACGGGGTCCAACCCGAAAGGGTTGGATCCCATTGTTTTTGGCCCAACGCCTGACGGCGCCGTGTCTCTGGCCCAACGGCTGACGCCGTTGGAGCTGTGCGTTCGGGGCGTCTGAGAGGTTGTCGGAGCACACCTCTGGATGTGGTCCACCAGAGGACGCGAAGGGGGCGGGCGGCGGACGGCGTTGGAGCGTGCCTTTGGGCGGCGCTTCGATATGGTGGGCGCGCATGATTCTCGCCCGGCGTGTTGCCCGACTCGAGCAGGACATTCGCACGCGCTCCCGAGTGCTGGTCGCGCTTAGCGGCGGCGTCGACTCCGCTGTGCTGTTGGCGATCTGCGCCCGTGTCGTGCCGGGACATGTGTTTGCCGCGACGACGATCTCCCCGGCGGTGGCGCGCGAGGATGTCGAGGATGCGCGTCGCGTTGCTGCGTTGCTCAACGTGCGGCACGTGCTCGTTCCAACGGACGAGTTGCAGGATCCCGGCTACCGCAGGAACGCCGGCGACCGGTGTTACTTCTGCCGGCGCGAGATGTATGGGTGCTTGGCGCCGGTGGCCGCGGAGTTGGGCGTGGCGCACGTGGCGGACGGCTTGAATGCCAGCGACGTCGTCGAGGATCGACCCGGCGTGCGCGCGGCCGCGGAACATGGAGTCCTCCATCCGCTGCGGGACGCCGGATTGACCAAGCCGGACATCCGCCGTCTCGCCAAGGGCATGGCGTTGCCGGTCCACGACAAACCCGCGGCGCCGTGTCTCGCGTCACGCGTTCCGGCGGGAGTCGAAGTCACGCTGGAGTCCCTTCGCCGCATCGATCGCGCGGAGCGCGCGTTGCGTGGGCTTGGGTATCGGGAGTTGCGGGTTCGGTGCGAGGTCGATCACGCTCGCATCGAGATCGGGTCCGCGGAGTTGGCTCGCGCCCTTTGCGAATCCAGGCGTCTCGAGTCGGCGGTGCTCGACGCGGGCTTCCTGTCGTCGTCGGTGGATCCCGCGGGGTATCGCACCGGCAGCGCCGCGGTGGCGACGGAAGGCTCTGTTTGAAGTCCGCCTATCGCTGGAACAGCGGTAGGTAGCCGTCCTGGACGCTCAGCGCGAGGCAACTCATCGCGGTCGCGTACGCGCGGCCGTGGCGGCGGACGTCCTGGTGTTCCCACTCGCGGTCGTCCCAGGCGCCCGCGGATTCCCCCGAGCGGCGTTGCATCCGTAGAAGGTGCGGAACGCCCTCGCGATTCCAGAGCGCCCAACTCGTGCCGCCCGCGCGGTAAAACGCCTGCGACGCGTAGTAGTGGGAGTAGAAGATCCACTGAAGGCTGTTCGGGTTGCGGTAGGCGCGTTTTAGGTAGTCGAGGCCGTTGCGTGTGGTCTCGGTGTAGTACTCGCCGAATCCGTGGAGTGCGCACAGGGCGGCCGCCGTGAGCGCTGCGGTCGAGCGGTCCTCATGCAACGCGTACTTGAACGAGCCGTCGTCCTTTTGGGATTGGTGCAGGTAACGCAATCCGTCGCGATGCACCTGTTTGTCGACGAGGAATCCCGCGGTGGCGGCGAGGCGCAGCGCCTGCACGACCGTGACGGTCACCGAGCCCTCGTGGAACGAAGCGGGGTTGGGTTTGTATCCCCAGCCGCCGGTGAACTGTTGCGAGTCCTCGATGACGCGGATCGCGCGGAGGATTTTTGTTCGGAGCGGTTCGTGCCTGGGATCCGCCTCGCGCAGCGTGCCGAACGCGAGGACCATCACTTGCGTCGCGTAGCCGTGGCCGTGCATGCGCGAGTCCGCATCGCCGTGCGCGTAGATGTAGCCCGTCGGATAGCCCTGCACCGACGAGTACGCCGAACCAGCACGGCTCGGCTCCAGGCTGCACTTCATCAGGAAGTCGAGGCTGTTGCTGACGACCTTGCCGTAGGTGCCGCGGCCGACCTGCTCGCCCTGCGCCTGGAACGCCAGGTTGCAGAGCGCGGTGATGCCGACAACGCCCGCGCGACTTTCGCCCCAGGAGCCATCCGGTTTCTGGATCGAGGCGAGGTACCGGAGACCGCGTTTCACCGCGACGCGGCGTTCGCTGGTCCTGGCACTGGGTTTCGAGTTGCGGGGCTTCGACTCGGGCGGGGTCGATTGCGGGCGATCCTGCGCGGGGCTCAACGGAGCCAGCAGAGCCACGAGGACGAACATTCGAGGAGCCACGCGCACTGCGTCAGTTTACTTCACGGATGGGTCGGCGGTTCAGTTCGCGGCCGAGCCCCCGGAGCATTCGACCAGCTCCTAGCGCGGGTTATTCACGAGGCGGGCGCGTTGCTCGGTTAGACGAAAAGGAGCCTTCCGTACGCGCGGTCTTTGTCTCAAATCGAACCTCTCGGATCGGGCGAGGAATCGCGGAAAGTGTCAACTGACACAGTATCCCGCAATTCACTCGCCGAAGAGCCTTGAACCTACGTACCCGGCCGCGCTGCCACCCACCACGATTGCGAAAATGAACGCCATCGTGCCTATCGTGCCCTCTGCCCAGAGAAACCCACTCGGAGCACCGACGAGCACGCCCGGCCCGAAACCCACCAAGAACGCTCGTTTGAAACGCTTCGACGTCGCTCTCATTCGCTTCGTACGTTGGGAGTTCCTTCTGGGCCGTGCAGAACGGCTAGCGCTCGCTCTTGTCCTCTTCGGCCTCACGCTTGGCGGCGTTGATCGTGTAACGCTCCACGAGCCGGCGGTACCGTTGCGGGACGTTGCTGAAGTCGCCGCGGCGCAAGTGCTCCTGTTCCTCGGGAGGAAGTCGGACGAGCCATGCGTCGACCTTGCGTTCGAGCGCGGACTTTCTCCGCTCCTCGTTCCTCTTTTTGCGCTCTTTGTCCCTGAGCATCTTGTCTTGCGGGTCGCGCGGTTTCTTCTGCGACTTGTCCCCGCCGTCTTTCTTCTTCTTCTGACGGTCGTTCTTGGGGCTGTTCGATGACGGGCCTCTTCCGCCCTTCGGCCATGCGCGGAGCAACTCCGCAAGGCTCCTCTCCAGCGCTTTGCCCGATTGCCCCTGGCCCTGAAGCAGACGCTGCAGCTTCTCCTTCAGATCGCCCTGTTTCTTCTCGAGCTGATCCTGCTTCTCCCGGCGCGCTTCGGCCGCGGGCGCGGTGTCCGACTGCTGCGGCGGGTCCTTCAGGAGTTTCTGCAACTCCGCATCGACCGCCTTTTGTGATTGCACCAGCCGGTCCACGTTCGAGACCTCGAGCAGCAAAAGCTCGCTCGCCCGCATGAGGTTGGAGATCTCGTCCATGCGCTTCTTGATCTCTTCGCGGGGATCGCCCCCGCCCGGAGCACCCGGGCCGCCCTGAGCTGCGGCGGGCCCGGTGAGGACAAGAAACGTCGCGAGCAAGAACGCGGAAAGACGTGTCGTGGAAAAGTTCATCGCTGCTCCTCCTCGTCGCGGAAGGGGTCGTCCTGATTCTCGCCGCCAAGGAGCGACTCGCGCAGGCTGTCGAAGAGTTCGGCGAGCGAACCCTGTTGGTGGTACATGCGTTCGAGGCGCGCCTTCTCGCCGTCTTTCGGATCGGTTTGGCCGAATCCAGGCCGGCTCTTGAAGAAGTTCTCGCGTTCCTCGTTGAGCGCGCGCTGCAGGACCAGCACCATGCGGACCTCGGCGTTGGGCGGAACCAAGCGGGGTTGTCCGCCCCCTTGGCCCTGCCCGCCTCCCTGTTGGCCCTGCTGCTGCTGTTGCGCTTGCTGCTTTTTCTCCGCGATGTCGCGTTCGAGTCCCTTGAGCGCCATGTCGAAACGCCGGATCACATCGCCCAGCAATTCCTGGGGAAGCAATCCGACCTCGCGCGCGCGCAGGCTGACGGTGAGTTCTTTCAAGTCGTCGCCGCAGCCGCGTAGGAGGTAGGTGTAGACAACCGCACCTTCTCTTTCGATCGCGTCGGCTTTCTTACCGATTCCGCGCTCCAGTTCGTCGATTTGGCGCGTGAGCGGCTGCACCTCGGTGCGATAGAGCGCGCGGGTCACGCGGCCGGCCTTGCGCGCCTCGGCGTCGATCTTCTGGATCGTCTCGAGGTGTGCCTGCGAGGCGCGGCGGAATTCCTTCAGCTCGTTGCGCAGACGGAACAGAAGCTCGTGCTGGCGGAGTTGGCGGTACCGGCGCTCCTCCTCCTTCAGCTCCTTCTCGGTCTGTTCCAGGGACTTCTGAGCGCGCTCTTGGGCGCGTTCGGCCTCATCCATTTCGCCCTGCTCGAGTTTCTGGCCAGCCTGTCGCATCGCGGACTGCGCGTCCTGCAGACGCTCCACGCCCGAGTTCTCCTTCATCTTGCGGAGCCGGTCTTCCAGGCGCTTCACATCCTGTTCGAGACGCTGTTGTTTCTCTGCGAGGTCCTTTCGCGGCGTTTTTTCCTGCTGCTTCTTGCGTTCGCGAACATCCTTGATCGCGCGGCGGGCTTCCTCGATTTGTTTGCGCGCCTGGGCGCGATCCTGCTCCGCGCTCTTCGGCATGGCCTCGCTAAGGCGTTTGAGGGACTTGCGAAGGGCCTCCGCAGCCTCGCGAGTGCGCTCGGCGGCGGTCTCCATCTTGCCGCGTGATTCGTCTTCACGGGCGCGGCGCGCACCCTCTTCGAGTTTCTTGGCCGTCTCATCGGCGCGTTTGGCCGATTGTTCGGTGCGCTTTTGCAACGGGCCGAGTTTGGACTGGCTTCCGCTCGCGGCTTGCTCGGCCGCGGCGCGCGCGCCTTTGGCCATCTGCTCGATCGTTTGAAGGACGTCTGCCTGTTTGTCGGTTGCTTTTTGGAACTCGCCCCTCTTGACATGCTCCGCAGCTTCGACCGCTTTCCGGGCGGCGCCGTTGGCGTTCTCTTTCGTCTCCGCAGGTGCGTTCTCGGCGGCTCTCTTGAGATCCTCGGCGATGTCCTTCTGGCGCTTGGTCAGGTTCTCGCGCTCTTCCATCGCCTGTTTCAGTTCGCGTGCGGTTTGTTCGAGACGCTCGGCTGCGTTTTGCGCGTGGCGCTTCGTGCTGACGGACTTGCCCTTGCGTGTCGAGGCGGACGCCTTGTCGAGATCCTTGGCGGCGCGCGACGTGGCGTGGGCGCCTTGACTCAGGCTCTCCTTCAGGCCGGCCTCCTCCGCGGCGTTTTCGTTCGCCATCTTCTCGAGTTCCTTGGCGAGCTTGCGGGCGTCCGCCGCGCGTTTCGCCTGCTTGTCGGCTTCGGCGTTGCGGGACTCCTCCGAAGCCTTGGCGCCCTTTTGGGCCAGCGCCTTTGCGGCCTCGGTCAGCGCCTTGTACGCGTTCTCCGCGGCCTCGCTCGCCGAGCGTCCGCGCTCCAGCGCCTTCGCGGCGTCGAATGCCGCGTGTTTGGCCTCGTCGAGTTTCTTCGCGACATCGCCGTCCGCTTCCTTCGCGGCGCGCTCGATCTCCCGCGCCATGACCTGCTCATCGCGCTGCAAGGTCTCGCGACTCGGCGATTGGTCCAACGCGCTCTCGGCCGCTTCCTGGGCCCGCTTCTTCTCGTCCGGGGTCAACTTCGCCCCGGCCGCCTGGCGCAGCGCGTCCGCTTCGGCTTTCGCGGAATCGGGCGTCGCGGCGGACGCCTCCTTGAGGACGTTCTCGAGTTCGGCACCGTCGATCTTCGCTTGGGGTGCCAACGCGGAGACCGCCCGCTCGAGGGCGTGGCGTGCTGCGATGTCGGCGGCCAGCTGTTTTTGCCGTTCCGCCAACTCCGCGACCTTTTGTGAAAGCTCACGGGCCGCATCGCGGTCCGCGGCCTTGTCCGCAGCGTCCTGCGCCGCGCGTTGCAGAGATTCGAGTTCCGCCACCGCGCGGTTGATCTTGGGCCGGAGCGTGTCGGCGGCACCCCCACGGATCTTCGTCTCCGTGCGCAAGGCGCGCTGCCGCCGCGCCAACGCTTCGAGTCTCGACGCGCGCTCGCGGGCCTCGTCGAGCTTGGCGAGTTGGTTGCGTGCGTCGCGGTCGAGCGCGTCGATTTCCTTCAAGAGTTTGTCCAGCGCGCGCCGGCCCTGTTCGGCGGCCGATTCGGCCGGGCTGCGCGGCGTGCTGGCACGGGTCTGTTTGCGGAGTTCCGCCTGCCGCCGCGCCGCCTTGCGCACCTCGTCCCGTGCATCTTCGAGATTCTTCTCCCGTTGCTCGAGGCTGGCGAGGTCGTCTTCGCCCGAAAGCAGGGTGACGATTTCGCTGAGGAGGTCGATCACCTTGATGCCGATCTCACCGACCTCGGGTGCCCGCTCGGGGGACTGTTCGAGGATCGACGCCATCGTGTTCATCGCGGACACGAGATCGCCGAGGCTCTTGGAACCGGTGCCGTCGCCCTTGGCGAGCGTGCTGATCGGAATGGCGCGCGTCTGGATGCGTGCAACCGCCTCGCGGAGCTGCTTGGCTTTTTGGGTGTCGCCGCGCTCTTCGAGTTCGGTTGCGAGCCCGTCGATGGTTTTTAGGATGCGTTCGAGGCGTGCGACCGCTTCCTTTTGTCTGGCTGTGAGTTGTTCGATGTCGCGCCGGCGCTTCGCCGGTTCCTGGGCCCCGAGGGGGAGGATGAAGGTGACAACACAGGTCAAGAGCAGGATGTGGCGCATTCCTTTTTCTCCTACTTGTCGGACAATTCCTCGGTGGCGGTCACGACGTCCTTCTCGGTCTCGCGCAGTGACTTGAAATCGCGAACCACGCCTTCGTAGCTCTGCCATTCCCTGGTCAGGCGCGCGAGCCGGTCGAGGCCCTCGGCGATGGCCTCCTGCTCGCGTAGGACGACGCGGAACAGGCGTTTGGCGGACTCCGGATTTCGGGTCAACGCAAGTTCGTCGAGGGAACGGTACGCGGTCGGCGCGTGGTCCTGCGCAAGGCGGTCGGCCAGGTCGGCCATTTCACAGAGTTTTCTGAGCGATCCGCCCGCGCGCAGTTCGCGGTTCTGGATCGCGGCCCAGATGTCGCGGTACAGAGTGCCGCGGAACGGGGGGCTCGTGTCTTCCGTGAGTTCGAGAAGATGGCGCTCGAAAAACGGAAGCATGCGGTTGGCGGCCGACGTGTCGTCGAGCCGGTTGAATACGTAGAGGTTCGTGACGCGCACGACCTGGGCCAGGATGCGGCGCAGATCCTGTGTCACGCGTGATTGCAGACTCTGGGTCTTTCGCGTCCAGCCCCGCAATTCGGATTCGGGCTGTCCGGCGGTCGCGAGTGCGGCTTCCACAGACTCCATGGGACCTGTGGCGTCTTGCGTTCGGACGATGGTCTTGTCGACGGTTTCCTTCAGGGTTTGCTGTTTGCCTTCGACATCGCTGGCGATGTGATCCTCGTCGACGAACTCGACGCGCCGCGGGCGGGTCTCTTTCACCTGACCTGACGAGTCCGTGGCGAGTATGCGGTAAGTGAGGAACTGCCGCGGCCGCGGCGGCTTCCCGTCGGCCCCTGTCAGACGCGCGAGATCGAACACCGCGAGGCCGGCCACGACCTTTGGGTCGGCGCTGGGTGCGCCCAGCAACCGGACGGCGTTCTTGTCGTCCGTGGCGGACGGCGAGCCGAGAGAGATTGTCTTCTCTGTGCCCTTGCCGAGTTCCTCTTCCAGCGAGTAGGCGAGCGCGGTGTGTGCCACCCTGTGGTCGTCGCGGACGAGAAAGTTCACGAGCAAGACGCCGTCCACCGCACGGCTCGTGCGATTCGACGGCGTTCGGACGCGAATCAACGGTGCGCGGTCCTTCAAGGCGCGGAGAATGAACGTGTCGATGCCGGGATCGTTTTCTTGTCCGTTGTCGCCTTGCAGGCGAACGGAATAGCGGATGTCCTGATCGACAGAGACCTTCCAGAGGAAAAGCGTCGGCTCGAGGCGCTCGAGTTCGAGTTCCGATTCGGCGCCGACAGCGACGGCCGTGCGCTCGATGGGCAGGTTGGTGCGCACTCGCAGTTCCAGACGGCTGCCCTGCGGGATGCGTTGGTCGCCACCGAGGCGCACTTCGCTCTGCTGCCCGAGGTAGTCCGGGAAGTGACACGTCACCTCGACCTGCAGGATCGACGGGGGGGTGAGCGCTTCGATGAAGTAGACCTGGCCGCGATCATCGTCGCCGCCGGTCACGGTGAACCGGTACGACGTGTATATGGGCAGATTCAACGTGAAGAACGACGGATTGTCGGGGGAGGGATCGAGGTCGATCCGCTCGACGATGCGCCGGTCGGAGTCCGCTTCCCAATAGGAAAACTCGACGCGCTCCGGAACCGTGCCCTCGGCGCGCACGCGAATCGTCGACTCGCGGCCGCGCGTGACCCGCCTGGGTTCGCCCGGGGTCATCTCCTCCACGACAAGCGTCGTGCGCCGGGGCCACTCGACGTTCTCCCAGAGCAGGTTTCGCCGCAGGAAAATCGAGAAGCGCCGCTGGTCGGCGGCGGCCAGCCCCGAAAACGACAGCACAAGGGCGAGCGCTGCGACCGCCCAGCGGGTGGCCGATGCGGCCCGCGCGACCTTGGTGAACGCGATCGTCGGCGCGAGTGCGACGGTTTCCTCGATGACCGCGCGCATGAGCTCGGGCGAGTCCTCGTTGTCGTCATCCGCGGATGCGCCGGCAAACGCGAGGCTCGAGGCCAGGCGGTCTTCGAGACCCGGGTTCGCCGCCTCAACCCTCGCCGCGAGGCGCTCGTCGCTGAGCGGACGCGAGAGCGGTCGCAGAATGCGCCGGAACACGACCGCGACGGTGCCGATGACAAGCATCAAGAACGCGACGCGGCGCACCCCGACGGGCAGGCGCAACAGATAGTCCGCCAGAAACAGCACAGCGAGACTGATGACGAGAAAGACCAGAAGGCGCGCGGACCCGTGTACGAGCACGAGGGTGCGGACCCTCGTTCGCAGATGGGCGAGGCCGCGGCGCAGCGGTCGAACGGCATCGTCGAACAAACTCAATCCTCCGTAGTGCGTTTCGTGGGGGTGTCTTCGCCTGGGTTCGGATCCGGAATGGTCGGCCCGACTTGCACCCGGACGTTCCAAGTGCGGCAGAAAACCGAAAGCGTCTTCTGGTCGGTGGACGAATTCGGAAGGCCCGGATTCGGAAGACCCGGTTTGGGATTCGGGAAACCCGGTTTGGGATTCGGGAAACGAAGTG
>JAZFYD010000241.1:0-8120 GCA_036443405.1 Planctomycetota bacterium
TGCGCAACAACGACCACCCGCGATCGGTGCCTGGTAAGCGGAAGGGACCGAGGCAAGTGAGCCCGAACGCGCGATAGCCGGAAAACGATCCAGCGAATCGTTTTCCGGTGTGACCGAGTTCCCAACACCGCGTAGCGCGCACGCAGGAGAACCGAAAATGCGCACGGGGAGTAGACCCACGCGCCACCTGGCACCTTGCGCAACCAACGGGTCCGAGTTCCCGCGGGACGAACAATCCGGACCGGTGCCCCGCCCGATTTCGCGCAGCCGTCCCGCTCCCCCCCAGTTTGGACTTGAACCGAGCGACCCCCTGGTTGTGGATCCGTTCTGGATCCCCCAAGGCCGAGGGGTCACCGCCGGCGCGCCCAATCCCCCGACGGGATCCTCGGCATCCCGGTCACGTCCCCGGCGTACACGTACAACCAAGCAGCCTTCCCCCGCACCGTCACGTCCACCCGCTCATACAGCGGCGGCGTGCGGTCGCAGCCCTCGGCCTGATCGAGCATCGCGAGTTGCTCTTCGTTCCGCAGTTCGACGAGTTCACCCACGATGGTGCCGTCGCCGGGGATCGCGCCCGGGTACCGGCCGAGATCGACGAGGTCATACCCGTCGAGTGTCGCGATGCCCAGATCCCGCGCGCCATCGAGAAGATCGTGCATGCTCTGATCACTACGCAATAAGCCGTAGACGAACACGCGCTGCCTCGTTCGTGCCATCACACCACCTGGACGAGGAAGCCCGTGAGGTAGCGGCCTTCCGGGCAGTGCACGTGTACCGGGTGATCCGGCGGTTGGCCGGTCATGCGCAGGATGCGGACGGGGCGTTCCGCACGCAGCGACGCTTCGCGGATCTGGGAGGCGAACTCCTCGGGGCGGATCAGTCCGGAACAACAGAAGGTGAACAGAAGCCCGCCGGGCTTGAGCGCAGACAGCGCGAGCCGGTTGAAGTCGACAGATTTCTTGTGCGCGATCGGCAGCGCGCGCGGTGTCATCACGAGCTTGGGCGGATCGAGCACGATCAGATCGGCGTCGGGGTTGGTGCGCAGGAAGTCGAACGTGTCGGCGTGCTCGAACGAAACGTCGAGTTTGTTGAGTGCCGCGTTGTCCTTGGCGCGCGCAACGGCTTCCTCGTCGAGATCCACCCCCACGACACTCTCGGCTCCGCCCCTCGCGGCCGCCAGCGCGAACCCTCCGGTGTAGCAGCAAAGATCGAGGACCTTGCGGCCCTTCGCGAGCCACGCAACGTCACGCCGCGCTTCGCGCTGATCGACAAAAAAGCCTGTCTTGTGACCGCCGCTGCAGTGCACGAGGAATCGCAGATCGTGTTCGCGAATCTCGACTTCGATGTCCGCCGCGCGCCGATCGAGGACCTTGAACCCCTCGGCGTCCATCGCGGCCTTTTGCGCGCGTACCACGATGCGGTTTGTCCCGAGCTCGGCTCGGACCGCATCGATGATCTCATCGAGATGCTCGAACATGCCGCGCGAGCCCACCTCGATGACCGCCACGCCGGCGTACCAATCGATCATCAGCGCCCCGAGCCCGTCGCCCTCGGCGTGCACGACGCGATACGCATCGGTCACGGCCTCGAGGCGGAGAACCTCGCGGCGCAGGCGGAGCGCGGATCGCAATCGCTCCGAGAACCACTGCGTGTCGATCGGCGGCCCGTTCTCGTCGCGATCCAACACCCGCGCCGCGATCACGGACTTGCCGTTGTAGAACGCGCGCGCCACGAACTCCTTGTTGGAGTTGCGAAGCGCGACGACCTCACCCGGTCGGATGTCGGCATCCGCACGCCGGATACGCTTCTTGAAAATCCGCGGATTGAGCGGCGCCTTGGGGGAGGTGAGATAGACCGAACGCATGAGGACAAGAGACGAGCGCCCGGAAGGTAGGACTGCATCTCAAGACGCCCGAGTTATCGAACGTCCCGCCGACGCGAGCCACATCTCAGACCGCTCGACCGTATGGCTTCAACCGCGTCAGCGGTTGAGCAAGCGAAACACCAGAAACGCCACAGCCCATCTCAGACGCTAAGAACGTGTGGTCTCAACGGCGTCAGCCGTAGAACAAGGAATATAGGGGCGGCAGGATTCGAACCCGCGACCGATGGATTAAAAGTCCACTGCTCTACCGACTGAGCTACGCCCCCGTGGTCGACCGAGGCCGGAGTCTAAATCGTTCCGTGGAAAGCGCAAACTCGCGCCCTCTCCGACCGCTTCAGAAAAGCAACCACAGAGGCACGGAGAACACGGAGGCCCACGGAATACGGAGAATCGTGCGGGATCTTCAGGGGCACCTCCGTGCCTCTGTGCCTCCGTGGTTCTCTGAAACGAACGGGCCGGGCCGCGCCTCAGACCGCCATCAGCTCATCGACCTTCTTCTTGAGCAACCCCTCGACTTGCTCTTCGTAGGTCTTGGTGAGCTTCTGGATCTCTTCTTTGCACTTTTTCTGGTCGTCTTCGGTGAGGTCGCCGTCTTTTTCACCGGCGTCCGCGTGTTTGTTGGCATCGCGGCGGACGTTTCGCACCGAGACCTTGGACGCCTCGGACTTCTCCTTGACCACGCCGACGAGTTGCTTGCGGCGCTCCTCGGACAAGGGCGGCATCTTCAGGCGAATCAGCTTGCCGTCGACCTGCGGGTTGATGCCGAGGTCGCTCGCCTGGATGGCCTTCGCGGCCTCGGACACCTGGCTGGCGTCAAACGGCTTCACGACGATCAACCGCGGCTCCGGAATCGAGATCTGCGCCATCTGGCCCAGCGGGGTCGGTGAACCGTAGTACTCGACCTTGATGTTCTCGACGAGCCCGGCCGACGCGCGCCCGGAACGGATGCCGCGCAGTTCGGACGCGAAATGGTCGGCCGCGTTGGCCATTTTCTCTTCGGCTTCGAGGAGGATCGTGTCGTAGTCCATGGGTTCCCGCTCCTGCGGTTTCGGTGAAACGCTGACTATACCCTGTCGACCGAGCGCGGCGAACCGCGCACGAAAAAGGCCGGGGGAGAACCAATGTCCTCCCCCGACCAGGATTGTTCGATTCAATCGCTCCAACGGCGTCAGCCGTTGGGCCAAGAACGACTCGCTCCAACGCCGTCAGGCGTTGGGCCAAAAACACTGCGCTACGCGCTCACGCGCGCGAAGCGGCGCAGTTCCAACCCACCGCCGATCTTGTCGCCCACTTCCTTGATGGCCTGCGCCACGGACTTCTTATCGTCCTTGATGAAGGGCTGCTCCAACAAGACGACGTCCTTCAACCGCTTGGAGAGCTTGCCCTCGGCGATCTTCTCGCGACGCTCCTCGGGCTGATCCTGCACCTGAGCCGCGAAGATCTCGCGCTCCTGGGCGATCCAAGCCTGGTCGATCCCATCACGGGTCAGTGCCTTGACGTCCTTGTTCCACGTGATGTGCATGCCGAGTTCGTTCGCCAGTGTCTTGACGTCCTCGTTGTCCGTCGCGTTCTCTCCGGCGAGTTCCACGACCACGGCGACCTTCTCATCGTGATGCATGTAGACACCGACGTGGCTGTTGTCCGCATTGAAGCGGGCATAGTCACCGACCTGGATGTTCTCGCGGATCTTCAGCGCGAAGTCCTGGGAGATCTCCTTGAGGGTCTTCCCGTCGGCCATCGCGAAATCCGCGATGGAGTCGCCGGTACCCTGATCAGCAGGCGCCTTTTCCATCAGCTCGCCCGCGAGCTGGTTGCCGAGCGACACGATCTCGTTGTTACGAGCGACGAAGTCCGTCTGGCACAGCAGCGAGACGGCGCATGCGCCGTTTTTTCCGACCGTGCTGAAGACGCGACCTTCCTTGAGCTCGCGGTGTGCGACCTTCTCGGCCGCTTTCACTCCCTGCTTGCGCAGGTTGATGGCCGCGAGTTCGATATCCCCGTCGGCTTCAACCAGCGCCGCCTTGCATTTCATCATCGGGAGGGCGGTGCGCTTGCGCAGCTCCGCCACCAACTTCGCATCAATCGACATGGGATTTACGTGCGGGGGCTAGGCGCCGCCCGCTTCCTTTTGTGTTTCTTTGGTGTCGGTATCCGCGGGCGCGGCGTCGGTCGCCGTCTCGTCCGTGGCGTCCCCGTCGATCGCGCTCTTGGCCGCGGCCTCGCGCGCACGGCGCTCCGCCTCTTCGCGACGCTTGCGCGCAGCGGCCTCGGCACGCTGGCGGTTGCGGATCTCCTCTCGACGCTTCTCGTCGGCGCGACGCTGGTCCTCTTCCTGCTTGCGCACGATCGCTTCCTTGACCCTCCAGTCCTTGGTGCCCGAAAGCACCGCCGACGCGAGTCGATCCAAAACGATCTGCACGCTGCGCATCGCGTCATCGTTGCCCGGGATCGGGATGTCGATGCTGCTGGGATCGCAGTCCGTATCGAGCAACGCCACGACCGGGATGCCGAGCTTTCTCGCTTCGGCCACCGCGATGTGCTCCTGGCGCGGATCGATGACCACGAGCGCGCCCGGGAGTTTCTCCATGGTGCGCACGCCGTCGAGGTTCTTCTGAATCTTCTTGGCCTGGCGAATGACGCGCGACAGCTCGCGCTTCTTCATCTTCTGTAGGCCGGTCGCAACCTGCCGCTCCGTCTCCTCGAGTTCTTCGAGGTGCTTGAGCCGCTGGCGGATCGTGTAGAAGTTCGTCAGCATGCCGCCGAGCCAACGCTCGCTGACATAGGGCATTCCGGAGCGACGTGCCTCCGCAATGACGATGTTCTTCGCCTGCCGCTTGGTCCCAACGAAAAGAACCGTCTTTCCGTCTCCGCACAACCGCTGCAGGAAGTTGTGAGCGCGGATCAGACCACGCACGGTCCCCTTCAAATCAATGATATGGATGCCGTTGCGTTTGCCGTGAATGTAGGGCTTCATCTTCGGGTTCCAGACACGGGAGAGGTGCCCGAACTGAACGCCCGAATCCAAAAGCTCCTTAACCGAAACGATGGACACAAATAACTCCGACCGGTTCAACCCTCTGGCCCGGCCCCCACCTTGAGGGACGGATTCGCCCCGGAGACCGGCTCCCGGGGACTGGAGAATCGCTCAAGGTAGCCGAGGATTCGGGGGGTGTCAAAGTGACGAGGGCGCCGAAATTGGCACCCATTTCGGTTCACCGGACTCTTCGAGCGCGCAGACGGCACCGCCCAACCGCAGCAGACCGATGTATCGTCCGGGCGGCAGCGCGGGCACCGCCGAAGGTCCGACGATCCGGCCGTCGAACGCCAACACAACGGGCCCTTCCACGACCATCGGCCCGAGCGGGACGTACCAAAGCGGAAATAGCCGTTCCTCGTCGAGCTCTTGGAACGCGCCGTCCACAAAGATCCCGCCGGCCGCGCCGGGGTCGCGGAACTTGTGGCCCGGCGTCACGCAGTGTCCGTCCAGCCCGACCGCGCGCCCGGGGTCACCGGGGAACCGATCGTGGGAATCGCCCTCCAGACGCAGCAACCCCTCCTGCCGAATCGACAGCCACACCGCGTTTCCCAGGCGCAGCGGAATGCCCGATCGGGACTTGCGCCGCCGAAGGTACTTGCCACGTGGGATCTCGACCGTATGAGTCAGCGCTTCACCGGTTTGGCCGTCCACGCCGCACCGGAGAATCCGCATCGCGTCCTGGCCCGCGCGGTCAGCACGCCAATAGAGGTCACCATCCGGCGACTCTTTGCCCGGTCCCTCGGCCGTGACCGTCTCGCCTCCATCGGGCAGGGCGAACCGGCGCACGCGAAACGGCGGATCGATGAGCGGTCCCACGCACGGTTCGAGCACGAACACCGCGTCGTCGGTCAGACACATGCGCCGTTGGGGTGTCGTCTGGGTTTCGGCGTTCGTCCCGAGCCGCGCGAGCAGGCGAAAGGGACCGGCCTCGTCCGAAACCCAGAGCTCGTCGCCGAGAGCCCCACCGAGGTAAGCAACGCGGTTGCCGCGTCTCTCGATCACTGCTTCGCCGCGGCGCGCGCGCGGTCGATCTCGTCGAGAATGGCGTAGGCGGTTTGCAACACCTGGAGCCCGTGCTCGCCGGAGACCATCGGGTTGTGCCCGTCGCGGACACACTCGATGAAGTTGGCGAGCTCCTTTTCGAGCGGGTCGTGATCCGGCAGGGGGATGGTCTCGCTCTGCAGCAGGTCTCCGAACACCGATTCCTGGCCCTTCAGATCCGCGAGCGACTCCGGCGCCTCGGTGATCTGCTGCACGAGTTCCATCGTGAGCTTGGGTGACTTCCGGTAGATCTGGCCCTGCCGGCTGCCATAGTCGAGCGCGATGTAACTATCCGGGCTGAAGACGCGGATCCGGCGCATCGTCTTGACCGCGACGCGGCTCGCCGTGACGTTGGCGACGGCCCCGTTCTTGAACGTGATGCGGGCGTTGGCGATGTCTTCGTGCTTGCTGAGGATCGGGACCCCCACCGCCGCGACGCTGACGACTTCGCTCTGCACAAAGTGCAGGATCACGTCGAGATCGTGGATCATCAGATCGAGCACGACGCCGACATCTGTCGCGCGGAAGCTGAACGGGTTCAACCGATGGCACTCGATGAACAGCGGCCGGATGCCGAGTTCATTGGCCGCCTCGACGACCGGGTTGAATCGCTCCACGTGGCCGACGGCGACGAACGTGTTGTTCTTGCGGGCGACCGCCACGATGCGTTCGGCGTTGTCCACGGTGTCCGCAAGCGGTTTCTCGACGAGCACGGGGATGCCACGCTCCAGGAAACTGCAGGCGAGATCGGCGTGACGGCTCGTGGGGACCGCGATGGAAACCGCATCCACCTCGCCGATCTGCGTGTGATCCGACACCGGTTTGCAGTTGTACTGATCGGCGATGGCCTGGCAGCGATCGGTCTGGGGGTCCGCGACCGCGACGAGTTCCGCCTGAGGCATGCTGGCGTAGATGCGAGCGTGGTTGCGGCCGAAGTGGCCGACACCGATCACGGCAACACGGATAGGCTCGCTCATTTTTTCGGGTCCCTGTTCTTCTGCGAAAACCTGCGATCGGGGCTTTCGTTCTGGCGTCCGAGCCGTCCGCTCTCGGTCGCGCGCATGAACGCGATCAGTCGCAGCACCTCGGGAACGGCGCGATACTCTTCTTGGAGGTGGTTGCACGATTCCCGGACCGGGTGATCGGAGCGGAACAGGAGCTTGAACGCATCCTTGATCGCGGAGATCGCCTCGCTCGACATGCCCATCCGCTTCAATCCGATGACGTTGACGCCGCGAATCCTGGCTGGGTGTCCCTCGATGATCATGAACGGCGGTACGTCGTTTGTGATGCGGGTCAACCCGCCGATGTACGCGTACTCGCCAACAGTCGTGAAGTGGTGAATGCCCGCCCCGCCACTGATGACCGCGCCGCGATGAACCGTCACGTGCCCGGCCAGCATGACGTTGTTGGCGAGCACAACTTCGCTGTCCACGACGCAGTCGTGTGCCACGTGGCAGTGGGTCATCAACATGCAGTCGTCGCCGATCACGGTTTTGCCGCCGCCCAATACGGTGCCGGCGTTGATCGTCACACCCTCGCGGAAAATGTTGCGCGCACCGATTTCCAAGACGGTTTCTTCGCCGTCGTACTTGAGGTCCTGCGGCGGACCACCGATGACGGATTGCGAGAACACGTGGTTGCCGGGTCCCATCGTTGTCCGTCCGGTCACGATCGCGTGCGCGTCGAGAACACAGTTGTCCCCGATCTCGACGTGCTCGCCCACCACCGCGCACGGCCCGATCGAGACGCCGGTCCCGACGCGCGCGCCGTCGTACACGACGGCCGTGGTGTGGACTTCGGTGCTCAAAGTTCCTGGTCCTCCACGTTGCTGGGCGAATCCACGAGCATGAACTTCATTTCGGCCTCGGCGACGCGCGTGTCGCGCACATGCGCGTGACCGTACACCTTGCCGCCCCGCTTTCCGAGATGCAACGTCTCGACGACGAGCCGTAGCTGGTCGCCCGGGGTCACCGCGTGCCGCAACTTCACCTTGTCCATGCCGAGGAACACCGCCACCTTGCCCGAGTGTTCGAGCTTTCGCAACAACAGGATTCCGGCGAGCTGCGCAAGCGACTCCAACGTCAGGACGGCCGGCATGATGGGCGTTCCCGGATAGTGGCCCTGGAAAAAGGGCTCGTTGATCGTGACATTCTT
>JAZFYD010000242.1:0-2910 GCA_036443405.1 Planctomycetota bacterium
GGTCGAACGCGCGGAATCCGAAAACGCCGAGCTGCGCGCGCACCTCGAGGACAAGGTGAAAGAGCGCACGGTCGCGCTCGTTCGTGCCGCGCGCGCGTCAACCGCCGGAACGATGGCCGGCGGCGTCGCGCACGAGTTCAACAATCTGCTCGGCGGCATTCTCGGTTGCGCGGAAGCGGCGCAGGTAGAGAAACCGTCCGCCGAGGTCGCTGAACTTCTCACGATGATCCAAAAGACGGCAACCCGCGGCGTCGGTGTCACCAAGGCCATGCTGCGCGCGACCCGCGCCGAGCCGGAGTGGGGGACGTTTGAACCCGAGGCGCTGTTTGACGAGGCACTGGCCGAGGTGCGGCCGCCGGCGGGCATCGAAGTCCGGCGCGCGATCCGAAAGGAACCGGTGGCCGGGGACGTCGCCATGGTCCGGCAGGTTTTGGCGAATCTGATTCGGAATGCGATCGAGGTCATGGGCGATTCGGGAACCCTGGTGCTTGAGTGCCGCGGCGAAAGCGACGGCGTCGTGTTCGTCGTCGGCGACGATGGCCCGGGCATCGATCCGTCCGTGCGCGACATCCTGTTCGAGCCGTTTGTCACGACGCGGGCCGGCGGCCGCGAGGGGGTTGGCCTCGGCCTGTTCCTCTCCGATCGGCTCGTCGCGGCCCACGGCGGCCGCATCGACGTGGAGAGCGCCCCGGGCACCGGGACGACTTTCCGGGTCACGCTGCCATCGGCACGGGATTCGTGATGCGTTCTCTGAATGGAGAACTCTTCGCCGGTTCGCGTGCTGGTCGTCGATGACGAGGAGAGCTTGCGTTTTTTCATCGAGCGCGGCCTTTCCCGGGCGGGCTACGCGGTCGAAACGGCCAGTGGGGGACGGGATGCGATCGAGCGCCTCGCCGCGGTCCCGTTCGATGTTGTGCTCACCGATTTGGTGATGCCCAAAGTCGGCGGCCTCGACGTGCTTGCCGCCGTGCACGAACTCGACAAGGATGCGGTGGTCATCCTCATGACCGCGCACGGGTCGGTGGACAACGCCATCGACGCGCTGCGAAACGGGGCATTCGACTACCTGAGCAAGCCTTTTGAGCTCAAGGAGCTGCTGGTCGTGGTCGAGCGCGGCTTGGAGCGCCGTTACGTGGAGCGCGAGAACCGAAAGCTCCGATTCCTGGTCACCAAGAATCTCGGGGAGCAGGACGCCGAGGGGTCGGGGTTGGCCGGAGCGCGGCGCACGTTTGAGCGCAACTACATCAGCGACCTCCTGCGGCGCACCCGCGGCAACGTGACCAAGGCCGCGAAGCTCGCCGAGATCAGCCGGCCGAACATGCACAAGAAGATCCGTGCCCTCGGCATCGATCCCGGCCAATTCAAGGGGTGACGCCGCAGATCACTGGACGTGGCTGTCACCGATCGGATACAGAGGTGATACCAATGCGTAACGCTTTGCCCCTTTTTGTAGCGCTGTTCTCGCTGTTGTTCGCGGGCCGTCTTCCGGCCCAGGAGACCGTCCGGATCTACTGCTCGTTGGACCAGGAGCACTCCGAGCCGCTGCTCCGGGACTTCGAGAAAGAGACCGGGATCAAGCTCGAAACCGTGTTCGACACCGAAGCGAACAAGACTGTCGGCCTCGTGCGGCGGCTGCTGGCGGAGAAGAACGAACCCTACGCCGACGTCTACTGGAACAACGAGTTGGCGACGACGATCAAGCTGAAGCTCGCCGGGGTTTTGCAGGCCTACAAGTCGAAATCCGCCGCGGACATCCCCGCGGTGTTCAAGGACCCCGACGGCCACTGGACCGGTTTCGCCGCCCGCGCGCGTGTGTTGATCGTGAACACGAACCGCGTCAAACCCGACGAGATGCCGACGACGATGTGGGATCTCGCGGATCCGAAGTGGCGCGGGAAGGTCGCGATGGCGCGCCCGCAGACGGGCACGACCGCGACGCACGCCGCGGCGCTATACGTGTTGGACTCCGACGAGGCGGATCGATACTTCAAGGCGCTCATCGACAACGAGGTGGTTTGGCGCCCCGGAAACGGCCACGTAATGCGCGAGGTCGCCGACGGCCTGCACGCCTTCGGCTGGACGGACACCGACGATTTCCACGTCGCGCTGCTTGCGCGCAAGCCCGTCGCGAAGGTCTACCCCGACAAGGGGCCCGACGACCTCGGCGTGATGTACATCCCCAACTCGATCATGCTGATCAAGGGTGCGCCCAACCCCGCCGGCGCCAAGAGGCTCATCGATTGGGTGCTGCGGCCCGAGACCGAGGCCCGTCTCGCGAAGTCCGCGACGGCACAGATCCCGGTGCGACCGGGGGTGGCGGTCCCGGATCACGTGCGCCGCCCGGATCAGGTCGGTAAGACGATGGCCGTCGACTTTCTGGAGGTGGGGCGCCAGTACGACCGCTGGGTAAGCCACGTCCAGGGGCACTTTTCAGAGGCCGAAGCGAAGTCCGGAAGCCTGCCCATGATCTTCTTGGGTGTGTTGGTCGCCGCCGTCTTGGCGTTTCTGCTTCTGAAAAAGGCGACAGGCGAACCGACGTAGTAAAATCCGCGGCTTCGACGCGGAGCCTGCGCGGGCAGCACGCGCCAGAATCGCTCCAACGGCGTGAGCCGTTGGGCCAGTGACACTGAGACCCTATCGTCTAGTCGGCCTAGGACTCGGCCCTTTCAAGGCCGCAACACGGGTTCGAATCCCGTTAGGGTCGCCATCACGGGTCGCCTTCCTAGGGGCGGCCCGTACTTTTTTCTTTCCCCCAGCGAGTCGAACCTCCCACTGGTCCCCGGCAGTTCGTCCAACGAGACCACGGACGTTGGTTGTTGCCGTGAAGGTGCCAGGTGGCGCGGCGATCAGCTTTGGTTGCCGACTTCCGTGCTCCGCGGCGCCGTCTTACCAGGCACCGCTTCCTTGCTG
>JAZFYD010000243.1:0-67055 GCA_036443405.1 Planctomycetota bacterium
CAACTCGGGCTTGGCAAAGTGATTCGACATGTGCCGGCCACCCGATGCCGGGTCGTCGGCTCGCGAGAGGCCGTTGAGCACGATCTCGAACGGCATCAGACCCGCCGCCAGGACCGTGACGAGATCGCGGTAGTACGGGAACAGGTGATCGGTCCCCGGCCGGAACGTCGCGCCGAGCGCCAACTGGATCGCATCGTGGCCCGCGCAGGGTGCGTGGTAGGACCAACCCAGGTTCTTGCGCAGAAAGTTGGGCGCCTCGTCATCGAGCAGGCGGCCGAGTTGCAGCGTGCGGTACGCCGCGGCGTGGCCCGGATAACGCCGGGCAAAGCCCGGGGCCGACCGGCCGGGGGTCGGACGCTTCGCGGTCAGGGTGGTCTCGGTCTCGGGCATGCTGCGGATCTCGGGTGGGCAAAGCCGGGGATTCTAACCCGGCCCGCCAAGGGATCCGTCCGCTCACGGCTCGGGAGCCGAACCAACGAAAAACGGGGCCCCCGTGGGAGCCCCGTGCAAGGGCAAGATCGCGCCAACGCCGTCAGGCGTTGGGCCAACAACACTTCTATTCGTAAGAGAAGGGGATATCGAGCAGGTTCACACGCGCGCGCGCGCTCGTCGCGAATGCGGCCTTCATGGTCGCTTCGAAACGGATGTAGCGGAAGCCGCTTATCGCTCGAATGTCGGTCGTGAGTCCGGTGCTATCCATGAGCCCATCGAGGGACCCGGCGAACTCGAACGTGACAACCGCGCCGCCGGGCTGAATGACGGGCGTGCGGATGAACGTCACGTACTGGGGATCAAGCTGTCCGCTGTCGTACCAAGTCGAGCGCCCGATCGACTGCGTGATCGCGATCTCGAACTCCGCATTGTCGACGGCTGGCACGGGATTGACCGCGGGGGTCGTGCTGAACGGATCGTTCACCGGAACGTTGGTCTGGCCGCCGAACACCGACCGCATGCTGCGCACACCCATACTGGTGTTGTAGGAGCAGCCCGCCTGACCGAACCCGAGTGCGCCGCAGCTGCACGGGCCCGAGGTAGCGAAAAACCGCCTGTTGGGATTACTGGCGGTCCCCTCCATGACCTCGACATCGAGGATGAGATCATCGGAGCCGTTGTATTCGAAGAACCGCTCGAACTCGGGCCAGTCGACCCAGCCGTCGTTCGGGATGCCGTTGCCGTTGACGTCGTTGGACTGCACCACACGATAGCTGTCCGTCACGGCCACGGTGACACCCGCGCCCTCAACGTCATACTGATCGTCCATCAGTCCTTCGGCGAAGCCCGTCCCGGCAGTTTTGTGGCCCAACCGGACGATCACCCCCGGATAGGTGGATGCCGAAGTCACGTCGTTTCCCGGTCCCCACGCCGCGCGCACGATCGAACCGTTGGGTCCCATTTCGGCTTGTCGATAGAGGTTCATGACACGCCGTCCGAGAACCGACGGCGGATACCCGACCGGGATGGTCACGTCGGATCCGACGAGCGAACTGGCGCCAGTGCAGCCACCGCCAATGGACGTGGTCGCGCCGGACGCGAGCAACGAAGCGGTCGTGATTCTCGTGGTACGCGTCGTGATCGGCGCGGAAACGAGTGCGAAGGGGATCTCCCCGTCGGTGGCCCAGATCGCGGTGGTGTTCGGCTGATCGAGGTTGTTCAGGGTCGTGAAGTCCTCGCGGATCGTGTCGTTGTTCACCGCCACCGGGTCGAACTGGGTGTCGAACGTCCCCAGGAACGTGAAGTTCTGCAGCTGGTTGCCGACCAGATCGGTGGGCAAGAGGACCGGATCAAAGCTCGCGGGGTCCGCGGGGTTGATGAAGTTGACGGCGATGTTGAACGGACCTTGGCCGAACCCGAACACCGGCTGGAAGGTGTAGCGGCGCAGGGACCCGTCCACGAACATCTCGCTGACGATGCCCTCTTGGAAGGTCGGTGCCGTCGGCGAGTTGTTGGTGAGGAAGATGTTGTCGCCGAGGCGGACCGATTGCGGATCCACGGGTTCGCTGAACACCACGGTGACCGCCGCGTCGGGAGACACCTGCCCAAACGAGTTTGCCGCCGGGACGAAGTCGATGCCCAATACACCCGGAGGTCCGGGGACCGCATCGTTCCACCCGTCGCCGGTGGTAAACGTGAGGGAGTTGTTGTTGGCCGCAGTGGCGACCGGATTGCCCTCGACGTTCTGGACGAAGTTCACGGCGGGTTCCGGGTCGTCGGGAATGTTCAAGGGAACTTCGACCAGGATCTGCTCCGCCGCCGGGAATCCTGCGGCGTTCTCCGAGCCGCCCGGGAGGACGGTCGGATCGAACTCGACCACGTTCCCGGAGACCAAAAACGTCCCGACGGGCCTTGTCCCGAACGTCGGGCCGAAGCGGATGCGCACGGACTGATCGTGCACCGACTCAGGCAGGACGTCCCCGGAGAATGTGAGTCGGACGCGCCGGTTGCGCGCTACCGAACTCTCTCCGGCGGAGGGCTCGACGCGCACGAGCGCAATCTCTTTGGGGTCGTTGCTCGCGGGCGTTTCGTTGTCGCCGGCGCCGCAGCCGGGAAGGACCCCGATCATCGGCATAGCAACAGCCAAGAGTTTCCAGAGTGTCTTCATCACCACCTACCTCGACCCCTGCTTCCTTAACGCGCCCCAACCGTTGCAATCAGCCCAAAGCACGGTTGTGCACTCAATATACCTAGACCTCCGACCGCTTGGGACGGAGTGCAGTAAAAAACACGAGGCAGTTATCGCGCAGTTGGTGCCCAATCGCCAGCGTATTTCGCGCTCGCCGGGCCGGTTTGTCGGCCTCCGGCCACATTTGTCGCGATCCGGAGAGGCCGGTCGGACAGGTCTATCGGCGGCCGGCTACCCAGGCTGCCAGTGAGCGGCAATCTGCCCCAGATAGCCGTCATAGTTGCGCCGGACCTCCCCCATCGAGTCCCCGCCGAACTTTTCCCGAAACGCCCGGGCCAAGACGAACGCCGTCACCGCCTCCGCGATGACCGAAGCCGCTGGCACCGCCGTCACGTCTGAGCGCTCGAAATGGGCATCTTGGCGCCTCTTGGTTCGCAGATCGACGGACTCGAGCGGCTTTCTCAGGGTGCTCAGCGGCTTCATGGCGATCCGTGCGATCAGCGGCTGGCCGTTGCTCATTCCGCCCTCAAGGCCGCCTGCACGGTTGGTCGGCCGACAAAGGAGACCGTCGCGATTCTGGCGAATCCGGTCGTGGACCTTGGAGCCACGGCGCGTCGCGGCGGAAAACCCGATGCCGAACTCGACCCCCTTCATCGCGGGAATCGCCATCAGCGCCGCGGCCCACTGACCGTCGAGGCGGCGGTCCACCTGGACGTTGGAGCCAAGTCCGGGCGGGACCCCCGTCGCGACGATTTCGATCAGCCCGCCGAGCGTGTCGCCGTCCTCGGCCGCGGCGTCCACCGCCGCGCGCGCCTTTTTGTCGCGGGCGGGGTCGAGCGAGAAAAACGGCGAAGAGTCTCGCACGTTCGCCGAGAGTTTTCCAGGGCCCAACTTCGCTGAACCGAATTTCACGGGGCCGAGTCGTACGACGTGGCCAAACACCTCGATACCGAACTCGGCGAGAAAGATCGCGGCGAGGGCGCCGACGCCGGTGCGCACCGCGGTCTCGCGCGCGGACGACCGCTCGAGCACGTCACGCGCGTCCGCATCGTGTCCGAACTTCAGCACGCCGGCGAGATCGGCATGGCCTGGACGCGGCCGGTTCACGGGCGGCAGCTTCGAAAGCGTCTTTGCTTTGTTGGCGACACGTAGCGAGATCGGGTTGCCCGTCGTGACCCCCTTGCGAACGCCCGAGAGAAAGGTCGCGCGGTCCCTCTCCATCTTCTGCCGGACGGACCGGCCGTACCCGCCCTGGCGCCGGGCCATCAACCCATCGAGGCGCTGGCGATCGATCTTCAACCCGGCCGGAAGCCCGGTCACGATCGCGACAAGGGAAGAACCGTGGGACTCGCCCGCCGTGACGTATTCCAACACCGCGTCGTTGTAGCAACGGCGCCTATCGCTGTCACGGCTCCTGTGCGAGTGTCACGGCACAGACGCGCGCCAAGCGCCCGCTGAGCCCCTCAGACGTACGCCGGCAAGAGATAGCAGTGCGTTGGATGAGTGCTGGGCAGGAGAGACGGAGAGATCGGAGCCGAGATCAGCTTCGAGATCCGCTCTGCCCGTCCAACGGACTGCTAGCTCGAGAGAGCCGGGATCTCTTCGTTGGCGGTTTGCGAACCGTCGTAGCTGAGACGGCGGGCCTGGTCGCTAACGATGGTCTCGAGATGCACCGGGCGAGACCAGATGCGGTGCAGGTGATACAGCGTCTCGGCCGCGTATCCGCCGTGCAGGTCCTCACCGTCGTGGCGGTGGATGAGCAGCAGCTCACCGCGGTTGCCGAAGTTCGCGTCGAGAACCTCGATGAGCGGGTGGCCGTTGTTCGCGAGGCTCGAGAGCAGCCTGGACTTGATCTCGTGGAAGTCGCGGCCGGTGATCTCACGCCTGCCCGTTTTGGGATTGAACTCGTAGGTGAAAAGGCGCTGGCGCTCGCAGAACCCCGGCGTGAGGAATTCATCGACGAACGTGACGTCGTTGTAGATCGCGCGCACCTCGAAGATCCGGCGACGGCCCTCCATCAGCCCCGTGTCCCAGTTGTGTTTGACGTCGCGGTCGTCGCACTCCTCGTATTCCTTGCCGAAACGGCCCTTGTTCCAGCGCTCCTCGATGTCGCGGTACAACTCGATGCCCAGCTTGTAGGGATTCAACTGGCCCGGCTGCACCGCCATTGCGCCGCTGTGGCGCTTGGCGTAGTCGATGAACTCGTCGGGGGCGAGCAGGTCCTGCGTCATCATGGTCGAGTGCCAGTAGCTGGCCCAGCCCTCGTTCATGATCTTGCTGAGACCCTGCGGGGCGAAGTAATAGGCCTCCTCGCGCACCATCGCGAGGACGTCGCGCTGCCAGGACTTCAAGGGTGCGCTTTCCATCAGGAATTGCAGGACGTCGCGCTGCGGGCGTGCAGGCAGGCGCGGCGGGCGCTTCTCATCCTCCTCGATCTTCCGGCGCTGTTCGGCGATGAACTCCGGCGGATTGATGAAGCGGTCCATGTACGCCTTGGCTTTGAACCGAACGACCTCTCCGCGCGGCGTGTCCTCGGACTCGCGGGCGGCGGCCCCGTTGGTCGGCGCGTACTGCGCGTGGATGTCGATGAGGTTCTCGATGCTCAGGCAGGAATCGAGAAACTCCTCGACCTCGTCGTGCGTGTTCGCGTCGACGTGCCGCTGCACCCGGACCGCGTGGCTGGCGAGCTCATCGACCATGCGGCGGTTCGTGGGCTTGAACCACAGATTGTTCTTGAAGAAGTCGCAATGCCCGTAAACGTGCGCCATGACCAGCTTGTGGTCCATGAACGTGTTGCCTTTGAGCAGGTACGCGTAGCAGGGGTCGTTGTTGATGACGAGCTCGTAGATCTTCTGAAGACCCCACGTGTAGCTCTTCGAAAGCTGGTCGTAGGTCATCCCGAAACGCCAGTGCGGATAACGCTTGGGAAAACCGCCGTACGCGGCGATCTGGTTCATCTCGTCCCAATCGACCATCTCGAAGATCGTTTCGAAACAGTCGAGGCCGTACGACGCCGCAACGTCGCGAACCTGTTCGTGGAGGCCTTGCAACTCGACGGGGAGTGTCATCGGCCCTTCCCCAGGAATGTGCGGATGGACTCCATGATCCCGTCCTTGTCCGGGATGTCGGACGTGATCACCTCGGGGTCCCCGCCGAACGAGTTGTCGAGGTCGTTCTTGAATTGGCCCGAGCCGTAGGTCGAACGCACCTGTCCGTAACAGAACACGTTGACCTTCGGCAGGACACGGCCTTTCAAAAGCGCAAGGCAGCGCGCGGTGTCGCCGCCGGACCAGTTGTCGCCGTCGCTGAAGTGGAACGGGTAGATGTTCCACTCGTCCACCGGGTAGTCGCGTTCGATGATCGAATCGCACAGCTCGTAGGCCGAGGAGATCTTCGTGCCGCCGGACTCGCGCAGGTGGAAAAACGTGTGGTGGTCGACCTCTTTGGCCTCGGCGTCGTGCACGATGTATCGCGTCTCGATGTGCTGATACTGGCTCTTGAGCCAGGTGTCGATCCAGAACGCCTCGATGCGGACGATCTCTTTCTGCTCGTCGCCCATCGACCCCGAGACATCCATCATGTAGATGATGACCGCGTTGCTCTGGGGGACGGTGCGCGGCTGCCAGGACCGGTAGCGCATGTCATCGCGGATCGGCACGATCCGGCCACCGCCTTTCCCGAAGTTGCCCAACGCGATCTCGCGTTTCAGAGCGCGCTTGAACGTGCGCTTCACGTGGCGAAGACTCTCGGGACCCACTCGGCGCAGCCCGCTGTATTTGCTGACCTCGGTACTGACCGCCTTCGCGCCCTTGGGCTCGATGTTGGGCAGTTCGAGTTCCTCGCCCAGGATGCGCGCGAGCTCCTCGAGGGTGACCTCGACTTCCAATTCGTGCTCGCCCGCGCCCTCGCCGGCTTCGCCCTGGCCTTGCTGTTGCTCCGCCGGCACGGGCTCGCCGGGGTCGCCTTCGCCCTGACCGACGCCGCTCTGGTCCTGGTTTCCGAACATGAAGCGCGGGAGGCGAACCGACGGAAGCGGGATCGTGACCTTTTTCGCGCCGTGGTGCGCGATCATCGATCCGTTCGCGATGTGCTTCTTCAGGTCGCGGCGGATCGCGCCACGCACGATCTGCTTGAAGCGGGTGTGGTCGAGTTCGATCCGGTTTACCACGATGGCCCTACGCTACGACTTGTCCTGCTGTTTCACATCGCCACGCGCGAAGATGCTGGCCACGAAGTTGAGCGCGTCGGTCGCCGACTCCTCGTTGTAGCCGTAGTTCTTCACCAGGCGTGACTTGATGACGTCGATTTTCTCCTGCGTCTCGCGATCGACTACGGTGCTGACGAGGCTCGTGAGCTTGATCGAGTCCTTTTGGTCCTCGAACAGCTTCTTCTCGAGCGCGCGCTGCAGGCGCGGGTTTGCGCGGTAGTCGAACTTCTTGCCCTCGATCGCGAGCGCGCCGATGTAGTTCATGATCTCCCGGCGGAAGTCGTCCTTGGCGGACTCGCGCACGTCGATCTTCTCCTCGATCGACCGCATGAGCCGCTCGTCGGGCTCCTCCTCCTGGCCGGTGTACGGGTTGGTGACCCGCTCTTTTTGGGTGTACGCCTTCACGTTGTCGATGTAGTTCGCGCAGAGGCGCCCGATCTGCTCCTCGTCGGCGCTGATCGCACGCTGCACCTCGTTCTTCACGATCTCCGCGTACTCGTCCTTTACAACGGCGAGCAAGTCGCGGTAGTGCTTGCGCGTTTCCTCGAGCGTGATGAGCGAGTGGTGGTTCAGCCCCTCCTCGAGTTCGTTCAGCACCATGAACGGGTTGACGCACGTCTCCGAGTAGCTGCGGACGAGCGCGTTGCTGATCTTGTCCTGGATGTAACGCGGCGAAATGCCGTCCATCCCCTCGCGCGCGTTCTCCTCGCGCAACTCCTTGATGTTCTCCTCGGTGTAGCGCTCCAACGACTTGCCGTTGTAGAGCTTGAGTTTGTCCATCAGGGACAGATCGCCCTTTTGGGAGATGCCGAGGCGCGTGAGCACCGCCCACATCGCGGCGATCTCGACGGTGTGCGGCGCAATGTGCTTCGCGACGCTCTCCTGAGTGAAGTCCTTCTGGTAGATCTGGATTTCGTTGTTGAGCCGCAGGTTGTAGGGCACGTCGATCTTGACCGTGCGGTCGCGGAACGCCTCCATCAGCTCGTTGTTCATGAGCTTTCTGTACTCGGGCTCGTTCGTGTGCCCGATGATCACCTCGTCGATGTATGTTTGCGCGAACTTCTTCGGCTTGATGCTGTGCTCCTGCGAGGCGCCCAGCAGGTCGTAGAGGAATGCGACATCCAACTTGAGGACCTCGATGAATTCGAGCACGCCGCGGTTCGCGACGTTGAATTCTCCGTCGAAGTTGAAAGCGCGCGGGTCGGAGTCGCTTCCGTACTCGGCGAGCTTTCTGTAGTTGACGTCGCCGGTCAGCTCCGTTGAGTCCTGGTTCTTTTCGTCCTTCGGCTGGAATGTGCCAATGCCGACGCGGTCCTTCTCCGACAATGCGATGCGGCGTACCACGATGTGGTCGAGGACCTTGGACAGGTTGCCGTCGTACTGCGTCATCAACTGATCGAAGTAGTACCGGCTGACAGGACTCGGTTCGCCCTCGACACGGAGCTTGTATTCGCGGTCCCACGACGCGTTGATGCGCTCGATGATCTGTTCGCGCGCGGCGTGCGGCAGAAGCAACAACGGCTCCTCGTGCATCGGCGACGGGACGAGGACCTCTTCGCCGTCCTCGTCGATACGCCAACTGAAGGTGTACAGCGCGCCGTCGTCGGTGCGGCTGTACTCCTCGAGGCCCTTCTTGATGAGGCGGACGATCGTCGACTTGGACGAACCGACCGGTCCGTGCAGCAAGAGCACGCGCCGCTCGGAGCCGTATCCATGCGCGGCCGCCTTGAAGTGGTCGACCAGCGTTGCCAGAGACTTCTCGAGACCGAAGATCGCGTCCTTGCCCTTCCCCAGCGGGTCGGAGAAAAACGTGTAACGCGACATCTTCTCCTTGGCACTCGTGCCCACGTCGCTGCCGTGCGAGAGGATCATGTCGAAAAGCCGCTGGTGCGCGTTGCGCAACACGGCGGGTCTCTCGATGATCAGATCGAGGTACTGGCCGAAGGTGCCCGTCCAGTTCAACTCCCGAAACATCTCGGGATCGCTGGCGGACTGAATGGCATCGATAATCTCGGATTTGGAAACCATAGGGGGCCTCACATCTTTATTTGCCCAACGGCTTACCCCGTTGGAGCCACTTCTTGCTCAACGGCTTACGCCGCTAGAGGCTTCACGTGATCCCACGAAAAAACACCGGTCGGGTCGCTTGCGCGCCCACCCCGGCGTTTCCGCAGGTCGCTTGTTCTGAAAAGGATCCGGGCGGACCGGTGAACCGGCCCCCCGCTACCTCGAAGATAGCACAAATTGGTACTCGCAAAGGGGTTAGGTCAGACCGTACTCCCCAGAGCACGGTCTCCGATCAGTTTGCCAAACGCGTTTGTTCACACGTCCTTGATACGAATTCCATCGGCCCGATTGCCGTGCTTCGCCAGTCCGGGCCGGCGACAATTCTCCACTACCGCCCCGGAGTGACGACCTGGCCGCCGGAGTCTTCGGCCAGCGTGCGCAGCCAAGGGGTGCCTTTTCGGCCGAGCGCCACGAGATGAACGGTCGCGCGATCCAACGGCAGCATGTCGAATTGCCGGCGCACGTGGCGTTGCGGCATCGACTTCGACGTCTCGTGACCGTCGGTGACCAAGAAGAGCTCGCCGGACATTTTCGGCTCTTTCGAGAGAGCCTCCTTGAGCATGGCGAGCCCACTCACGATGGACCGCGTCACGTCGGTCTGTTCCCCCGCCGGGAGATCGTTGATCCAGCGCTCCGCTTTCGCCTTCTGCCTTATCGTCGCGGGCTCGAGCGTCTTGGGCCCGCTGAAAAAGAACATCCGTTGATCGAAACACAGGACGTTGAACTTCACGTCCGTGGATAGCCCGAACAACGCCCTTTTGAATTCCTGGAAGTGGAGAGAGCGTTTGCCGTCGCGCATGCTGCTCGACATGTCGATCACGAACACGACACGTTTGGCGCGGATCGGAATGCCGTAGAGCCGCGGCACAACACCACGAATCGGCCCCTCGTAGATCTTCACCTTGCGCGTGCTGTCCGCGACCGTCTTCGTCTCCTGGTTCGGATCGTTCTGCTCTCCGGCGGCTTTCTCCGCGGCCTTGGCGAGAAACTCGATCCACTTTTCCGAGTTGAGTCCGAACGCACGGCCGGTGAGCCGTTCCAGCGCCTCCGCCGCGCGCGCCCGCACACCGGGGTGTTTGTCACTGAGCGCCTTCACCAGCGGCAACCGGGCGTTTCGACGCGCGCCCGCCAACAACAGCTCGATCATGCCGGCCCGCATGCGCCACGACGCGTCCTCGGTGAGCGTGCGAACAATCGCCCGTTGCAATCGCGGATCCGCATGATCGCGCACGATTTCCGAGATCCGTTGCTGCACCGCGGAATGGGGATCGAGCACGCCGACCACCAACCGGTCCAGCGCCCGATCCGTGCGCAGCATCAAAAGGAGGTCGAAGGCGGCGAGCCGCACGTTCGTGACCGGTTCGTTCTTCAGCCCTCTGGCGACACTCGAAGCCGCCTTGTTACGCGACTTGTCGTCGGCCTCCGCCACGAGACGGCCGGCATCCTGCAGCGCGCCCACCCGCACCGCGGGGTCTTTCTTGCGAAACGCCCGGGAGCACTCCTCGACCAGGCCCGCGTGCGCGTTGCCCGCCAGGAGCCCGATCACGCACCACACCGGGAGCCGGGCGGCAAACTGCGGCCATCGGGCCGCGGAAGAGGTCGGATCCGAGGAAGACAACGACGAAGGGACAGGCATGCCTGCCTTATTTAACGTTGCACGTGTCGGTTCAGGATACTTTCAAATTGGCGGCGCTGAATTCGCTGCTGACCGTCCGTCAGGGGCCCCAGCATTTCGAGGCCTTTTTCCGCGGCCTTGACCGTTCCGATGCGCTCCAGCGCTTTCAAGCCGGTCATCCGTTCGTTGTTGCGCGCGGCTTTTTCGATGAACCGGGTCAGGGCGTCGATGGACTCCTCCCGTCCGCGGCGTCCGAGCGCACCGGCGGCGGCACGGCGCACACTAACGTCGGCGTCGACGAGCCCCTTGTGCGCCGTCGTGACCGCCGCTTCGTTGAGTCGCGGCTGACTGCGCAGCGCGAACATCAGACTTCGGCGCCCGTCCGCGGGCAGCGAGTCCCAACTCTTGGTGAACACGGCGAGCGACTTTGGATCCGAAACCCGTCCGATCTCGCGGAGCGCGCTCTTCGCCAGCGGGCCGCCGCCTTGACCAAGTGCCAGGAGGCGTTCCGCCGACTCCTCTCCTCCGATCTTTGCGAGAGCTCCGAGCGCGTTCCGCTGCACGCGCGGATCGGTTTCGGTTTCCAGGACATTCCAGAGCACGCGAGCGTGTTTGGGATTCCGCGAGTTGCCGAGGATCGCGACGAGCGACGCCAGCTTTCGTTTGTCCGTCGTCTCCCGCATCTCTCTGGCGGCGTCGTTGATGATCGAGGGAATACGCGTCTTCTTGAGGTGTTCCTCGATCGCCGCCCGCGTCTCCGGCCGCAGCGTGTCCGACAACTTCGCATAGAGCGCCTCGCTGGCTTCCAAACCGCCGATGCGGGAGATCGTCTGCACGATCTCCTTCTCGTCGTCCAGGCCGATTCCGATGCTGTCCACGAGTTTCGGCAAGACGGACGCAACCTTGATGGAACCGAGCGCGTCGAGAACGCCCATGCGCGTGTACGACCTCTTCGGGTGGTCGTGCAGCAGTTTGATCAGCCGTTCGGCGATCTTCTCGTGGCCGTGGATCGCGCCCAACGCCATGCCGGCGTAACGCCTGGATGTCGCCGGCTCCATCTCCTGCAACATCACGAAGAGCTTGTCGATCACCGCCGGATGAACGCGGTAGCCGAGCTTGCGCAGGATGCTCTTGAGCTCGAGCGCCATCGGCCAGCTCTTGTTCACGTTTTTGGGATCAGCAATCAACTCGATCAGTTCGAGCACGCGTTTGGAGAGTTCGTCCGCGTTCGAGAGATCCCCCTCGGGCGTGCGCGCGGGCAATCCCGTTCTCGGATCCAGTGTTTGATACGCCAGGCGGTCGGACTGCGGCCGCCGCTTCGCCACGGTGTTCGACGATCCGGCGGTCCCCGTCGTCGAGCGCTCGCGGCGCTTACGTGCCACCGCGTCGCGGTCCGCTCGATCGAATGCATCGCCGTCGCCGTCGCCGTCCAGGATCTGCGTCAGGAGCACCGCCGTCAGGGCAATCCCCGTGACGACGCCCAAGAGCGGGAGGAGTTTCGATCGTTTCGGCATTCCTGTGGCGCGGCGTTCGGCGCCGCATCGGTCCTGGCCCAACCATTTGCGACTCAGCAATCATCATCGCCCCAACGGCGCCAGCCATTGGGCGAAAAACCAAGAGCACTGAGTCCATCTCAAACTGCTCGAACGCACTGGCTCCAACGGCGTCAGCCGTTGGGCAAACAACACCGCGGCGTCAGCCGTTGGGCAAACTACACTGGCGGGAATTGGACGCCACAGACCCCCGTGCGACTTCCGCCGCTTTGACAAATGCATCAAAAACCGCGCGGCTGGCGGAATCTCCGGCCTGCGCCGAGATCTCGGGATGCCATTGGAGCGCGATGCAGAACGACGCGGCCGGGTCCTCGATCGACTCGATGAGGCCGTCCGTGACGGTCCGCGACGAAACGACCAGGCCTTCGCCCAACAACCGGCAGGCCTGGTGGTGAAACGAGTTCACCTCGAGCGGGCCGGCGCCGACGATGTCCGCGAGGCGGGTGTCCGGCGCCACATCGACGGTGTGCCAGGTCCGATCGCCCAGCGTCTTTTGTACGTGCGCCACGGTGGAGTCCGTTTGGCTGACGAGATCCTGATAGATGTCCCCGCCGAACGCGACGTTCAGGATCTGGATTCCGCGGCAGACCCCCAACATCGGCAAGTCGCACTCCCGGGCGGCCCGGGCCAGTTCGATCTCGAAGAGGTCCCGCCGTTCGTCCACCAAATCGACGCTCGCGTGGGGCTCCTCGCCGAAGAGCTGGGCCTTGGGATCGTCCCCGCCGCTCAGCAGCAGACCGTCGCAAAGCTCCACGTATTCCGCAGCCCGCGAAGGATCCTCGACGGTCGGCAGAATGACCGGCAGCGCGCCGGCCGCCTCCAGAACCTCGGTGTAGGCGCGCAAAAGCGTCTCGGCCTCGCGCAGCGCTTTGGAGCCCTGCATGAGGACGGTGCGGGCCGTGACACCCACGACGGGCCGTTTCCTGTCGGCGACCATGTACAAAGTATCGGTGGAAACCCCGACATGCGCACGATCAAGGCGAACGCCGCGACCCGAGTCGATCTCGCCGGAGGGACGGTGGACATCTGGCCGGTCTGCCATCTCTTGGACGAACCGGCGCACACCGTCAACGCCGCCGTGAACCTGCGCGCGCACGTCGTGGTGTCGGAAACCGAAGACGGCCTCGTCACGATCGACCCCGGTTTCGACGATGTGGTGGTCTATCCCGTCGGGGAGTTGAAACACGACCGCCTTGGGCTGGTCACGCGGCTGGTCCAGCACTTCGGCGCCCATGAAGGCCTCTCGATTCGTTTGAAGACCGAGGCGCCGCCCAAGTCGGGGCTGGGCGGATCGAGCGCGCTGTCGGTCGCGCTGGGCGGAGCGTTGTCGCGCCTTCGCGGCGGGCTGCCGAGCGCCACGGTGTTCATCCGCATGCTGCAAAACGTCGAAACGCGGCTCCTGGGCACCTCGACCGGGTATCAGGACTACGTGCCCGCCGTCGGCGGCGGCGTTCACACCATCGTCGCCCATCCCGAAGATCTCGAACTGCACAGTGAAGAGGGCGCCGTCGAATTCCTCGAGGACAAACTGCATCTGATCGACACCGCGATCCCCCACCACAGCGGCATGAACAACTGGCAGGCAGTCCGGGCGTTTCTTGATGGAGACGCCGACGTCATCGCCCGTTTCAACGGAATCAACGCCGCGGCCATCGCGATGCGCGACGCTGTGCGCGCGCGGGACATGGACGCGGTCGCGGCCGCGCTCGACGCGGAGTGGCGCCACCGCCGGAAACTCTCCCCCGTGGTCAGCAACGAAAAGATCGAGAGCATCGTCGCGGCGGTCAAACGTGCGGGCGCCACGGCCGCGAAGGTGTGTGGCGCGGGCGGCGGAGGTTGCCTCGTCGCCGTCGGCGGCGAGAGCGAAGCGGTTTACGCGGCAGCCGAGTCGGCCGGTGGAAGTCGAATCGAGTTTCGCCTCGACCGCCGCGCGCTCGAAGTCGAGGAGGCCTAGCGACGCCCAGCGTCAGCGCCGGAGCGTGGCGAGCACCTCGAGGTGCGGCGTCTGCGGGAACATGTCCGCGGGGATGAGCGATTCGAGACGGAAGCCGCCACCGGCCATGCGTTCGATGTCGCGCGCGAGGGTCTCCGCGTTGCAGGACAGATAGAGCAGCGACGCGGCGCCCGAGTCGACGGCGCCCTTGCAGATGGCCTCCGAACAGCCGGCCCGGGGCGGATTGACCAGGAGCGTGTCCGCGCCGCTCAGATCGATCGTCGAGGCGTCAGCGGCCCGAAACTCGCAGCGCTGGGCCAGACCGTTGTGCTCGGCGTTTTGTTTTGCCGCAGCAACCGCGCGCGGAGCCAGGTCCACACCGAGCAGCGTGCGCGAGTCGTCCTCCACAAGCGCGAGCAGTCCGGCGACACCCGTGCCGCAGAAAAGTTCGACGACACGCGATCCGGTCACCCGTTCCGCGATCGCGCCGTAGAGCTTGTCGGCGACGCCGGGGTTCCCTTGGCAAAACGCGGTCGGCGGGACCACGACCTCGAGCCCCGAAAAGCGCTCGTGCAACGGACCCGAGCCGAATGCGAGCACCTCCTCCTCGTCCGACTGCACGCGATTGCCCGGCGCGGGGTGGTGCTGCACAAACGCCGCCTGCGCGCCGCCGCGCCGCGCGATCTCGCCGGCGAGTCCGACCCACCGCGTGGATTCGTCGCGATGCACCAGCGTGAATTGCGTCTCGCCCTGGCGATTGCCGCGCAGCAGGATCGAACGCAGCTCCTTGACGTCGCGGCCATCGGACAAAAACGCGCGCGCGGCCTCCGCGATCCGCTCGAGTTCGGGGCGTAGGACTTCGCACCCGGTCGTGTCGACCAGTTTTTCACCGCGCGGGGGGCGCGCGCCAAACACGAGCCGCCCTTTTTGCATCTGCGGCAACAGGAACGCCTTTGCTCGGTATGCGAACGCACGCGGCGACGTGATGCCTGCCTCGAACGCGGTTTCCGGAAACAGGCGCCCCGCCGCGTCGATCTTCATCTGGAACGCAGCGGTTTCGTGAACGTGCTGCCAACCGCAGCCACCGCACGGCCCGTGAATCGGACACGGGGGCGGGCGGCGCGCCGGATGCGCATCTCCCACCGGTTCCAAGAAACGCGCGACCGCCATCGGCCCGCCCTTGGAAACGTGCAAGACCCGCACGTGCGCCGCCTCTCCGGGAATCCCGCCCTGCACGCGCACACGCCAGCCTTCGTATTCGGCCAGCGCCTCGTCGCGCGACCCGAGCCGCGTAGGCGTGAGCGTGATGCGTTCGCCTTCCTGGAACGGACGGGGGTTTTTGGGACTCATGCGGTTTGGGCTCGCTTGGATGGCCGGAAAGGAAGGCAACAGTATGGCGCGGCATCGGGTCCGAAGCACGTTTGTCGGCGGCGCAATTCCGAACAGTCCGGAAAAAGCCGCCAGGGATCGCCTTGACTGTCGCCACCCGTGAGGGAAGTTTGGGTTGGAGGGTCTACATGTCCGAACCGTCGAGCGTGAAAGCGCGGAGAGATCGATGGCTGCGGATCGCGGTGCGCCTCGTGCCCCGCCACATCCGCGACGAATTTCGAGCGAACCTGCTGGCTGACCGCAAACGGTCCATCGCCCGCGAGGGCACGACCGGCCCCGCGAACTGGATGTCGGCGCGCGAGCTGCTCAACGGCGTCGCGCAGCACTTCCCGTTGGAACCCGAAGCGATCGGCTCCCGCGCACCGTCGGCCGCCGTGCAGCGCGTCGGTCAGACGGGCTTTTGGCTATGGCGCCTCGCTGGGCCGCTCCTGTTCCTGGGGTACGTTCTCGGATCGGGCCCGCTCCTGCTCGGCGCCCTCACGGCGATTCTTGCCGCGTTTGCGTCCGCCACCGTGGTCATCCTGCGCGGCCCGGATCCGCTGTCGCCGGAGCAACACCGCACCGTCGTAGGTGTGCTCGTGGGCTCCGCCATGCTGGCCGGCGCCGCGTTCGTGGGTGCCGTTCCGACGCTCGTGTTGGTTGGGTTCAGCGCGGCCGTCGACTGGCCGGCCCTCGCGTCGTTTGCGTTTTCGGCGTTCGTCTTTTGCATGACCGGAGTCGTCGCGTGCTTCACGGCGACCGGTTGGGTGGCCAGCGTCTGGACTCAAACGCGCTTGATTCGCGTGAACGTACCGCCGCCCGCGTCTGGCCGGACGGTCGAACCGTTCGAACTCGTCGAGGACGAACTGCGCGAGCGTGAAAAAACACCGGAGCCCCAACCCGCCGGTGTGACCGTCGTGCCGCTTTGAGTGCGCCGGAGCCTAAAGGCGGACGACGACCTGCATCACGAGATTCGCGTAGATGCCGGCGATCACGTCGTCGAGCATGATGCCCGTGCCCGCGGGCGCGAACTCGGCCCTCCGGCACGGCGGCGGCTTGGTGATGTCGAACAACCGGAACGCGACAAACGCGCCGCCGAGCACCAACCAGGGTTTCTCGTGAAGCGGCAGGAGAAAAAGCGCCACCAGATATCCCGCGACCTCGTCGATCACGAATCCGCCGGGGTCCTTGGTGCCCCAGTCAGTCGTCGCGCGGTTGCCCAGCACGATCCCGATGCCGAACACAACGACGAACGCAACGCCCAGATAGGTCTGCGTGGGCGCGCCGGGTTCGATCTCGAGCGCCAGCCACCCCAGAAGAACGCCGCCGAGGGTGCCGAAAGTCCCCGGCGCAAACGGGGCAAGACCGAGCCCGAAGAAACTCCCGAGGAACTTCACGCCGACATCATGCGACACGAGGGCGCCCAACGCACGCGGTGCCGGTATTCGAGGCTCCGACGGCGCCCGCAGTTGAGCCAGAAAACACGGCACTCCAACTGCGTAGGCCGTCGGCCAAGGTAAACGCGCCCACCTGAACCCATCTCAAACGCCACGATTGGACGGCTTCAACGGCGTCAGCCGTTGAGCCAGCATCACTGCAGCCGTTGGGCCAGAAACACTGCTAGTTCAAACCGACCACACGGCCGGCTTCGATGTCGGCGAACTTCACGCTCACGCGGCGGCTGACCCCCGCCTCGGGCATCGTCACGCCGTAGAGCGTGTTGGCAACGGTCATCGTCGGCCGGGCGTGCGTGATCACGACGAACTGGCCGGAGACCGCGAAGTCCTTCAGCATCTCACACAGCCGCACGGTGTTGGATTCGTCCAGTGCGGCGTCCACCTCATCGAGCAGGCAGAACGGCGGCGCCTTGGTCTGGTAGATCGAGAACAGCAGCGCAACCGTGGTCAGCGACTTCTCGCCACCGCTCAGAAGCGCCATGTTGCGCAGTTCCTTACCCGGAGGCCGCACCGCGATCTCGATGCCGGATCCGAGGACGTCCTCGGGATCCTGCAGCCGCAGCTCGGCCTTGCCGCCGCCGAAGAGCTTGCGGAAGACGACCTTGAAGTTCTCGCGCACCTCATCGAACGTCTTCTGGAAACGGGTCGTGCAGGTCTCGTCGATCTTCTCGATGGCGTCGCGCAGCTGCTTGTCGGCGGTGTTCAGGTCCGACTCCTCGCGGCGCATGAACGTAAGCTTCTCGTCGACGGACTCCAGCTCCTCCAACGCCGCGTGGTTGACGTTGCCCAGCCGTTCGAGTTTCGACCGGAGGTCCTCGATGCGTTGGTCGAGTTGCTCGGGATCGCCCTCGACCTCCTGGGCCGCGAGTTGCTCCTCGTCCCAGTCGACGCCGTGGTCGCGCTTGACCTGCTCGAGCAGCGTCTCGATGCGCAACCGGTATTCGTTTTCCTTCAAGCGCTGCTGTTCGAGTTGCTCACGGCGTTTTTCGTGCAGATCGCGCAGCTGGTCCAGGTGGTCGCCGCTCGCCTTTAGGCGCGCCTCCATCTCCGCTGCAGACTGCCGGCGCTGCTCGATCTGTTTGGCCAACGTGTCGACCGACCCGGCGCGCTCCGCTTCGAGGCGCTCGAGTGCCTCCACCTCGTTCTTGCACTCTGTCCCGCGCGCCCGGCAGCGCTCCGCCTCGACACGACGGACCTCGGCCTCACGCTCGGCGGCGCCGATCGATTCCGTCAAAACACGGCACCGCTGCGCGGCCGCGCCGGCCTTCTCGGACCAGCGTGCGGCTTCGACCCGTGCATCGGTCTGGCGGGTCACCGCGTCGTGGCGCGCCAGCTCGGCGGTGGAAGTGCGGTCCTGCAGTCCCTTCGCTTCGTTTTCCAACACGTCGCGCTGCGACTCGGCCTTCGACCGGCGCTCACGCGCGACCTCGAGATCCGCTCCGTGCTCCTCGATGAGCCGCGCCACTTCGGAGCGCTCCGCATCCTCGAGCTCGCGTTCCTCGTTGCGCGATGCGACCGCCCGCTTCGCTGCCGCGACCTTTTCGGCCGCCACGCGCGTCTCGCTCGCGGTCTGCTTGATCGTGGGACGCAACGCCGAAAGCGTGCGCTCCCACTCGACCGCCTTGCCGCGGGCTTGCTCCGCGCGGCCGCTGGCATCGGCGCGGGCTTCCGAGGTCTCGGCCAAACGCCGTTGGATCTGCGAGAGTTCCGTGTTTCTGGAAACCAAACCACCGCCCGCGCCGGCCCCGCCTGCGAGGGCGCCGTTGGCCGCCGCTTCCTCGCCGGTCCGGGCAATCGCGCGCCGGCCTTCCGCGAGCGCAATCTCCAGTGCGTCGTCGAGCGAATCCGCGATGCGGGTCGTCGCGAGCAGGGACGCGAGCAACGGACGTGTCTCCGTGGCGATTGCGAGATCGTCGAACACGGGATCGAGCGGCGGCGCGTCATCCCGCAGACGGTCGAGGGGAATCAGCCGCGCGCGGCCGCGACGGTGCTCCTTGAGCCAAGCGATCGCAGCGCGAGCGTGCTCCGTCGTCTCAACGACCACGGCGCCGGCCAGATCACCCAAAGCGGAGTCCAAGAGCGCCGCCTGTTCGCCGACGTCCCCGAGGATGTCGGCCAACACGCCGCGCACACCGGCGATCCCACCGGCATCCGCCGCCTCGAGCAGCGCGCGCGTGCCGCCTCCGAGCCCCTCGCCTTCCTCGACGAGGCGTTGCAACAACTCGCGCCGTGCCTCGAGTCCCGCGGCCTCACCGGCGAGGTCGGCTGCATCGCCCGCAGCGCGATCCTTCTCGTCACGCGCCTCACGGGCCGCCTGTTCCGCCGCCGCGCTGCGCTCCTCGAGCGCGCGCAGCGTGTCCTCGGAACTCTTGAGCTCCAACTCCGCCTCGGCACACGCAACCTGAAGCTGCCGCAGCGATTCCGCGACGTCGGTCGCGCGCTGATCGAGACGGGCGCCGCGGCTCTGCAACGCGCGCAACTCGGCGTCGCTGTTCACCTCGGCGTTACGCGCTTCGGTCTCGACCGCGAAGGCCTCGGTGCGGCTCAGGCTGAGCGCCTCGATCTCCCGGCGCAGCACTTCGGCGCGCGCCTCGACCTCGCGGAGCAACGCGTCGGCGGCTTCGAGGCCGCGCGCGCGTTCGCCGCGCACCTCTTCGGCTTTCGCCTCTTCGTCTTGGGCCGTTTCCAACTCGGGTGTCAGGTCGTGCGCGCGACGCGAGGCCTCCGCGCCTTCGCTCTCCGCCTCCTGCGCACGCAACTCCAACTGCTCCGCCTCGCGCTCTCGGGCGTTGCGTTTTTCCGTCGAAGCCCGCTGCTCGCCGAGCAGCCTCGCCATCTCCGCCTCGCCCAGCGCGACGCTTTCGCGAAACTCGCTCTGCTGTTCGCGGTGGCCGGCCGTTTCCGCGACCGCTTCCTCGAGGTGGCGGCGCGCATCTTTTTCCGCGTCGTCCACCTGCGCCAGTGTTTCGGAAATGGTGTCGCGCTGCTTGGCCAGCACCGCGTAACGCGCGAGCGCACTCTGAACCCGCAGCGTGCGCAGCTCCTCGGTGAACTCCGTGAACCGCCGCGCCTTGCCAGCTTGGATCTTGAGACTGCGCTCGCGGGTTTCGAACTCGCCGAGCAGGTCACGCAGGCGTTCCAGGTTTTCCTGGGTACGTTCGAGCTTGCGCTGCGTCTCTTTGCGACGCGCTCGGTACTTCGCGATGCCCGCCGCTTCCTCGAAGACGGCGCGGCGCTCCACGGGATCGGCGCGCAGGAGCTGGTCGATGTTGCCCTGCTCCATGACCGCCATGGAACGGGAGCCGCCGCCGGAGTCCATCATCAACTCGCGCACGTCGCGCAGACGCACGGGGTTGCCATTGATCAGGTACTCGCTCTCGCCGGAGCGGTAGAGCCGGCGGCTGATCGCTACCTCTTCGTAGTCGATATCGAGGGTCGCGTCGGTGTTGTCGAAGACCAGCGAGACCTCCGCGAATCCAACGCCCTTGCGCCGGTCGGTGCCCGAGAAGATGACATCCTGCATGTCCTTGCCGCGCAGGCTCGTCGGCCGCTGTTCGCCCAGCACCCACTTGATCGCATCGACGACGTTGCTCTTGCCGCAGCCGTTGGGCCCGACGATGACGTTGATGCCGTCATCGAAGCTGAATTCCGTCCGGTCGGCGAAGCTCTTGAAGCCGTGCAGGATGAGTTTCTTGATCTTCATGTGGATGCGGAGGATCGCGGCGAGCCGTCCTCCTCCGGTTGAGCCTTATCTTCTTAGATCGGCCGGGGTTTGTCGGCCGCCCTCACGTATCGATCGGGCCAGGGCGCGAATTCGACGGCCCCCACCCGCAGGTCCCGCGCCAAGACTTCCAGCGCATCATAAAGGGCCTCCGGGCCCGGCGCGGTCTCGCGCGGGAAGCGCAATCCGAGCGTTGCCGACGAAGCGTCGAGCCACCCCTCGGCGGCAGCGAGCCCGGCGGACTGCAGGGTCGCCGAACAGTACCGGTCCGAGTCTCCAGGCAACTCCGATTCCGGCGGGAAAGCCCGGGCGATCCGGCGGTTTCGGATCCGGCCGGCGTCCAAAAACCGCCGCAGCGCCTCGCCGGCCCGATCCGACCCTGGGATGACCTTGAGGCGCATCTTGCGCGCCTCCTCCATCGCCCAAAGCGACACATACGACCGAATGCGTCCCGCCAAACGGAGAGCGTCCTCGCCGTCCGCCAGCAGCTCGGCCGCCGCGCGGACTCCGGACAGATGGAGAAGATCGAGCCCCGATCCGCCAGCGATACGCGGCCGTGCGCCCGCCGCGATGCGATAGAGCGGGCCGCTCGGGTCCGCCGCAAGTGCCGCGACGAAGCTCCGTTTCTGGCGCAGGGCCTTCAGCGCGAGGCCAACGCGGTGCTCCAGCGCCTCGAACAGGGCCGGCTCGTCCAGCCGGTCGAATCCGGCGGCGACATCGAGCACGTTGACGGCGACAAACCCGCAGAAACCGACGGCGGCCTCGCCGGCCGTCCTCAACTCCTCAGCCGCTTCCGCGCTCGAAAGCCGGTACGCCGAGGTCGATCGGGCGCCGTCGGAGCGATCGAACGCGATTCGGATGCGTCCCGTCTCGGAGGCGGCGGCAAGCAGCAGTAAAACCGCGGAGCGGTTCTTGTCGTCGGCCAACTGCTCGGGCGTCGCCTGGATCAGAAGGCGCGGAAGCGACCGCATCCCTCCATCGCGGAAGAGCGCCCAGTGCTCGCGCACGAGACTCTCCGCGAGGCGAGTCTCGTCATTTGCGACCAGCGGGACGCGCAGACAGATCCGGAAACGGCCCCCGCGCGGGTCGATGGTTCGCAAAACGGGGTGCGCCAGAAGCCGCCGCGCCGCTTGCAGCGCGCGCTCGCCCCTCAACTGGCTCTCGGAAACGCGGTTCTCACTCTCGGGGGCCCCGTCGTTTAGCGACCCGGCGGCCGCGGCCCGCGCCACGCTCGACGGCGTGACCGGCTCTAGCCACGCGGGGCCATCGGCGGGGCAAACGTCGAGGCAGACCTCGCGTGTCACCACCTCGCTCAACCGTCCGGCCGACAGCGCCGCGGTCTCCACCCAGGCATCGGGATCCGCCGCCGTACCTATGCGTCCCGCAGCGGCAATCCACTCGAACGGGCAACCCGCGTCGTAGACGTGAATGCGTGCGTCCAAGTGCGCGTTGACAACCTCCGCGCTGTAAACCTCCGCCAGCGCGTACTGCGTCAGCACGGTCTCCGCGACGGTTCGTTTGAGATCCTGCGGCCCGGTGGGACGCCAACCGCACTCTTTGTGGCCGCGTAACAGGCGGTCGATGTCGAAACGCGGAAGGCCTACGAGCGCCTGGCGCGCAACGCTTTCGCTGTAGCCCATCAGGAACAGCTCGGCCTCGACGAGTGAGCGGATCTGCGAGGTTGCGACGCGTTCCGGGCTGCTCTCGAAGATCTTGGCCTCGACGCGCGCGGCCACTTCGGCCGCCACATGTTCGTCGAGGTCCGCTTCGCGCACGAGCGCCTCCTGCACGCGCCGCTTGGACCACGGCGTGACGACGGCCCGCAAGGGGTTGCCCACCAGGGGCGCACCGCCGCCGCCTTCGGCGTGCACGGTCACGCGATCGCGTGCGCGCGCGCGGCGGTCCCGGTAGAGGATGTAGGCCTTGGCGGTGCTGGCGTGGCCGGTCTCGATGAGCACCTTCTCGACCATGTCCTGGATCTCTTCGATCTGCGGAACACGGCCGGGGTACCGCTTTTCCAAAAACAGTGTGACGACACCGCTCAACTCCTCCGAGAGAAAGCGGTCCTCGCCTCCGACGGCGCAGGCGGCCTTGTAGATCGCGTCCGCGATCTTGCTCTCGTCGAAATCGACGAGACGGCCATCGCGTTTGCGGACTTTCGTGATGCGCCCGATCACGCTTTGCGCTTCTTCTTGGGCTTGAGCATGGGCTTGATCTCGTCCATGAACTCGTTCACGTCCTTGAAGTCGCGGTAGACCGAGGCGAACCGGACATAGGCCACTTGGTCCACCTTCTTCAGCTCCCGCATCAGGAGCCGCCCCACGAACTTGCAGGGAACCTCCCGGTCGAACTGCTCGGTGACCTGATGCTCGATGTGGTTGACGATGTCGTCGAGCACGGCCATGCTCACGGGGCGCTTCTCGCACGCCTTGATCAGGCCGGCGAGGATCTTGCGGCGCTCGAACGGCTCCCGGCGACCGTCCTTTTTGACCACCCGGATCGGGGACTCCTCGATCCGCTCGTATGTCGTGAATCGGCGGCTGCACGCCTCGCACTGGCGTCGGCGCCGGATGGCGAACCCGTCGGCGCTGGCGCGGGAATCGATGACTCGGTTGTCATCGGACTTGCAGAACGGGCATTTCATCCGGTGGTGTCTTCGACGAGCCTGTCTTTGAGCCTGTTTTTTCTCGAACGAGCGTCATCCAGTCGTCGGGATCCCAGTCAGCCTTTGAAACTGGTTGAGGTCCCACTCTTTTGCAACCCACCGGGCCCGGCCAGCGGCCCGAACGACCGCCCCTTGCACGGGGCTGATATAGGGATCGAACCCGACACCACACGATACATGGCTATAAGGACGCTAGCACACTAGGTATTGTGCGTCAACGCAGCCGGGGCCGGGCCCGGCGGCGGCTTGACTGGCACCTGACCATGCGCATACTGTTCGTTTGCCCAAAGCCGACCCGCGGGATTGATAATCCGTGCCCCAAATCGCCATCGTCTCCGACATCCACGCCAACATCGAGGCCCTAGACGTCGTCCTCGCGGACATCAAACGCAAATTGATCAAGGACATCGTCTGCTTGGGCGACATCATCGGGTACGGCCCGAACCCCCGCGAGTGCCTGCAGGCCCTGATGGGCTGCAAGGCAGTCCTGATGGGCAACCACGAGGAAGCGGTTCTCTACTACGGTGAGGACTTCAACCCGAAGGCCCGCGAGGCCATCGACTGGACCCGGGACCAGCTCAACCGCCCGGAGTTCCCCAAGGACGAGAACTACGACCTCTGGAACTTCCTCGGTGTCATGGAGCAGATCATCGTCACGGACGAAGCCATGTTCGTGCACGCCTCGCCGCGCGATCCGACCAAGGAGTACGTGACACCCGAGGACACCCGCAAGAACCAGGAGAAGCTGCGCGACATCTTCACGCGATTCGAGCGCATCTGCTTCATCGGGCATAGCCACATCCCGGGTGTTTACACGCAGGAGCTGCGCTACATCGATCCGAAGACGATCGGTAGCGAATACAAGCTCGAGGATGGCCGCAAGGCGCTGGTCAACACCGGCGCGGTCGGACAGCCCCGCGATGGCGATCCCCGCGCGTCCTACGTGACATTCGACGGTCGGACCGTGCGGTTCCACCGTCTCGACTACGACTTCAACAAGACGATGGACAAGATCTACAAGGAAGATCGACTCCCCAACTATTTGGCCGACCGTCTCGCCGTAGGCCGCTAAGCGGCACGGTGCGTTCCCTCTCTCCCGCCGACCGCCGCATTTTCATCGGAGTCCCATGCCTCGCCTGCTCCTGATCGTGACCCTCGGACTCGTCCTCTTCATGGTGATGGGCAAGGGCTGCCAAAGCGGCCCCAAGCTCCCGCCTGCGCTCGGTCAGCGCAATCTGCAGCCCTGGGATCCGGCGACCGTTGTCGAACTGAGATCCGGCGACACCAAGCTGCAACTCGACGCCGACGGCCGCATCCTGTCGCTTGTGGTGAACGGTAAGACCCTGATTCAGCCGGCACCGCTTCACAACCGGCCGCTCGCGATCGTCGAACGGCGGGCCAACGGCGAGCTTGTTTTGCTGCCCGGCTTCGCACAGGACGAAGCGGCCGACGAAAAGAGCATCACGTACATCTCGAAGATCCGCAGCCAGCGGCTAGAGAAACACATCGCGATCGATGACGACGGCAACGGAATCACCGTTTCGCTGAAGGCCCACGGGTTCGAGTTCGACAGCGGCGGATTCGAGCTGACCGCGCTGGGCGGCGTGCCCATGTCCCAGGACGAAGACGGGCCGGTCACGGGTCTTGTGGAATGGACGAAACAAAGGGCCCAGATCTACCCGTTTGCGCGGCTGGCCAAGGATCAGGCCGAAAAGCGCATGGTGCAGGAGCGCCGGCTCAGGAACGAAAGGAAGGTCGAAGAGCCCGGCCCCGGCCGGTATCAGCGCATCAAGCGCGATCTCGACATGATCGGCGCCCTGGGCACCGGCGGTTTGCTGAAGTTCGAGGGCATCACCGGAGTTCGAGCCGTCAACACCCTCGCGTATCGCGCCGTGCGGGACGGGTCGCCGGAACGGGACATGGAATCCTGGATCTCGCTCGACCACGAAGCGGGCAAACTCGAGGCGAGCTTCAGGATCACGTGGGCCTCGTACGAGTCCTTCGCGAACGAGCACGCCCATCTGCCCGCGTTCCGCAAAGGCAACTCCACGGAGCACGTCCTCGAAAACGGCACGATGCGCATCGTGTTTTCGGACCGCGGCGCCGGGATCGCGCGCGCACACCTGAAGAAGTACGCGCTGGGCGCGGACGACGAACTCTCGCCGGAAACGTGGATTCCAATCGTGCGCGAGGAGATCCCTGCGAGCGAACGCGCCCTCACGCTCAAGTTCCGCTCGATCAGCCTGGCCCAGTTCGGCGGCCTCGATTCGGTGACCTCGATTTGGAAGGTGGTCGAACAAAGCGCGAGGCACATCCGTTTCCGCTTGGAAGCCGATAACGGCTGGCGCGTCGAGAAGACCGTCACGCTGCCGGGCGAGGACGAATACGACCTGTGGGTTGATATCGAAGCGCGCAAGCCGGACGGGGAGAGGGACGAGACGTTCAAGTTCACGCTCGTCGGCCCCTCGGGCATCTACATGACCGACGCGTACCGCGGCGTCTTCGGCGCGGACCCGCCGCAGGGGCTCTTGCTCGAGCGACCCGGCGAGACCGAAAACGAGTCGATCGACGACATCCTCGAGGAGCCCCTCGTGAGCGACTACTCGACCGAGCAGCGCGGGCGCTGCGAAGCGGTCGCGATCGGCGGCGCGTACTTCCTTGGTGCGCTCATCACCGAAGCCACGTTCGACGCCAACGACCAGCCGCGCGGCGTCGTCACGCGCGCTGCGATCACCGACGTGGAACTCAGGAAACCGATCCCCCGCGTGAGCGAGGACGAGCCACTCAAATCGTCGCTTCGTGGCGAGGTCTCCTGCTTGCTCCGATTCGATCAGGGCCGCGCTGAGACGAGGTTCCAGCTCTATCTCGGGCCGCGGCGCGTGGAGAACCTCGATCCGCTCGGCATCCGCCGCGCCATCGACTTCGGATTCTTCTCAGCCATCGGCCGCGTTCTGTTGTGGCTGATGAAGTTCTTCGCGGGCATCTTCAACAGCTACGGCGTCGCGATCATCTGCATGACGCTGTTCATCCGTGCGCTGCTCTTCCCGGTGTCGTACAAGACGCAGCTGAGCATGCAGCGTTACTCGCGGCGCATGCAGAAGATCAAGCCGATCCTGGAGAGGCTGCAGGAACAGTACAAGTCGAATCCGCAGCGCCTGAACCAGGAACGCATGAAGGTGATGCGCGAGCACAAGATCGGTCTGCCGCTCGGCTGCCTCACGCTGTTCCTGCAGATCCCGATCTGGATCGCACTCTTCTCGAGCCTGCGCGTCGAGTTCTCGCTGCGACACCAACCGTTTCTGTGGGCCAACGATCTGGCGATGCCCGACGCGTTGTTCCAACTCCCGTTCTGGCCGGGTTCGTTCAACGCGCTCCCGCTCCTGATGCTCGGCCTCTGGGTCTGGCAGCAGAAGGCGACGCCGACGCCGGCCAGCGACGATCCCCAAGTGCAGGCGCAGATGAAGATGTTGAAGTTCATGCCGTTCATGTTCTTCATCTTCCTCTACAAGTATGCGTGCGCGCTGAGTGTGTATATGTGCATCTCCAGCGCCTGGGGCATCGTCGAGGGCAAGATGGTCCGCCGAGCAATCAAGCGGTTGGACGACGCACCAGCGGCCGGGTAGCGCGGGGATGCCCTTATCCTTACCCTTGTCCTAGACCCTCTACCCTTTTCCTTTTCCTGCTCCCTCCGCCCTTCCCCCAGGGCTAAGAACAAGGGGCACAGGAAAAGGGTCGAGTGCAAAGGGTCTAGGACAAGGACTAGGGCAAGGGCAGGGGGTGCGCCTACAGCATGCCCGACTCCTTGAAACTCGTGTACGCGCCATCCCCCACGATCACGTGGTCGAGGATGCGAATGCCGAGGAGGTCGCTGGCGGCCATCAGCCTGCGCGTAACCGCGAGGTCTTCGTCCGAGGGCGCGGGATCGCCCGACGGATGATTGTGGACGAGCACTACGGCGCCCGCCGACTCCCGTACCGCCGGACCGAACACCTCCCGCGGGTGCACAATCGAGTTGGTCAGAGAACCCTCGGAGACGATCTCCTCGCGCAGCACACGATGGCGCGCGTCGAGTAGCACGACCAGGAACACCTCGCGTTTCCAATCCCGCAGCCGCGCGTGGTAGTGGTCAAAGATCTGGCGCGGGCTCACAAACGGATCGCCGGTGGTCATGCGTTCCGACATCACGCGGCGCGCGAGCGTGAACAGCGCCGCAAGGCGCGCCGCGCGCACGGAGCCCACCCCTGGAAGCGCGCGTAGTTCGCGCGGGGCCAGCCGGGACAACCGGCGCAGGCCCCCCGCGTCGTGAAGGAGCGAGCGAGCGCCCTCGGCCGCGCGCTGCGTGGTGGCGCCGGGGCCGAGCACGAGCGCGAGCAACTCCTCGTCGGCATGGTTTTCGAGGGCGGCGTTGGACCGCTGACCGGGTGATGCGAGATCGTTCGGCACACAGATACCTCGCAGACGGTGTCAAAAGCGTTCGCCGCGATCGCGTCGCGAGGTGTGATCCGGCCTGCCGGGCGGAAAACAAAACCGCGCCAAGAGCAAATCGGAAAACGGATGCCACCGCCCACGAGGTATAGGGGAAAGGAGTTCCCATGCCCCGCTTCCAAGGCCGCCTCGCATCGGCTGCCCTCGTATTCCTGTTTCAACCGGCGCCCGCCAACGCCGACTGCCTGCTCATCACCGAACTCGTCACCGACCCGCAGGCGGATCACTCCGAAAACACCGGTGGCAACGGCGTCCCGTTCGACGACGTGCCCGGAACCGGAACCGTGTCGAGTCTCGACGAATACGTTGAGATCTTCAACGCGTCGGGCTATGTCGTCGATCTGACCGGGTTCCGTCTCGAGTTCTACGACGCGACCCCGAGTTCGTTCGTGTTCGGGACGAGCACGGGCGTCGTTCGCATCTCGCTCGGCAGCACGTTGGACTCGCTCTTACCCGGTGCGTTTGCGCTTGTCGGAAACCCGCCCGGCGCCCTCAATAACCGCATCACGGTGTTGCTTCGGGACCCAGGCGGGGGCGTGGTCGATTCGCTGATCGACGTCGACGGCAACGCGACGGGCGCGTCCGATGAAGCGCTCTACCGGCCATGGACGGGCGACCGGTTTCTCGACGACCCGATTCTGGGCCCCATCACGCCGCTCGGCTTCCCGCCCGCCGTGAGACCGGTTCCCGAGCCCGCCACGCTCGTGATGGTCTGCGTCAGCGGCTTTTCAGCCGCGCTTGCCAGCGTGCGAAGAGCTCGCTGCGCCCGGCGCCGAAAACGGCACGCAGTGCCGCGGTCTCCGACTCCGACGACCTAGTACCGGCTTTTGCCTCCGCCAGCGCGTGTAACAACTTGAGTATGCCGGCCTCGCCGCCTTCCGCGGTTAGGAACGCGGTGAAAGCCAAGGCAAGGTCGTAAAAGCGACTGACGCGACGTGGATCGGGCTGGCGGAGGACTTCGCCGGACAGATCCCCCGCTTTCGCAGAGCGGCCACGACGCAATCGGTCCTCCGCGGGAGCGACATCCTTCCCTTCCGCCAATTGGGCGAGACCTTCGTGCAGCCAGCCCGGTGTGTTGGGCGCGATGCCGCGGATGAGTTGATGCGCGAACTCGTGGTGGATGGTCCGGCGCGCCGCAGCCAGCCGGTTGGGACCCGATGGCAGCGCAACGCGGATCGTCCCGTCGTTGACCCCGGCCACCCAGTGATGCAAGCGCGTCGCAGCCCGGAACTCCTTGGGCGTGTAGATCGTCACGACCGTCCGCGACCCCGGGAAGTGGCCGAATCGTCGGCACAAGACGCTGTACGCCTCCTGACACGCCGCGGCCACAGACGACGCGTCGGCAAACGGGATGGACTTTCCGAACCGCACCAAGAACTCGGGGCTCGGAATCTCCTCGAACGATGATTCGACCGCGAGCTCTCGGCGCGCGCGCTCGAGACGGTTTGCAATGTCCGGATCGCTTGGACGCAGATGCGCCGCCCGCGACCAGTGTTCGACCGCCTCAGAAAGCACCCGTTCGTCGTACGCAACCTGGCCGAGGTTCACACGCGCAGCAAGGTGGTTCGGTTCTCGCTCCAGCACCCACTCGAAGTCCTCGCGCGCGAACAGGCGGTCGGTATCGCTTTGCTGTTCGTAGCGTGCACGGCCCCGCTGGACACGGTACGCGATCCGCTCCGGATGCAATTCGATGGCTCGATCCAAGAGGAGAACCACCTGATCGGCCCGTGGATCGGCCGCCGAATCCTTGCGCTCCCTCAAGAGGTCCGCGAGCTGCGAGAGCGCCGCAGCCAGATTGCGGCTCACGACCACCGAGTCGGGCGCGGCCTGAAGAGCCGACTCGAACGCCAACACCGCGGAAGCGGGGTCCCGCCCGCGCAGCGCGTCGAGCCCGGCATCGTTTTTTGAGATCGCCAGCGCCGAAGGCGCTGCGAACAGCACGGTGGCGCCAAGCAGCGCAAAGACAAGCAGAACGCGACATCCGGACACGAACGCGATCTTACCTGCGAAAAGACCGGCCACAGAACGGGGACGGGCGGGCGCTGCCTCAGAACTCCTGCGCTTCGAACACCTCGATGCTCATGCCCGGTCGCGCGGTCTCGGGGATGCCGGCCTTCACGGCTGCTTCGCGAACCAGGCGGCGGCCGTCCCATCCCTTCTGCTTCGCCACCTGCGGCAGCAACACGCCGCACCGCTCGCCGTGGCGCACCACGACGCCGTGGCGCCCGCCTTCGACACCTCCGGCATCGTCGATGGCCCGGGGGGCGCTCAGCACACTCAGCTTGACGCTGAGCCTCGGCAGTTCATCCGGATGCACCGGACGAAACCGATCGTCCCGAATCGCGGCTTCGGCAGCCAGCCGCTCGGTCGCGACCATCAATCCGTCCTCGCCGCGGACCGAACCGATGCAGCCGCGCAGCTCGCCGGCGACAAACACGGAAACGAACACACCATGTTTCGCCTCGAGAGCGACTGGAGTCCTAGGCAACGCCGGTACGGCGGGTCGGCCGCGAACCGCTGCAATCGCGCAGACGAGCGCGCGCTGGCGTAGGTACGCGCGCTCGTCCGGTGAGAGGGCTGCGCTCAATTTTCGGTGACGCGGATCTCGACGCGCCGGTTCCTCCACTGGTTCCGTTCGCTGTCGTTGGGAACACGCGGCTGATGCGGCCCGAAGCCGATGACAGCCAAGCGACCCGCATCCACACCTCCGTGGGTTGTCAGGTACTCCCAAACCGACAGGGCGCGGTGCGCGGACAGCTCGATGTTGCCGAGCGGATACTGCTTCAACGTCTCCGGCTTGGTGACTTTCACGTTGTCCGTGTGACCCTCGATGCTGACACGTCCCGTACCGCCCTTGAGCGCGGCCGCGACTTTGGCGAGCGCGTTGTTGCCCTCGGCGGACAGGACGGCGGAACCCTTGGCGAACAGAACCGCCTCGCGCAGAACGAGCCGGTACCCGTCAGGCGCACGCTCCACCTCCACGTCCGCGTCGCCCTGGAACTCAGCAAGGACCTTGCGCACGTGCGCGCTGATCTCGCCCTTGACCTCCTCGACAGTGGCTTTGGTTTTCTCGTGTTTCTCGACCTCGACCTTCAAGCGACCGACTTCCTGCTTCAACGCGGCGCGATCGGTTGTCAAACGGTCCACGTGGAGACTCAACTCTTCGTTGGTCCCCTCGAGGTTTTCGATCGTCTGCTGAAGCGCCTCGTCGCTCGGAGTCGATATGCAGGCAGGTAGAACGGCCGCAACAAGCGCGGCGAGTAAAGGGCTCCAGCGGCGTGAGCCGTTGGGCCAGAAAAATCGGCGGCAGGACACGTTGGCTCCTTCAGAAACGGAAAAATCCCCCCGGACCTAGGACCGGGGGGATGAAATCGTAGCGTCTGGGACAAGGATCATGCAGCGGTTTTGACCGCCCCATCTTCCCGGTCAGATTTACTCTCCGCTGCCTTCCGACGGATCTTCCGCGTGCTGGGCGTGCTCGCTGTCGATGGCGCCACGCTGGGAATGGATGTGGGAGGTGATCGTTTTCTCATCGTGGAAGAAGCCCCAGCCCGCGATCTTCTTCGCCATGTCGCCCAACGGGGGCTCACCGGCCTCGTTGTTGGCTGTGTTCCAGGCGGCGTAAAGGCTGAGCATGCCGACGATGCACGCCACGACGAGCGCGAACGTGATGGCCGGGTTGCCCTGGGGCTCGGCCGCCACGGTGGCGCGGCGCTGGCGCGGCTGACGAGCTGCCGGCGAGTCGACCTCCTCGATCTCCTCCTCGTCCACCTCGTCCGTGAGGTCGGCGCTGAGGTCGATCGGCTCCGTGGTCATGCCGACGTCGTCGGCACCCTTGTCCTCGATGAAAGTGTCCTGGCTGGAGATGGCTTCGGTCATACCACCGTCGTCGACGGCCAGGTCGATCTCATCTTTCTTGTCGGCACCCTCGAACACGAGGTCGTCGGTGAGCGTCTCACCAGACTCCTCGAACGCGGGGGTCTCGTCCTCGAGCGTGATCTCGCTCAAGACGGTTTCGGAAGTTTCGGAGCCCGGCGACTTGGACGCGATCTTGTCGATCTCCGTCTTCTTGAACTTCATCACGTCGCCTTCGCGGAAGGCGCTGATCTCGCCCTCGGAGACAAGCCGCTTCAGCTTGTTCTCGTCGATGTGAAGTTGCCGGACAACCTCGTCAAAGGTGTAGAACTCGCCACTTTTTGCCATTTGTTCTCTCTATCTGGTGAGACTGGACGCCGCGTCGACGCCCCCTATTTCCTGAGCTCCTTCGACCTCTGCTTGTTCCAGAGGCGCTTCATATCGTCTCGCGTGAACTCGGAGAGGTCCTTGTACGAGGAGATCTTCAAGTCGTAGTCGATCTTGCGCGCCGCCACAAACTGCAGACCCTTCCGGCGAAGGAAGCGATACGCGAGCAGTTGGTCGTGTTCAGAATCGATCAAAAACAAGATGGACTCGCCGCTGCCCACAGGGGACGTCACCGCGACGAATCGGTTGTTGCTGTTGGAGTCCGATGCCGTCGGCGGGACCGCCCGTCCGTCGAGGCCAGGCCGGTAATTCACCGTCGGCTCCTTGCCCGCCCCGGGGGGAACGGACGAGTCGCCGCCAGGATTGGCGATCGTGCCGCCATCTTGGGCCGACGCCGCCGGGAGTACGTCGACGTCGAACGCGTCCACGCCTTGCCCTCCGAGGACTAGCCCGAGACAGAAGACGAGTGCCGCGCCAAGCGCCGCAATGATGTAGTCGCGAGAGTCGCGCATCGCTACCTTTCTGCCTGAACCTCCCTGGGTTGCCTCGTACGTCACGCCCCGGCCCCCACGCGGGGTCCGGCGAGCGCGATATTGGACCAACTTCGATTCAGGCGATCAACCCCCATGCGGAGGACCCCGCAGAATGGGTCGGCGCGGTCACGTGCGGGTCACCGAATCTGCCCGGCCGGCCGACAATTTCCGGACGATGGAAATCCCCGGACCAAATCGGGACCTCTGGAGCAAAACTAGGCCCCCGCGCCGGCCGCGGGGAGCCGGATCCGGACCCGGGTCCCGGTTCCGAGGCCACTCTCGATCTCCAGGGCGCCGCCGTGGTCCGTCGCGATGTGCTGCACGATGCCCAGCCCGAGCCCGGTCCCCTTGCCCTGCTCCTTGGTCGAATAGAAGGGATCCACGCACCGGCGACAGGTTTCCTCGTCCATCCCCGGACCGTCGTCCTCCACGGACAAAACCACCTCGGCGCCCTCGGCGGTGGCCGTGACACGCACCACCCCGTGGCTGCCGTCGGCATCTTCCGAACCCTCCGGGCGCTCGCCGATCGCATCCACCGCGTTCAAGATCAGGTTGATCACCGCCTCACGAAGCTCCTGGCCGTCGCCGAGGACATCGGTCGCCGGCCCCACCTCGAGTTTCAAATCGATGCCGAACCGTTCCGCGCGATGGCGGGTCAGATCGATGGCCCGCCGGCAGACATCGCCTGCATCCACCGCGATGGGCTCGGCCCGCTTCGGGGCGAAGTGGAGCACTCGTTCCACGATGTGCCGGATGTGATCGAGGCCTTCCGCGACGAGCTGGAAGTACTCGGCCTGCTTTTCAGGCGACAAGGACCCGGACTGCAATCGCGCGACCGCGTTGCTGATTCCACCGAGCGGGTTGTTGATCTCGTGGGCGATGCCGGCCGCGAGCGTGCCGGTCGCGGTGACGCGCTGGGCGACGAGTAGGCGGCGCTCCGCCGCGGTGACGCGCTGCAGCGCGTCCATCACGCGCTCCTCGAGATGCTGCTGATACTCGTGGACCTCCGACGACATCCGGTTGAAGCTCTCGAAAAGCCGGTCCATCTCGTCGCCATGGCCCGATCTGACCAAGACTTCCGGCGGCGCGCCCCCGGCCATCGCTTCCGACGCACGGCTCAGGCGCTCCAGCGGACGCAGCACGAGCCGGCTGAGGATGAGATAGGTCACGAGGATCAGTAGCAGCGTCCCGGCCATGAACGTCAGGTAGACGGACCGCAGGCCCTCCTCAGCCGCGCGGCGGGCCCGTTCGTGAAACCCGATGTAGGCGGCCCGCCGAACACCGGCGCCGGCCGGGAAAAAGACGGCGAGGCCTTCCCCGTCATTCTCGACGCCGACACGCTTTCCACGGACGCCGGCCTTGAGAATCTGTGTCGCCCGGCTGACGCGCTCCTTATCGTCGGCGCGCGAGAAGATCTCGAAGTCCTCGGTGTCGGCCGGCAACAGGACGACAAACGCCGCGTAGGACGCCGCGTGCACGACCGCCTCGTCCAAATCCGCATCGAGCGCGAGATCCATCGCCTCCTCGATCGCTGCCGGACTCGCCGCGACCCGGTCCCCCGACAGCAGACCGATCCCGACAATGAGGAGCGCCACGCCCACGTTGATCGCCCCAACCAGGAGCAGAATCCGCCGCCTCAGAGACATGTGCTGAGCCTACTCTGTTTTCTTGCCCAACGGCTGACGCCGTTGGAGCCTCTGGTCTGGACGTTTTGATGAGGCGGCGAGGGGTTCCGGGTTTGCGCTTTGCCCAACGGCTGACGCCGTTGGAAGCCACGCAGGCGCTGCCTTTGAGATGGATGCGTGCCTGCTTGCGCCGCGGGCGGCGCCGTACAACTCCGACGAGGATCAAGTTCCGCGCCGGCGACTGGACAACGCCGGACGCTCGAACCCCATCGCTCCACGCTATATGCGGGGCCGGTCACCCGATCATTCCTCAGACGCTGCGAACGCACCGCTCCAACGGCGTCAGCCGTTGGGCCAACAACACTGCGGCGTCAGCCGTTGGGCCAACCGCACTACCCTCCGCTGAGCGAATCGAGGATGCTGAGCAGCGGCAGGAACAGCGCCAAGACGATGGCGAACACCGCGCCGCCCATCACAACGATCAGGAGCGGCTCGAGCAGCGACGTGAGGCTGTTGACGGCGACGTCGACCTCCTCGTCGTAGTTGTCCGCGACCTTGATCAGCATCTTGTCGAGTTCACCGGTCTTCTCGCCGACGTCGATCATGTTCACGACCAGATCGTCGAAGATCTTGACCTTGGTGCTCGCGAGGGGCTCCGCGATGGATTCACCCTCCTTGATCGCCTCGTAGACCGCGTTGATCGCGCGCTCCATGACCGCGTTGCCGACCGCGCCCTTGACGATGTCCAGGGCCTCGAGAATCGGAACACCTGAATTGATCAGGGTACCGAAGGTCCGCGTGAAGCGGGCGACAAGCACCTTTTTGTAGAGCGTGCCGGCGATCGGCATGCGCATCTTCAATTCGTCGAGGAAGTAGCGCCCCCCGGCCGACATGCGGATCAGGCGCGGCAGACCCCAGATCACAAAGAACATGATCATCAGGAACGCCCACCAGTACTGCACGAGCCACCGGCTCAGGTTCATCATGAACTTCGTGATGCCGGGCAGGCCCTCCGCGCCGCTCGGGAGACTCTTGAACACCTCCTCGAACTTGGGCACGACGCTGGTCATGATGAACAGGAGGATCAGAACGATCACGATCATGACGGCGATCGGATACATCGCCGCACCCTTCACGCGCCTCCGCAGTTTCTCGCTCTTCTCCTTGAAGAACGCGAGACGCGAGAGGATCACGTCCAAGACACCACCGGCCTCGCCGGCGCGCACCATGTTGACGTACAAGCCGTCGAACACGCGCGGGTGCTTGGCCAAGGCCTCCGAAAGCGAAGAGCCGGACTCGACATCGTCGGTCACGGCCACGAGCACGTTCTTGAAGTAGCCCTTGGGGAGCTGACCTTCGAGAATCTTCAGACAGGAGACGATCGGAAGACCCGCGTCCTGCAGGGTGGAGAGTTGGCTCGTAAACGTGGTGAGCTGCTTCTCCGAAACACCCAGGCCGAATCCACCTGCCTTGGCGGGTTTCGCGGCCACCGCAGTGGCGGACTTTTTGGTCATCTTCCCGGCCATCGGTGCATTCCTTTCGCTGCCAAGGTCTTTAGTCCCAACTGATCTGGGTCTGGGACTACAGACCCGAATCCGCCCGGAAACTTTCCGGTCCGCGGGTTCGGGCCAACATCTTTCCTGACACGACCGGGAAACGCAACACGGTTGTGAAGAGCCTGCGAATCCGTCTCCAGGACGGCCCGATTCGGCTCAGCCTAACGAATGCGCCTCGGCGGCCCTGTCAGAGCGTCTGCATGGTCTCCCGGAGGACCTCCTCAACGGTGGTCGACTGGTCGAAAATGGCCAACATGCCGCTCTCGCGGAGGGTGCGCATGCCTTGCTCACGGGCCCGCGTCCGAATCTGCGAGATCGGCGCGCCATCCATGATTTGGTCCTTGATCGCGTCGTTCACGATCATGAACTCAAACAGCGCCAGACGGCCCTTGTAGCCCGTTCCATTGCATTTCTCGCACCCCTTGCCGTAGGCGAATTTCTTCCCGGCGGCCAGGTCCCGCTCGAGCTCCAACTCGCGCATGACCTCGAGGCTGGGCTCGTAAAGCTCCTTGCAGTCCGGGCAAATTCGGCGCACCAGGCGCTGGGCGATGACGGCTTCCAAGGTCGCGGCGATCAGAAACGGCTCGGCGCCGACGTCCACCAAACGGACGATCGCAAGCGGCGCGTCGTTGGTATGCAGGGTCGAAAACACGACGTGGCCGGTCAGTGACGCCTCGATGACGATCTGCGCCGTGTCCTTGTCGCGAATCTCGCCGACGAGGATCATGTCCGGGTCCTGGCGAAGGATCGAGCGCAGGCACGCGGAGTAGGTGACCCCGATATCCTCGTTGATCTGCACCTGAACCACGCCCTCGAGGTCGTATTCGACCGGATCCTCGGTCGTGATGATCTTGACCGAGACGTCGTTCGCGTGGTTGAGGCCGGCGTAGAGCGTCGTCGTCTTGCCCGAGCCTGTCGGGCCGGTCACCAGGATGACGCCGTGCGGAAGGTTGATGAGTTCCTTGAATTTTTTGACTTCGTCGTCGCGAAGGCCGATCTGGTCCAGCTCGAGGCTGACCACCGAGCGGTCGAGAACGCGCATCACGCATGATTCACCGAACATCGTCGGTAGCGTGGAGACACGCATGTCGACCGGGCGGCCGCCGATCGCGAGGTCGATGCGGCCATCTTGCGGCACGCGGGTCTCGGAGATGTCGAGACCGCTCATGACCTTTACGCGGCTGATCAACGCGGTCGCCAAGTGCAGCGGCGGCGCTTCGAGTTCGTAAAGCACGCCATCCACGCGGTAGCGGATCTTGAACTCGTCCTCGAACGGCTCGAGGTGGATGTCCGACGCGCGGTCGCGGATCGCCTGGTAGAGGATGTAGTTGAGCAGCTTGCGGACCGGCGCCGAGTTCGCCATCTCCTCGGCGTCATCGAGGTCGGTCACGGCTCCGACGCCGATGCGCGTGGACTTGCGCTGCCGCGGCGCGGCGGCATCCTCCTCGATCTCCTTGAGAATCGAGGACATCACCTGTTCCTCGCGGCCGTACGCCTTCTCGATGGCCGCCATGATCTGGTCCGCAGGCGCCACGACACCCTTCACCTCGCAGTTCGCGGTGAACCGGATGTCGTCGAGTGCGGACTTGTTCATCGGATCCGCCATCGCGACGGTGAGCGTGGTCCCGTCGAACAAAACGGGCATGAACTGGAACGGCCGCGCGATGGCCTCGTCAACCTTCGCGATGGCGTCTTTCTGCGGCTCTAACGTCGAAAGATCAATGACCTCCATGCCCGACTGCGTTCCGAGCGCCATCTGGAGTTGGGACTCGTCGATGTGGCCCTGACGAACGAGGATCTGGCCGATCTGGCCGCCGTCTTTTTTCTGCGTCTGCAGCGCTTCCTGAACCTGCCCCTCGTGGATGACACGCATGTCCTTGAGGACCTGGCCGAGCAGCTTCTTACGTACTGAGTGACGAGTGGGTGCAGCCATGATTACAGCGCTTCGATCTTCTGGGCGAAGCTGCGCGGGTCCTGGCAGCGGATCTGCGCCGTTTCCTTGCTGATCTTTCCGGTCTTGACGTAATCCAAAAGCATGTCGTCCAGGAGGAACATGCCGAGGTTTTTGGAAGTCTGAATGGTGGACGGGATCTTGAACGTCTCCGCCTTGCGGATGTGGTTCTCGATCGCGGGACTCATGATCATGACCTCGAACGCGGCGATGACGCCGCTCTTGTCCTCGCGGGGCATCAGGACCTGTGAGATGACCGCGAGGATCGACACCGACAGCTGCACGCGGATCTGCTCCTGCTGGTCCGCGGGGAACTGATCGATGATGCGGTCCATCGTGCGGGCGGACCCCGTCGTGTGCAGAGTGCCGAACACCAAGTGACCGGTTTCCGCCGCGGTGATCGCGGTGGAGATCGTCTCCATGTCGCGCATCTCACCGAGCAGGATGACGTCCGGATCCTGACGAAGCGCGCGCCGCAGACCCTCGGCGAAAGTCGGCAGGTCGACACCGATTTCGCGCTGGTTCACGATCGATTTCTTGTGCTGGTGGTGGTACTCGATCGGGTCCTCGATCGTGATGATGTGGCGATCGAGGTTTTCGTTGACGTTGTCGATCATCGTCGCCAGCGTCGTCGTTTTGCCTGAGCCCGTGGGGCCGGTGACCAGAATCAGCCCGCGCGGGCGATCGCAAAGCGCCTGCACCTCGATCGGCAGGCCGATCTCTTCAAACGTCAGCAAACGGCTCGGGATCAAGCGGCAGACCATCGCCGCGTGACCGCGCTGGCGGAAGATCGCGACGCGGAAACGGGCCCGGGTGCCGTGGGCGTGGCCGAAGTCGGCGCTCCCCCGCTCCCGAAACTCGGTCATCATCCGCTCGGGCGCGATCTGTTCCACGAGTGTCATCGTGTCTTCGGACGTGAGCGCCGGATGCCGCACGTCCCGAAGGCGGCTGTGCTTGCGCACGACAGGCGGACGCCCAACGGTGATGTGAACGTCCGACGCGCCTTCCTCGACCATCAGGTCGAAGAGCTGATTCATTCCGATGAGCACTAACTCGTCTCCAAAATAGCGCCGGCCACGCGCAGAATCTCGTCAACGGAGGTCTCTCCGGCCAGGATCTTCCGTACCCCGTCTTCGCGCAGCGTGATCATCCCGCATGACGCACGGGCTTGTTCGCGAAGCTCGATGGCCGATGCGCCGTTGAACGTCAGGTCGCGCATCCGGCTATCCATCTCGAAGAGTTCGAAGATGGCGCGCCGGCCGCGATACCCCTCGTGGCGGCACTCCGCGCACCCTACGGCTTTGTAGAGCGTCCGGTCGCCGATCATCTCGGACGTGAGTCCGAGCCCGCGCAGCTTGATCTTGTCGTGCTCCCACGGCGCCTTGCAGTTGTCACAGAGCATGCGGACGAGGCGCTGGGCCATCACCGCGAGCACCGCCGTGGACACCAGGAACGGTTTCACTCCGATGTCGATGAGGCGCGTGATCGCGGAGGTCGCATCATTGGTGTGAAGGGTGGAAAACACCAAGTGGCCCGTCAGCGCGGCCTGAATCGCGATCTCCGCCGTCTCCATGTCGCGGATCTCACCGACCAGGATGATGTTGGGCGCCTGGCGCAGCATCGAACGCAGAATGCGCGCGAAGGTGAGGCCGATGTTGTGGCGCACCTCACACTGGTTGATGCCCTTCAAGTGGTATTCCACCGGGTTTTCGGCGGTGATGATCTTGACGTTGGGCTTGTTGAGCATGCCCAGCGCGGCGTAGAGCGTCGTCGTCTTGCCCGAGCCGGTCGGCCCCGTGACCAGGAAAACGCCGTTCGGCTTGCGGATGATGCGGTCGAAGCGTGCGTGATCCTCGGTGTGAAAACCGAGCTTTGCCAGCCCGACCAGGGCGGTCTCCTTGTCCAGGAGACGCATGACGAGCGATTCGCCATGAGTCGCGGGCAGCGCCGAGACACGAACGTCGATGGGACGGCCCAGCAAATTCACGCCGATGCGGCCATCCTGCGGCTTGCGCTTTTCGGCGATGTCCATCCTCGCCATGATCTTCAATCGGCTGAGAACCGAGCCCTGGATGTCTTTCGGAAGCGATTTCGCCTCGTGACAGAGCCCGTCCACGCGGAATCGGATCCGCACGCGGTCCACCATTGGTTCGACGTGGATATCCGATGCCCGGGCCCGCAGGGCCTCCTCCAGCATCTGGTGCACGAGGCGGATGATCGGTGCGTCTTCGTCGTCGTCGTCCGACGGCGGGCCGCTGGCCACCGCTGCGGCACCCTTGGCTTCGACCTTCTCGCCGACGCCGTAGTACTCGGCTTTGGCGTTGGTCTGGGCCGACGGGGTCGTCAGCGCGACGCGCACGTCCAGATTGAGGACGAATTGGAGCCCGTCGGCCTGATAAACGGCCGCGGGGTCTCGAATGGCGAGGATCAGCTGCTTAGCGCCCTGCTTCTTCACAGGGACGACGTCGTACTCCTCGACGGTGCTCTTTTCGACCAGTGCGATCGTCTCGGCGGGGAGTTTGACCTTGGAGAGGTCGATAAAGGGGAGCTTGTTCTGGCGGCAAAGGGCGCGCGCAACCTGCTCCTCGCTGAGCATGTTGAGTTCGACGAGCGCTTCCCCGATGCGGGATCCCGTGCGCTTGGCATGCACAAGGGCGTCGTCGATCTTGGCCTGCGTGACCAAGTTCATCTCGAGGAGGATCTCCCCGAGTCTCTTTCTCGGCTCCACTTATGCTCTCCTTCCTGCGCAAGCCCCGGACACAGACCCTGAGCCCGCGGAGCAGCCCCCTAGTATTGGCGTACTCGGATGTAAGTCAATCAAGGCCCTGAAGATGCGCGGGGGAACAGAGATACGAGCGGTGAGACCCCGTCTTTCCATAGAATGCGCGGACGATGCGGATGGAACGGGCTTCGACGGCAATCTTGGCGGCGGCGCTCGCCTTTTCGGCGGCGGCATGTTGCGCGCCTCCCCGTATCGATGACCGCAGCACACCGGACAAGGCATATCTGACGTTTCGAGACGCGGTCTCCCACGACGAGGTCCGGCGGGAGTACGAGTGCCTCAGCCCCCATCTGCGGCGCTCGCTGTCCGTCCGCAGTCCGGCGGATTGGTCGGATCTGCGCGCGATCGTGCTGACATCCGACCATCTGGTCATCCGTGGGATCAAGAGTTCGGATCCCGAGGGCGAACCGCGGGTGGAGGGAAAACGCGCCGAGTTGGACCTCAGTTTTCCGTTCGGGATCCGCGGAAGGGTCTGGCTGACGCAGAACGTGGTCGTGCAGGTCCGGTACGAGGGCTCCGACCACCCGCCGATCTACGGAACGCTGGAGACCCTGGATCTCGTGTTCAGTCCATCCGAGCAAGAGCGCGCCGGACCGGTGATCGGGGTCGCCGTTTCGCAGCGGCAGCTGGACGCATGGCGCGAGCAGCACGGGATCGAGATCGAAGAGGGCCGGAAGGTTCGTGCCGTCGAGATCAAGACGGAGTGGTTTTTGGACGGTTTCGAGATCGGCGGCGAGACTCCCGAATCGGTGAGCGAGTCCCGAGATCAAAAGGCCGATCAGCAGAGCCCCTGAGTTTGGAGTAGGAGGCACCGATGGCGGAGCGGCACGTGTTTTTCTTCGCCCGCGACAACGCGGACGGCGATGCCAGTCAGAAAGAGACCTTGGGCGGCAAGGGCGCGAATCTCGCCGAGATGTGCCGGCTCGGGTTCCCGGTCCCGCCCGGATTCACGATCGCCACGACGGTTTGCCGCGACTTCTACAGAGCCGGCGAGAAGGTCCCCGCTCCGGTGCAAGCCGAACTCGACGAGCACATCCAAAAGCTCGAAGGCGCTATGGGCCAACGTTTTGGCGACAAGACCGCGCCGCTTCTGGTGTCCGTCCGCTCCGGCGCGGCGGTTTCGATGCCCGGCATGATGGACACGATCCTGAACCTCGGCCTCACCGACGAAACCGTCGAAGGCCTGGCCGAGAGCTCGAGCAACCGGCGCTTCGCGCTCGACGCGTACCGCCGCCTGATCCAGATGTTCGGCGATGTCGTCCGCGGCGTCTCGCATTCGCGGTTCAACGACGCGCTGCTCGAGATCAAGACCGCGCGCGGCGTGTATCACGACAACGAGTTGGACGATGCGGCGATGGAAGAGGTCGTCGCGAAGTTTCATGCGATCTACACGGACGGCACCGGCGAGACGTTTCCGCAGGACCCGCGCGCGCAACTCGCGAGCGCGATCGAGGCTGTGTTTCGGTCCTGGAACGCGCCGCGCGCCGTTCGCTATCGCCAGATCGAGAAGATCACCGGGCTCGTCGGCACGGCGGTCAACGTGCAGGCGATGGTGTTCGGCAATCTCGGCGATACAAGCGGCACCGGCGTCTGCTTTACTCGCGATCCAAGCACCGGCGAAAACGTGTTCTATGGCGAGTACCTCGTCAACGCGCAGGGCGAAGACGTCGTCGCGGGCATCCGGACTCCGGAACCGATCGCGCGTTTGGAAAACGACATGCCGGAGTGCTACCGGCAGCTGATCGACATCAAGGACCGGCTCGAGCAGCACTACAAGGACATGCAGGACCTGGAGTTCACCGTGCAGGACGGTGTGCTCTTCATGTTGCAGACACGCACGGGCAAACGCACCGCCAAGGCCGCGGTCCGCCAGGCCGTCGAGATGCTGCGCGAGGGTCTGATCGACGAGAAGACCGCGATCGGACGCGTCAAACCCGAGCAGCTGGACCAACTGTTGCACCCGACGTTCGATCCGGACGCGGAGCGCGACCGACTGAGTAACGCCGGCCTCCCGGCGTCGCCGGGCGCCGTGACCGGGCGCATCGTTTTCACGGCGGAAGAAGCCGAGGCGTGGGCGACACGCGGCGAACCGGTGATCCTGGTGCGTCGGGAAACCTCACCCGAGGACATCGGCGGCATGCACGCGGCGGAGGGCATCCTGACGTCGCTGGGCGGCATGACGAGCCACGCGGCGGTCGTCGCGCGAGGCATGGGGAAGTGTTGCGTGGCGGGCTGCGGGGATGCCGTGATCGAAGCCGCGGCCAAGACGCTCACGTTCGGGGAGCGCGTGCTCAAGGAAGGCGATTGGGTTTCCCTCGACGGTTCCGCCGGCGAGGTCATGGTCGGCAGGGTGCAGACGATCAAACCGGAACTCGATGCGGACTTCGATTCGCTCATGGAACTCGCGGACAAATACCGAACGCTCGGCGTGCGCGCGAATGCCGATACGCCTCGTGACGCGAAGGTCGCGCGCGATTTCGGCGCGCGGGGCATCGGGCTTTGCCGCACCGAACACATGTTCTTCGAAGAGACGCGGATCGCGGCGGTGCGCGAGATGATCCTCGCGCGCGATATCGAGGCGCGGCAGGTCGCGCTGGCGAAGCTGCTGCCGGAACAGCGCAAGGATTTCCATGCGATCTTTAAGGTGATGGATGGCCTGCCGGTCACCGTGCGCCTCCTCGATCCGCCGCTGCACGAGTTTGTGCCGCACGACAAGGCCGGCCAGGACGCGCTGGCCGCGACGCTCGGACTCGAGCCCGAGGACGTCCGGCGGCGCTGCGCGGAACTCGCCGAGTTCAACCCGATGCTCGGCCACCGCGGCTGCCGTTTGGGCGTCACGTTCCCCGAGATCATCGAGATGCAGGGGCGCGCGATCGCGGAGGCGGCGTGCGATGCCGCGGCCGAGGGTGTCGCCGTCCACCCCGAGGTGATGGTTCCGCTGATCGGCGAGAAGCGCGAGCTCGACTTTTGCACGAAGCACTTGCGCGACGTCATGGAAGCGACGTTTGCCGAACGCGGGCAAAAAATCCCGTACCTGATCGGAACGATGATCGAGGTGCCGCGAGCCGCGCTGACGGCCAAGGCGATCGCGGAGACCGCGGAGTTCTTCAGCTTCGGCACGAACGACCTCACGCAGATGACCTACGCGTTCTCGCGCGACGACTCGCCTAAGTTCCTCCCGGAGTACATCGAGACGGGAATCCTCGCCTGCGATCCGTTCCAGTCCCTGGACGTCGAAGGCGTCGGCCGACTCGTGCGCATGGCGTGCGAAGAAGGCCGCGAGGGACGCCCCGGCATCAAGCTGGGCATCTGCGGCGAACACGGCGGCGACCCGGCGTCGGTGCACTTTTGCCACGAGGTGGGGCTCGATTATGTGAGTTGCTCGCCGTACCGCATTCCGATCGCGAGGTTGGCCGCGGCGCAGGCCGCGATCGGATAAAAGGAGCCGCAAAGGCACGAAGGCTCGCGGGAACGCGAGGAGGTGGAGCCATGGCCGAGACGATCTGGAAGTACATCGCGATCACGAGTGTTGCTGCGCTGGGCATCGTCCTGCTGGTCGGGCAGGCGGCACCCGCACAGAAAGTTCTCGAACTCAGGGAACTGAGGTTGGTCGACGAGGAAGGGAGAGTTCGTGCGCGGCTCTGGACGGGACTGGGCGCTACCAAATTCGAACTCACCGCTCCGCAAGGCAACAACTTGTTCTATTTGAGCGTCGGGAAGAATCAATGCTCGATGAAGCTTGGCCCTCTAGGAGGTGGTCTAAAGGTGAGCACCATTGGGGAGAACGCGAGACTTCAGCTCCAGGGCGCCGGGGGGTTCGTGAATTTGGATGCCGACGAGGACAGCAAACTCACGGTGCAATCCAACAAGATGCGCGTGGCAATCAGCACTTCAAAGGAAGGTGGGGGGGTCGGCGCAATGAGATCCGACTTCGCGGTTGGACCGGGTGAGCTGGAACGTGCGTTGCTCTACGTCTGGGCCAAGGAACGGACCGCATCGATCGAACTCCAAGACAAGGAGGGCAAGACGACTTGGGCCCAGGGACTGCCGGGAAGGGAGAAATGAGCACCGGCGCGGGGTTTGAACTCGGAGAGAACCGTTGGCTGCAAGTTCACCGTCACCGGAAGCTCGCCGCATCAGACCACGGACGGTTGCTGTTGCCGATGAGGTGCCAGGTGGCGCGGCGATCAGGCTGTGGTTGCCGCATTCCGTGGTCTGTGGCGCCGTCTTACCAGGCACCGCTGCTTTGCTGCCCGCACCGTTGTTTGTGTTACGAGCCGCGGAGGGGTCGCGCGGGTGTGGGATGTTCCCATTCGCAACACGACCACCCGCGGTCGGTGCCTGGTAAGCGGAGGGGACCGAGGCAAGTGAGCCCGAACGCGCGATAGCCGGAAAACGATCCAGCGAGTCGTTTTCCGGTGTGACCGAGTTCCCAACATCGCGTAGCACGCGCGCAGGAGAACCGAAACTGCGCACGACGTGCCACCTGGCACCTTGCACAACCAACGCGTCCGAAGTCCCGCGGGACGGACAACCCGCCCCGGTGGGAGTCCCGAACTCGGAGAGAGCGGTTCCCGACGAGTTCCCGCGCCCAGTTGCGGGGGGCGCCCCTATAATCCCATTCCTATGGCTGGACACTCACACTGGGCCGGGATCAAACACAAGAAGGCCGCGACGGACAAGAAGCGCGGCAAGATCTTCTCCAAGATCGCCAACCTGATCATCTCGGCCGCCCGAAACGGCGGCGGCGACCCGGAGACCAACCTCGCGCTGCGGTACGCGATCGAGAAGGGGCGCGCCGCGAACATGCCGCGCGACACGATTGCGCGCGCGGTCAAAAAAGGAACCGGCGAGCTGGCCGGCGAGGAGATCCACGAGCTCACCTACGAGGCGTACGCGCCGGGCGGCGCCGCGCTTCTGATCCACACGATCACGGACAACGTGAACCGGACCGGCGCGGACGTGCGCAGCATGCTCGAAAAACGCGGCGGCACGCTCGGCAAGCAGGGCAGCGTCTCCTGGAACTTCGAGCGCAAGGCGCTGTTCACGGTCGCGACGAGCGCGATCGGCGAGGAAGAGCTGTTCGACCTCGCTCTGGAGGCCGGCGCCGAGGACGTCTCGGACGAAGGCGAGTTCTATTCCATCACCGCCCCGCCGGAGTCGTTCGCGACACTCGCGGCGGCGCTGGAAGCCAAGGGCCTCAAACCCGACGCGAGCGAGTTGACCGACCTGCCCAAATCGCGGGTCATGCTGGAAGCGGACGCAGCGCGCAAGGTGCTCGCGCTCATCGAAACGCTCGAGGACCACGAGGATGTGCAGACGGCGATCACGAACGCCGACCTGCCGGACGAGGTCCTGGCGGAACTCGGCTCTTGATGCGCGAACAGATCGACCGGCTCGAAGAGACGATCAACGGCGTCTTCCTGGGCAAATCTTCCGTCGTGCGGCTTGTGCTCACGTCGTTTTTCGCGGGCGGCCACATCCTGCTTGAAGACGTTCCCGGGGTCGGCAAGACGATTCTCGCGCGAACGCTCGCCCGCTGCATCGACGGCCACTTCCGCCGCATCCAGTTCACGGCGGATCTGCTGCCCAGTGACATCGTCGGCACGTCGATCTTCAACCAACAAACCAGTGCGTTCGAATTCCGGCCGGGTCCGGTGTTCGCGCAGGTCGTGCTCGGTGACGAGATCAACCGAACGACGCCGCGTACCCAGTCCGCGTTGCTCGAAGCGATGAACGAAGGCAGCATCAGCTTGGACGGCGTCACGCACGCGCTGCCGCAACCGTTCATCGTGATCGCCACGCAAAATCCGTACGAGTTCGAGGGCACCTACCCGCTGCCCGAGTCGCAACTCGACCGTTTCATGATGCGCATCGAGATCGGCTACCCCAACATGGACGCGGAACATCGCATGCTCGTGGCTCAACAGGAGCGCCACCCGTTCCACGATGTTTCACCCGTCATGCACGCGCGCGATGTGGAGAAGATCCAACAGGCCGTCCGGCGTATCCGCGTGGACGAGTCGCTTCGTGGCTACCTCTTGGCGATCGTCGCCGCGACGCGCAAGGACAGCCGCATCCGCATCGGCATCTCGCCGCGCGGATCCGTCGCGCTGCAGCGCGCGGCGCAGTCCCGCGCCTTTCTCGATGGCCGCGAATTCGTCGTGCCCGACGACATCAAGGTCCTCGCAGGGCCGGTGCTCGGCCACCGGATGGTGCCGCGCGGCGCCATGCCCGACGAAGGCTCGTTCAAAGAGCGCGTCGCGCTGATGCAAGAGATCACGTCGTCCATCGAAGTCCCGATCTAGCCACCCCGAACGGTTCCTGGAACCACGCAGCCACGACGCAAACTGGGCGCCGCACACGGGTTACAGCGATCATCTGCGGGACACGCACCCGCACTCCAGGCTCATCGCGCGAGCAGAACGCCTGGAAGGCGGATTTCACCTCCCAAAGTGCGGCAGCCGTGCCGCACCCGACTGTCATAAATTACTGCCTTGCAACGGATTGTGACGGCGACATGGGGATCCTGGAACCGCCCGCTAGAGTTCGGCGTCCAACAGCGGCAACTCCCCCGCTTCGAGTGCCGCGGCCGTCGTCAGGCCGCGCGCCCAAAACCGGGCGTTGGTTTCGACGCCAAGCGCGCAATACGCCTCCACCGCGGACGGGGCGTGGAAGCAGATCACGTCGGCGTCGACGAACGCGTTGCGATCGACATTAGGCAACGCCACGGTCCGATACACGGCCGCGTGTACGACGTCGGCGCCCGCCGCGACGAGCGCGTGTCCCAGATCCAGATGGGCGGCCTCCGCGCGCGGCCACAACAGGCGTTGCCCCGAGCACCCGCCCCACGCTTTCGCCAACTCCGCGCCGCCGCCCGCGCCGATGACCTGCAACTCGATGCCGCGCACGCGCAGCGCGTCGGCCGTCGCGGGGCCGACCGCGCCCACCCGCGGCCAGGAACAACCCTCGGGCGCGCGCTCGACGGCGGATACGCTTGTGAACAACACACCGTCGAACTCCGACGGATCGGGAAAGGCCGCCACCGCCTCGATGCGTGTGAGCGGAACCTCTGACACCGTGTGGCCCGCCTGTTCCAGGTCGGCGCGTTGTTTCGCGTTGCGGCCCGCGGGCCTGGTCAACACGATGCGCAACCGGACATCGTTTGCCATCAGCTGTCGCCGAGGCGGGATAACAGGTTCTTCGCGCGGGCGTGCCCCGGCTGCGCGCCCAACGCCTCCCCAAGCAACGCCTTGGCCTCGCGGTTCAGATACCGCGCGGCACACCAGTGCGCGAGATCGACCTGCGCGTCCACGTCCCCCTTCTTCAACGCCGCATGCGATTGCGCGGCGCTGCGCTCCAACGCCACCCGGTCGAACACGCCGCGCAGCTTGGCGCGCCCGATTTCATACAAGAGACCATCGGGTGCCGTTCCTTCGACGACGATCCTGTCCCAGCGCGTCACCTTGAGCGGAAAGAACAGGCCGCTTCTCAGTTCCAAGAGCTGGGGAAACTCAGCGACGCTCGCGAACATGGCCGGCGGCAGCGCGCCGACCTCCGCGCGTTCGGTTTTCTTGGGTCTTATCGATGCCGTCTCCGCGGACCCCGTCTCGGGCGCAGACATACCGCCCCCCATGGGATCGTCCATCCCGCCCCCGCGCGACGGGTCGCCGGCCGAATCCGGAGCGTCGAGACCCGTTGCTGTGTCCTTCGCCCCCATCGCGTTCTCGGCCTCTTCGTGCGTCGACGAACTTCCGCCGTCTTCTTGAGAACCGCCAGGCCGTCCGACCAAAACGCCCACCAAGACACCAACGGTCAGAAGCAACAGCCCACCAACACCGACCGCGATCCACTTCCACTTCGCCGCATCGCCGCCCGACGGCGCGGACGGCGCGGATGCGTGCGTCACCGGGCGCGCCACGCGGGCGGGCGGGTGAGGTTCGCTCGCGGGCTTTTGTTCAACGGCGGGCGGCGGCAGGGGCGGCAGAGCCGTCGCGGGCGCCGCTGCCGCGGGAGCCCCCACGGGTGCGGGCGGCGGCGTGTGATGGAACGTAACCACCGCCTGGCCGAAGTGGACAAAGTCCCCGGCCTCGACCGTGCTCGGCATCTGCGCCGTCAGCGCCGCACCGTTGATCCGAGTTCCGGTGGTGGAGCCGAGGTCCGTGATCTTGACGAGGTCCCCATCCACCTCGACAAGCGCATGCCGTCGCGAAACGGTGGAGTGCTCGAGCAGCAAATCACTGACGGCCGCGTCGCGCCCCACGACGGTAATCCGCCGCTCGAGCTCGAGCACGAGCCGCCCTTGAGGTCCATCCCAAACGAGAACCGCCATTGGATGACAAGGATAATAGATCCTTGGCATCCACCTCGGCCTTGGCCTCGGCCTCGTGCGCCGGACCCCGCCTCTCTCGGTCCCCCGGCCGCTCCCCTCGCCCCTAATCGACGCGACCGCGCACCCAGCCCGCGGACCGATCGCGGGTGGTCGTGCTGCGGATGCGAAACACGCACACCACACCCACGGACGAAGATCGAATTGGAAACGGACGCTCGCCGACTAACGCTTGCTGAACTGGAAGCGACGTCGCGCACCGCGCTGGCCGTACTTCTTGCGCTCTTTCATGCGGGCATCGCGGGTCAGGAACCCGCCATCTCGCAGCGTCGGCTCGGTCTCGGCGTCGATGCGCAGTAGCGCGCGGGCGATGCCAAGGCGGACGGCACCGGACTGACCGAGCGGGCCACCACCGTTGACGTTGACCTTGACGTCGTACTTGCTCTCGGCTTCGGTCGCGCGCAGCGGGCCGAGAACCTGGTTCTGCATGTCGACGGTCGGGAAGAACTCTTTGAACGCCTTGCCGTTGAGCGTGATCTCGCCGGTGCCGGGGAACAGACGGACCCGGGCGACCGCGGTCTTGCGGCGGCCGGTGCCCCAAACGAAGTTCGCTTTGTCGTTAGTCTTCTGCTCGCTCATCAGGCGTTCCTTCCGGTGCCGAGGTTGAGCGGCTCCGGCTTCTGCGCGGCGTGACGATGCTCACTGCCGGCGTAGATCTTGAGTTTCTTCAGCATGTGACGGCCCATGCGCGACTTCGGCAGCATGCGGCGAACGGCCAACCGAACGATGTCCTCCGGGCGGCTGTCGCGCATCTGCTCCAGCGTGCGGGTCTTACGGCCGCTCGGCCAACCCGTGTACCACTGGTAGATCTTCTTTTCGTCCTTCGCGCCCGTCGCCTGGACCTCCGCCGCGTTGATCACCACGACAAAATCGCCGGTGTCGATGTGGGCGGTGTAGGTCGGCCGGTGCTTGCCCATCAGGATCATGGCAATGCGCACGGCGGCGCGGCCGAGCACCTCATTCTTGGCGTCGATCAAATACCAGTGGGGAGTAATCTCCCCCGCTTTGGCCATCGGAGTCTTCACGGGCGTTTTTCTCGTGCTAGCGGCCCCCGAATCCCCGCTAGGAAAGCTGGGAAGGCTGGGGGCCTCGCTGAATGGAAACGGAGAACGTAAGCGCGATTCCGTGGCCTGTCAATCTTGGAGCGCGACCGCGCTGCGCCGGCACAGCCGGATCTCCCCGGGCGCGTTCGTCGGCGGCCTGAACTCCCCCGTCGGATCCACGGGCCCTCCGGCCGGCTCGACGTGCTCCGTCACAAAGATCCGGGTCATACCCGGCTCCGCCGACCCCGCCGTACCCGGACTCTCCCACCACGCACCGCCGCGTTCCAAAAACGGAACCGGCTGCTCGCCCGGCCCCGGCATCGGGGCCAACCCGGGCCTCAGCGTGACCGCGACCCGGTAAATCCGGCGGCGAACGTGCCCGTCCAGCACGAAGACCTCCTCGATCCGGCCGGCGGCCACGGGGCGATCGACCCGCTCGGGCAAGACGGCGCCCAAACCGGCTCCCGCGATCCCGACGAGCGCTCCCATGCCGAGCAGCAGGCGACGGTCGACGCGGAACAGAGCTCCGCCGAGAATCAGGAGCCCAAACGCGATGCCGGATCCCAAGACGACGAGGCGGGCTTGATCCAGCGCATCCGGAGCCACCTCCGCGGGCGGGAGATCCTTGTAGAGATCGGGCCGCGCGGACGCAGCTCGCGCCACACGCAGCGGGCGCACCGGCCCAGCGCGCGCGAGCACCTCCTTGGGATCGCCGCCGCCGCCGGCAACGTCGCCGCCACCGCGTCCCCACTTCTCGAGCGCGCGATCGCGCCGCGACTCCTGAAGCAGGTAAACCCGGTCGAACAGATCCAAGGAGTTCCAAAGCCCTGGAACGTCGCCCTCGCGGACGTGTACGGCTTTCACGGGTTCACCGTCGGCTCCTTTGAGCCCGGCGGCCAGGTTGTCGGGACCGGCGCCGAGCAATAGCACCAGCCGCGTGTTCTCCGGCACCGCGTCGAGTTCCAACAAGACCGCGCCGGACGCATCGACGACCGCACACGGCGTCCGCGAAACGCGCACGTATGTCATCTCGCCGTCTCTCAAACGGTAGGTCCACCCGTCGATGGAGACCGTTACGTCGATGGTCGATCGCAGCGCGAGCGGAACGCCGGGGCGCGCATAGGGGCCGAGCGGCGCTTCGACGGTGATGCCGGCGTCCGCCAGCGCGACCGTCGACAGCCAGAGAACAAGGAGCGCTCTCACTTGGCCTCCCGCGGGCGAACCAACGCAACAACGGGCCAGGCCATGAGCGCCAGGACGCCGGGCATCGACAACGGACCTCCCGACTCGATGCGCACCGCGGCACCCCACGGCGAGAGCGGTCGCCACGCCGCGGCATCGCCACCGCCGAACTCGGCGACCAGGTACGCCAGCGCAAAGGGCGCAACCAGGAGCAGGACCATCGTCGGGAGATACAGCGCGCCGACACGGCGCCCAACGAGAGCGCGACCGGCCGATCCCGCCACCGCGCACAACGCGAGCAGTCCGAACGAGCGCAAGAGCACGTCGGCGCCCCCACGACCGTACGAGGCCGCGGCGACCGCAGGTCCCGCGAGAAGCCAGGGCAGAAACCCGAGGCCCCAACCCGGCGTATCCACGAGCGCGGGCGAAATCAGGAGCGCATGCACCGCGGCGAGGCCAAGGACGAGACCGAGCGGCCCGCCGCCCCTTTTCGGCTCCACGATGTAGAGCGCCGCCACCAGCAGCAAGAGGAGAATCAGGGCCGAGGCCGCCTCTTTGGGCGGCACGGCTTTCCGGATCATAGGTCCGTCGATTTTCGCAGATAGAGCGTGCCGTACCGGACGTCGATTTCGCGGCCCCGCACGCGTTCGAGATCTTCCGCCACCTCGATCAGGTACGCGATCTTCTTGGCGACGGAGTTTTCGCGCACGCCCGGCCCGGGCCGGCCCCAGCGAACCCGGATGCCGTCGCTCCCCAGGAGGACGACCCCCTGCCGCTGATCGCGCGCACCCGAAACGTCGATGCGGTACAAACCGAGCGGCGCCAAATCCGCGAGGTGCGGTGCGATCTCCGCCAGCGTATCGAGACCGATGCGCACTGCGCCGTGCCGCCAGCGTTCGCCCGCGACCGGCGCGTCGCCGGGAACCGGTCCGATGCGAAACAGGCCGCTGCTGATTCCGGCGTAGGCCTTTGCCGGAAGCACGATCTGATCGAATGTGACCGGGTGGCTCGCGTCGGCGGTCGCCAGCACGGCATAGGGCCGGCGCAACTCGACCTCCAACGAATAACGGCGCGGCCAATGGCGTCGGACGCGATGCACGCGCTCGACACCGGGCAGCACTTCGAGGGCGCGGCGGATCTTCTGATCGAATCGCGAGTCGAAGAGGCTGATCGGCCCCAGCGCGCGCAGTTGGTCTTCGAGCGGTGCCACGACCGCGATGTCCCCCCATGCGGGCGCAGCCAGGGAGACCTCGGTCGGGAATGCCAGGAATCGGGTGTCGTGCAGGAGGCCGCGTTGCAGAGCGCGCATTCCGAAAAACGAACCGACGACGATCAACGCGATCCAAGTCGCGCGCGAGTTGGCCAACACCGCGCCGATCTCGCGCGTCTCCGCGCCCCACGAGGCGATTCGCTCCCCCGCGGATGCGAACCTGGTCCACACCTTGTCCAGCGCCACCGCGATCGGCGAGCGACCCAACGACTTGGACCGCGAGCGCTTCTTCTTGCTCTTTTTCTTCTTGCCGCTCATGTCAGCCACCGCCGCACTTCGATTTCGAGATCCACGTGATGGACCTGGGACACCTTCGTCCGCACCCGGTCGATCAGCGCCAGCACGTCGGCTGCCGACGCCCCGCCATCGTTTTCGATGAAGTTGGCGTGTATGTCCGAGACGCGCGCCGCGCCCACCATGTTGTTTCTGCACCCCGCCGTGTCGATGAGACGCCCGGCCGAATCTCCGGCAGGGTTCCTAAACACGCAACCCGCGTTGCCGACCCACCCGGGTTGGGTTTGCCGCCGCTCCTTGACGATGGCGCGAGCAAAGCCGCGCACGACGGACGGCTCGCTCGGGTCGAGTCGCAACCAGGCGCGCAAGACGATGCGATCGCCCACCGCGCTCTTCCGATAACGGAAGAAACTCGCGGGCGGTTCGAACGACTCCAAATCGCCATCGCGCGTCAGCAGTTCGAGAAAGACCACGCGGCTGCCGATGGCGCCGTGCTTCCCTCCCGCGTTGCCGAAGATCGCGCCGCCGATGCGGCCGGGAATGCCCGCGAGGCACTCGGTGCCGCTCAGCCCCGCCGAACCGGCCGCGCGCACCGCGGCGATCAAACGCGCTCCGGCCTCTGCGACGAGCACCGGCCCGTTCGTGCCGACCGCGTTCAAACGGTTCAAGCTGATGACCGCGCCTTCAATCGGTTCGTCGCCGACGAGCAGGTTGCTGCCCCCGCCGAGGATGCGAAACGGCATTCCGATCCGGCGCAGCATCGCGACGGACTCAAGGAGTTCCTCGGTGTCCGCGGGTTCGAGATAGACGCGTGCGTCGCCGCCGATGCGCCACGTCGTCAGCGGCGCCAACGAGTGGTCGGTCGCGACGAGGCCTCTAAAGCGCCTGTGCCAGTCGACCGGCAACATCGCCGATGTCTCCCGCCCCCATCGTCACGACCACATCGCCGGCGCGCACCTGCGCGCTCATGAAGTCCACGATCGAGGAAAAGTCCGGAATGTGAACGGCGTCGCCACCGAGCGAGCACACCTCGCGCACCAGATCGCTCGACGAAACGCGCCACGATGCCGTGTCGCCATCGCGCGCGGCGAAGATGTCCGGGATCACCACCCGGTCGGCGCCGCGCAATACGTGTGCAAACTCGGAGAGAAAGCGCTTCGTGCGCGAATACTGGTGCGGTTGGAACACGCACCACAAACGCCGCGGCGAGTACTCCTCGCGCAGCGCCTGCAACCCGGCGGCAACCTCCGTCGGGTGGTGCGCGTAGTCATCGATCACCGCGACGCCGCGTGCACGGCCGACCACCTGGAGCCGCCGGCCCACGCCGCTGAACTCCTCGAGCGCGTCGCCGATCGCATCCATGTCGGCGCCGAGTTCGTGCGCGAGCGTCACCACGGCGCCCGCGTTGAGCAGGTTGTGCCGGCCCGGCAGGCGAAGCCGGAACTTGCGGTTCAACGCGCGAAACTCCGTGAGGCCGTCCTTGCGTCCGAGCGGCTCCAGGCGCACCTGCGCGCCGTGTGAGAAACCGTACGTGCGAACGCGCGCCCGAACTCCGCCGGCGCGGCCAAGCGTTTCGTAGAGACTGTCGTGCAACACGAGCAGGTCGCCGACAAGCGTGACAAAACTCCGGAACGCAGCCACGATCTCGACGAGGTCGCGGTAGTAATCGAGATGATCCGCCTCGACGTTGGTGACGATCGCGGCCTCGGGCTGAAAGTGCAGGAAGCTGCGGTCGTACTCGCAAGCCTCCGCGACAAACAGGTCGCCGCGCCCGAGACCGGCGCCGCCGCCGAGCTGGGGCGCCACGCCGCCAAGAACAAAGCTCGGATCGGCGCCCGCCTCACGAAGCGCGTACGCCAACAACGCAGTCGTTGTCGTCTTGCCGTGCGTGCCGGCCACCGCGCACATGCGCCGCGTCGCGCCGAACCGCGCGAGCGCCTGGGCGTATTTGAGCACCGGCAACTCCAGGGATCGCGCCAGCCGCAGCGCGGGAGAGCGGCGCGGGAGAGCCGCCGAGTGAATCACGGCCTCGGTTCCGGTCGGAATGACGTCCGACTCGTCTCCGGTCGAGATCAGGAATCCATCGAAGCGCAGCGACGCGGTGCCCTCGCTCTCGCGCAGATCCGCGCCGGTCACGGTGTGGCCCGCGTCACGCAGCAGACGAGCGAGCGAACCCATCCCGGTTCCGCCGATGCCGAGCAGATGCAGCAAGCGCGGCTCGGAGAGATCCAGTCCTCTGGGTGCAATCATCCGCCCAACTCCGCGACCCAGCTCCGTTCGGCCAGGGCGTGTCCCAACGTCTCCAGAAGATGTCCCGCCATGTCCTCTGCGGCGGCCGGACGCGCAAGCGCATGCGCGCGGACCGCCATCGACTCGCGCTCGGCGAGATCGACGAGGAGCGGCGCGACGATTCGGCGGAACGCCGGCGGCGTGAGTTCTTCCTCGCGCACCAACCGCGCCGCGTCCGCCGCCACCGCGGCCTGCGCGTTCTTGTGCTGCTGCTGATCGCGGTGATGCGGGTAGGGGACAAACACGGTCGGCTTGCCGCGAGCGAGGCACTCGGCCACCGTCGAGGCGCCCGCGCGGGCGATCACGACGTCGGCGACGGAGTACGCGCTCCCGATCTCATCGAGATAATCCAAAACGACCGCGTGTCTCGCGAGCGGCCGATACGCGGCTCGCACGCGCTCCGCGTCCGCCGATCCCGCGCAGTGCAATACCTGAAACCGAAGGTCCTCACACGGACGCATCGCTTCGATGATCCGCGTGTTCAGCCCGCGCGCGCCCTGGCTGCCGCCAAGCACCAACAGCGTCGGCAGATCGGGGCTCAAACCGAATGTGTCGTGGGATGCCTCGAGATGCGCTTCCGTGCGCAACGGGGTTCCCGTCACGCGACAAGGCGCGTGGCGCTGAAACGTGTCGAGCGGCGCGGCGTCGCCCAGGCCCACACCCGATGCCAGCCGCGCCAGCGCGCGTGTCGCTTTGCCCGCGACCGCGTTCAACTCGACGAGATAGAACGGCTTGCGCATCGTTTTCGCCGCGATGCAAACCGGCACGGCCGAGTAGCCGCCCATTCCGGCGACCGCCGCGACATCGCGCTCACGGAGCAGCTGTCGCGCTTCGACCACCGATCGCAAGAACCGCACGGGGAAGCGCAAGCGCTCGCGGTCCACGCGCGGCGCATCCATCTCGACGGTCTCGAACTCGCCGCGGATGCGGTCGGTGTCGCCGCGCCCTTTCGGCACGACGAACAGAACCTCGAACATCGGCAGCGCGCGCGCGAGCGCCAACGCCGGATAGACGTGTCCCCCGGTGCCGCCGCCGGCGAACAGGAGGACCGGTTTTTTGACGGGCGCGATCATGCCTGTGCGAACTCCGTTCCGGCCAAACCGCCCGGTGAACTCTCCAGGTTGCGTCCCACGTTCACGATCAATCCGACGGCCAGGAGCGAGATCACCATGTTGCTGCCGCCTTGGGAGAGAAACGGCAGCGAGATGCCCTTGGTCGGCGCGGCTCCGGTCGCGACGGCGATGTTCAGGAGCGCCTGGAAGACGATCACGAACGTCGCACCCGCGGCGAGATGGAATCCGAACCGGTTCTTGCGCGCGGCCGCCAACGCGACCCGCACGCCGTGGATCAGGATCAGGAGGAACAGCGCGATGATGATGCAGACGCCGAGGAACCCGAGCTCCTCGCCGATGTTGGCCAGGATGAAATCGGTGTGTCCCGCAGGCAGGTAGTGGTGCTTCTGCCACCCGGCGCCGAGGCCGCTGCCGAACAGACCGCCGCTGCCGAGCGCGATCTCGGCTTGGAGCTGCTGATAGCTCTTCTCGCCGTGGAAGAACCGGAGGCGCTCCTGGATGTACGGGAACCGCGAGGCGACGAGAAACAGGAGCGGGGCCGCGACGAACGAGATGCCGAGCAGGCGGCCCACGCGCACGCCGGCGATCAACATCATCGTGCCCGCGACGGTCGCGAGGAAAATCGTCGTCCCAAAATCGGGCGCGGGAAGAACAAGCAGGCAGAGCAACCAAACGGGCCAGGAGAGTTGCACCGGGTTCTCGATGCGGCCGCGCGTGAGCGAGAGCCGGTGCGCGAGGAAGATCACGATGGCGAGTTTGGCGAGTTCCGACGGCTGGAAGCGGCCCAGAAACGGCACCGGGAACCAGCGTTTCGTATTCGCGACCGGCGTCGCGAACAAAAGGCAACCGAGCAGCAACGCCCCTGTGAGCACAACCAGCGGGACCGCCGCCTTCTGCAGCGTCTCGGACGGAACGCGAATGACGGCCATGCAGCACAACACCGCAAACGCGGCGCAGAGGGCCTGACGCACCAACAGGTGCTCCCCGAGGCTGTAGAGGCAGATCAACCCGAACGCAACCAGGCCCAGCGCGGCGGCGAGTACCACGTAGGCGTCGTCGCGCGCGCTGCGCGGCTGGAAAATGCGCGTCCAGTGTTTCATCGCAGCTTCAGGAGACTCAGGGACACCAGCGAGAGGATGACCGCGACGATCCAGAACCGGACCGTGATCTTCGCCTCGTGGATGCGGTTGAATTGGAAGTGGTGATGCAGTGGCGCGCACTTGAACAGGCGCTTGCCGCCGGTGAACTTGAACCAACGGCGCTGCAGGATGACGGAGACCGCCTCGGCGACGAACACGCCGCCCGCGACGAACAGCGTCAGCTCCTGGCGGGCCGCGACCGCGATGAGGCCGAGCGCGCCGCCGAGCGCGAGCGAACCGGTGTCGCCCATGAAGACGGTTGCGGGGAACCCGTTGAACCACAGGAACCCGAGTCCGGCGCCGCCGAGCGCAGCGCACACGACGGCGAGCTCCTCGATGCCGGGCACGTGGAACACGTAGAGGTGGGCGGAGATGTCCGCGCGTCCGACGATGTAGGTGATCGCGGCGAACGTGCCCGCCGCAATCACGATGCACCCGACGGCCAGGCCGTCCATCCCGTCGGTCAGGTTGACGGCGTTGGACGTGCCAACGATGACAAGCGCGCCGAACACGAGGAAAAACGCGCCGAGGTCCAAACAGAAGTGTTTGAAGAACGGCACCTGCAAGTCGGTGCGGTGGTCGGCGGTCGGATGGGCATCCGTCGGCCCGATGCTGCTGCGGGTCGGCGGAGCCTCGCGCCGGGCATCGGGTGTCGTTTCCGGCAGATCGCTCGGCACGCCGACCAGGGCCGCGGGCATCTCCGCGACGTCATAGGGCGCAGGCCGATACGGGGACGGCTTCATCGACGGAAGCCGCATCGCGTCCTCCACGCCGCCGTGTTGCGCGGGCACGTAGAGCGCGATGAGCGCGGCCGCGGCAATCCCGAACTGCGCGAGCAGTTTCTTGCGTTCGCTGAGTCCGCCGGCCTTCGGCTGTGTGAGTTTGATCCAATCGTCCACGGCGCCGAGGCAGCCGAACGCGAGAAAACCGAGAAAGACCACGATGACGTAGATCGTGTCGAGGCGCGCGAGCAGCAACACGGAAACGGAGACCGAGAGCAGGATCAAGAGGCCGCCCATCGTGGGCACACTCTGTTTCTCCTGTCGCATTTCGATCAGCGTTTGCGAATCGTGCCCCACGCAGCCCGCGAGTTTCTTGTCGCGCAGCCACGCCACGACCCCGGGGCCGCAGACCAAGACGATGGAGAACGAGAGGATCGCGGCAAACGCGGCGCGGAAGGTGACGTAATGAAAGAGGTTGAACGCCTGGAAGTACTCCACGAGCGGAGTGAAAAGCGAATACAACATCTTCGTTCGTCGTTCGTTTCGTTCGTTAGGTCTTCGCCGACTCGCGTCTCCGCGCCGCACGGAGTGCGCGGGCCCGGCGACGCTCCAGAAGTTCCTGTTTCACCGCCTCATGCACGCGCTCGAGGCGCACGCCACGCGACGCCTTGAACAACAAGACATCGCGGGCCCGGGGCTTGAACGGCGGCTGTTCCATCGCGGTCTTCACGTCCGGGGTCCAGTGCACGTCCTTCAGGCCCGCCGCGCGGGCGGCGCGGGCCGTCGCCTCACTCAGAGGGCCGATCGCCCAAAGGAGGTCGATGCGCGAGCGCCCCGCGAGGGTCCCGATGCGTGTGTGCAACTCCTCGGTGCGATCACCGAGTTCGAGCATGTCGCCGAGCACGAGCACGCGCCGGCCGCTGCCTCCGCGGTAGCTCATCTCGAGAATCGCCGACTCCATCGATCGCGGGTTCGCGTTGTACGCGTCGTTCACCAATCGGACGTCCGCGATTTCCTCAACCACCATGCGCATCGGCGCGGGCTTGTATTGTTCCAGGCGGTCGGCAATGTCCGTCGGTTCGTACCCGAGCCAGAGCGCGACACCAGCGGCTGCGAGGGCGTCGTGCACGTGGTGCACACCGAGCACGTTCATTTTCACGCGCCGTTTGTTCAGCAACTGGAACGACACCAGGCGGCGCGACGCGCGCACCTCGCCAGCATAGACGTCGGCATCCGGCCACGTCCCGAACGACAGCACGAACCCCGGCGCTTTCGGAATCATCTTGCGCGTGATCTCGTCGTCGTAGTTCAAGACGGCGCATCCGTCGGGCCCGAGAGCCTCGACCAGCGCGAACTTCTCGCGCGCGACACCGTCCAGGTCGCCCAAGCCCGCGAGGTGGGACTCGCTGACGTTGAGCACCACCCCAATGTTGGGACGCGCAAGCTCCGCAAGGCGCGCGATCTCCCCCGACGCGCTGGTGCCCATCTCGACAACGCACACGGAGTGGTGGCGCTTGGCCTGCAAGAGGCTGAGCGGCACCCCGAGATCGTTGTTGTAGGACGCGGGCGAAACCACGGCACGCCCGCCGAGGATCAACCGCAGCATCTCCTTCGTCGTGGTCTTGCCGTTGCTGCCGGTGACGCCGACGACGGTGATGTCGAGGGAGTCCCGATAGGCCCGGCCCATCGCGCCCAAGGCCGCCAGTGCGTCCTTGACCTCGATGACCGCTCGGCCCATAGCGCGATGCTCGGCGGCCGTTTCCGGCCGCTCTACTAGTGCAGCCGCTGCACCGGACGCGAACGCCTCTCCGAGGAACGCGTGGCCGTCGGCCGACGCACCCCGAAGCGGCACAAAGAGTTCACCGGGCCTGATTTTCCGGCTGTCGATCCCGACACCCGAGATAGGCAGGCCGGGACCGGCGTAACTCCCTCCCGTCCAGGCAGCGACCTCGTGGATGGATACCTGCTCCATCAGGTCGCCTCCGGTCCACTCTTACTACATGTAGTGGACCTATGTCAATAACTACCCATGATTTAGGGCTGTCGCAGCCCTTGCGGCGAGTGCCCGTCGCACCTCCGCCGCGTCGTCAAATTCCACCCGGCGAGCACCCAGGACCTGGTCGGTCTCGTGGCCCTTGCCGGCGACGAGGACGCACTCCCTCGAGCGCGCTCCCGCCATGGCCTCCTCGATGGCGCGGCGCCGGTCGAGATGGACTTCCGCCCGTCCCGCCGGCATCCCCGCCTGTATCTCTTCCACAATCCGCGCCGGGTCCTCCGAGCGCGGGTTGTCGTTCGTCAAGATCACCCGGTCCGCGAGGCGCGCGGCCACCTGGCCCATGCGCGGCCGCTTGGACTTGTCGCGATCCCCGCCGCAGCCGAACACGACGGTCAGCCGTGCCGGATCGAGGGCACGCACCGCCAAGAGCGCGTGTTCCAGCGCGTCGTCGGTGTGCGCGTAATCGACCAGCGCCAGAACCGGATCACGCGCGATCACTTCCAGCCGCCCGCGCACCGGCGCGACACCAGCCAGCCGTTCGATGGCAGTCTCGATCTCGACGCCGAGCGCCACCGCCGTCTCCAGCGCCGCCGCCGCGTTTTGCGCGTTGTGCTCCCCCACGAGTGGGGTCCGGACGCGCCGCCCGTTCCACGTGAACTCGGTTCCGTGAACCGAGACGTCGATGTCATCCGCCCGGAAGATGCGTCGCTCCGCCGGCGTCTCCACTGAGCGGCACGGATCCACATCGTTCAAGATCGCCGATGCCGCCGGTGCCAACAGCGCGAACAGCCGCGCCTTGGCCGCTGCGTAGTGCTCCAACGTCCCGTGGTAATCGAGATGGTCGCCCGAGAGGTTGGAGTACACCGCGGCGGCGAACCGAAGTCCGTCGACGCGCCGCTGCACGAGCGCGTGGGAGGAAACCTCCATCACGCAGGTGCGGCAACCGGCTTTTTCCATTTCGCGCAACGCCTCGCGCAGCTCAATCGGCCCCGGCGTCGTGTTGCGCGTCTTCCACGCCACTCCGGGATATGTGATGCCGAGTGTGCCGATCACCCCGACGGGGCCATCCAGAAGTTGCGCCAGGAGATGCGCGATCGTGGTCTTGCCGTTGGTGCCCGTGATGCCGACGAGACTCAACAATGCCGACGGGTCGCCGTAGAGCAGGTCGGCGATCCGTCCTGCCGCGGTCCGCGCGCAGGGCACCGCCAACCAGGGCGCGCCCGCACCCGGATCGGTCTCCGCGGCGATCGCGACAGCCCCACGGGCCAGCGCATCGTCGACAAACCGGCGACCGTCCGCGTTGGTTCCCGAAATGGCGACGAAGATGTCCCCCGGCTCACAGAGCCGAGAATCGTCCCGCACACCGCGTACGGGGATATCGCCGCCTGCAGAGCAACTGGAACCCAGCTGTTCCGCTAGACGGCGCAACGTCAATTCGGGAGCGATCACTTCGCTATGGGGCCGAATCATGACCGCGGGCTCCGACAGCCCCGCCCCATCCGCCGACTCGGACAGGGTGCGTGCGTGTCGCACCCCGTCCCCACTATCTACTCGCGCCAAGGAGGCGCCCGCCAAATCCGGGTTCCGGCCCAAGGCCAGGGTCCGCACCCCAGCCCGCGCAATTGACCTATTTGACCGCCGCAACACGCACCAATTCCGCATGATTTGTTACATGCCGGACCCCGGACCTGGAAAGCGCCTCCTCGTGTTTGGATTCAAGTAGCGGGCGTGCGCGACGCAGGAACCGTCCTGCGGCCCGCATGGCCACCACGCGGCCATAGGGAATGCCTCCGTCTTTGCGGGTGGGCTCATCCGCCGCGACCAGTACGAGGATTTGCGGATCCTCGACCGGCGCGAAACCCACAAAGGAGGCGACGTAACGCTTCAAGTGAAGCGGGTACTTCTTGCTGGTGCCGGTCTTCCCGCCGACGGGCCAATCCGGAATGCGCGCGAGGGTGTCGGTGCCCTCCGCGACGACCCGGCCCATCGCGCGCCGAACGAAGTCGCGTTCGACGCGGGAGAGGTCGAGCGGGCGCCCCGGTCCGTGATCCGTGCTGCAGTCGGCATCGCGAATCAGGCGCGGCTTGCGCAGCACGCCGTCGGTGATCACGGCCGCATAGGCCGAAAGCAGTTGCACGGGGGTGACGGCGACGCCGTACCCGATGCCGGCGGACACGTCCTCGTAGTTGGTTTTCCAACGCTCGAGTTTCAACACGACGCCGGCGCTTTCGCCCGAAAGCGGGAGGCCGATGCGCGAGCCGAAACCATAGGCACGCAACCAGCGGTGCAAACGCGCGCTGCCCATCGCCTGGGCGACCTGCCCCATGCCGATGTTGCTCGACTTGACGAGGAGGTCGGCGAGTTCCAGCACACCGTTGGGGTGCGTGTCCTGCAGCAGCCGCCGGCCGAACCGATGCCGCCCCGACGTGCCGCAGTCGATCTGCTGGCCCGGGCGCACGACGCCTTCGGACAACGCGGCGGCGAGAATGAGCGGCTTGATCGTCGAGCCAGGCTCGTAGCACCACTCGATCGCCTGCACCTTCAAGCTCTCCCGGTCGACCCTGGGCCAATCCGCGAGCTTGAACGTTGGGCGGCTCGCGATCGCGAGAATCTCGCCGGTGCGCGGATCCATCGCGACCGCGCAGGAGCGCTTGGGTGAGTGGCGCTCGTGCATCTCGTCGAGCGCTTCCTCGGCGATCTGCTGCAGCGTGACATCGATCGTCGTGTGCAGATCGAGTCCGCCGCGCGCCGGGCGGCAACGCTCCGGGTAGAGCAGGTGCTCCTCGCGCTTCACGCGGCCGTCGGAACGACGCAGCAGCATGAGCGCGTCCCGGCTGCCGTCCAAACCGCGAAGCCGGGAATCGAAATGCGCTTCGAGACCGCCAAGCCCCGCGCGCTGTTTCGGATCCCCCGCGCCGCCGAACAGGCCGAGCAATTGGATCGCTGCGTTCTGGTGCGGGTAGACGCGCCGCGCCTCCTCGCGCAGGTCGAGACCCGCAAGGCGCGCGGCCGCCAGCCGCTCCGCGACGTCGCGATCCAATCCCCGGTGCAGTACCGCGTAACGGGACCCCGCAGCCTTCCGGGATCGAATCCGCTTCGCAAATCCCGGCGCCGCGTCGACGTCACCTATCACGAGCGCCAACCGCGTCGCAAACAGATCGGCGTCCTCGACACGCTGCGGGTCCACCGCGACGGTGATGCCGTAATACGACCCCGCGAGGATGCGACCGTTCCGGTCGAAGACCCGTCCGCGCGTCGCATCGAGTTCCACGAGATCGAAATGCTGGTCGTGCGCCCGCAGCGCGATGTTCTCGGCGCCGAACACCTGCATGTAGCCGGTGCGGACCAGCAGAACCAGGAGCCCGACGACCAAGACGGCGAACGCCACCTGCAGTCGGTGCTCCATTCCTTTGGTGTGCCGGCTCATTTCGGGGCCTCCCCATCGGTGTCCAACAACCCGACGGTCCGGCCACGCTCCAAGAGCAACACGGGCGAGCTCTGCTCCTGCAGGCTCAGTTCCAGGTTGGCGTTGCGTCGCTCGCGCTCGAGGAGCTCACGTTCCAGGCGGCCGATATCGTGCGCGAGTTCGACGACGCGGGCCCTCGTCCGGACCGTGTGAAGCGCGCCGAGCAGCAACAGGAACGCGGTGACCCACAAGGCGCTCTTACGCATCCTGGGCCTCCTCAACGTCCTTCCGCTTACACACACGAAGCTTGGCCGAACGTGCTCTCGGATTGCCGCGCGCTTCTTCCCATGCCGCGCGCACGCATTTCTTCGTGAGCACCTCGAGAGCTTCGTGATCCTTGAAGTAGTGCTTCACGATCCGGTCTTCGCCGGAGTGAAACGAAATCACGGCGACCAGGCCACCTGAGCGCACGCGCCTGGCCGCGGCATCCAGCCCGCGGCGCAATTCTCCCAACTCGTCGTTGACAGCCATGCGCAGGGCCTGAAACGTGCGGGTGGCGTTGTCGATCTTGCTGCGGCCCCTCACGGCCCGACGCACAATGCTCGCCAACCGCCCGGTCGTCGTAATCGGTTCTTCGCGCTGCTCCGCCGCGATCGCCGCCGCGACGCGGCGCGAGGAACGCTCGCCGCCGAGTTCGAAGATCACGTTCCCAAGGTCCTTTTCATCCAAGCGCGCGATCAACTCCGCGGCGGACTCGCCTTGGGACTGATCCATGCGCATGTCGAGCGGACCGTCGTGCCGGAAACTGAATCCGCGCTCGCCGCGATCCAACTGCGGACTCGAAACACCAAGATCGAACAGGATCGCGTCGGGGGTCGCGTCTTCGGCATCGAGGACCGCGTCGATCTTCGAGAAACGCGCGTGGTGCAACGACACGCGGGAGCCGTACTCCGCCAGGTTGCGTTCGGCGCTCTCAAGACTGTCGCGATCCCGGTCGATGCCAATCACCCGCGCGTCCTCCGTTCGCTCCAACGCCGTCAGTCGTTGGGCCGACTCTTCCGAACCTGATTCCGAACCCGTACCGCCTTGGCTCTTCAGGAACGCGCCCGCATGCCCTCCGGCGCCGACCGTGCAGTCGACCAGCAGTGAAATGCCCGGCACGGCAAGGAACCCCAGCACCTCCGCAAGAAGGACCGGTTTGTGTTCCAAACCGCTACTCGACGTCGAGCTCGCCGACCTGCTCGTTCCACGCCGCGGGCACCCACGCCTCCATGGAGAGGCCAGTGCCGACGATCAGGATTTCACGCTCCAGAAAGCGCTCAGCGAGCTTAGGCGGGAGAACGATGCGCCCCGTTCCGTCAAAAGCCTTAAAGATCGCTCGCGAGTAGAAGCTCCGGTTGAATTCCAGGTTTCCGAAGGGGTCCGAAGCCTTGCCGCTCGCGTACTGGAGCAGGAAGGACTTCGGCCAGAGGAAGAGGCACTTTTTCCCCGGGATGAGGTAAATCCCCGCACGGTCGTTCGCATCCATGAGGTCCCGCAGTTCAGAGGGGACAAGGACGCGATTCTTACCGTCGAGATTTCGATGAAACGTACCCGTGAAAATTGCCACTGCCGTCGAAGCCTAGCACACACCCGAACACTTCGTCCCACAAGTTGACACATACTAACACCTTGACCCATCGCTTCAAGAGGCATCTAGGAATTTGTTGCGGCTCTCCCCTATCGCTCTAACTCGTTTCGCACATGCCGGTTAGGTTGCGAGAATCCCCCTCGATTCGTTCCCGATCCAGGGGGATTTGACCACGATCCTGCCCCGGGCAAATCTGGGCGCGCCTCCCACCTGGACGACTCCCCACGACCGCGGCGACGATCTAACTAACTGTGCTACAGGTACTTAGGAAGAACCTGCGCCCGAACGGCAGGCGCGCCGGCCTCGCTCTGTCTCAGGAGGGATCGGGCAAAAGCGCCCGGAAGGCTGGGCCAGCACGACGCTAGACGACCTAAGTCATGCTCCAGAAACGTCTTAGGAAACGAAAGCCGGGCTAGTTGGTGGTTGGATCAGCCGCGAGGCTGCCCTCGAGCAGGAGTGTCAACTCGTCCTGGATTCGGACGACCTCTTCCTCCTCGAGACGCGGGACACGGAGTTCGAATTGCTCGTCCTCTTCGTCGCCCGGCATCTGGATGGTCAGGACCTCGCCGGCCGCGGTACGCCGCGAATCGGTCTTCACCCGGCGCTTGCGTGCCAGGAGGAGCGTGAGGGCATAGGCCAGCCCCTCGCGCTTGGGGTCTTGCTCGCGCAGCACGGCTCGCAGGAACTCCCGGGCCAGGGCAAGATCGAGCTTGCGCTGCCCTTTGGCCTCCGGCACGGTCGAGACCCAATACGAATAGATGTCTTCGGACGCTTCGAAGTGGTCCTCCAGAAGATCCCGGCGCACGAACTCGTCGCCGTTGAGCGAGATCACCGAAACAACGCGCTGCCCCGCCTCGAACGGTTTTCCGCTGACGGCGCACTCACGCGAACGGCCCGTGATCTTGTACTGGCTCAAGCTCTTTCCTCTCCTGCCGGGCCTTGGCGCTCCCGGCTCTTGGTCATCCTAGCTCGATTATTCACGAGGCGAGTGACGACAAGACGGGACTCAACGCCCTGCGGCCATCAGCTGGCGCCGGGCCTTACCCGCCCGTTTCTGCACCGCCGGGTCCTCGTCTCTTAACAGCGCGTCCTGCAGGGGGCCGAGCCCGCGCGCGTCGCCCAACATGCCGAGGCCGGTCGCCGCGTCCGCCCGGACCTGCCAGGACTTGTCCGTTCGAAGTAGCTTCACCAGCGTGGGCAGCGCCTCGCGTGAGCGGGTTTCGCCAAGCGTCAGGGCCACGAACCGGCGGGCCTTGGGGCCAAGGTCGTCCCGCTCGAGCGCCTTGAGCAGATAGGGCACCGACGGCTCGCCGATCTGGCCCAGCATGTAGATGCAGTCCTGCCGCGTCACGTCGTCGGTAATGAAGCGGCCGGTCCCGGTCGCGCTCTCGAGACCCTTGGACTGGATGGAATCGAGGATCATCAGATCCACCAACGGCTGCAGGATCGGTTCGGAGACGTGGCTTCCCACGGCGATGATGTTTTTTTGGACCCCGGCCAGTTCGCGGCCGTTCTTGGCGCGCCGGGCGTTGATCTGCATGTAGTAACGCATCAGCTCGCCGAAGAGCAGGAGCCCGGCCCCGGGGCTTCGCTTCGCGAAACTGTCGCGCTGTCTCGGCCAGCTAGGCGCGTTCTTTCGGTAGAGCTCCCAAATCGCGGCGACATCGCGGCGGTCCGCTTCGGTGATTCGGATCTCACGGCTGCGGGTCGTTTTGGTCGCCGAGCGCTCCTGAGTCAGGCCCTTTTCCTGCTCCTTGATGCGGTCGGGGAGATCGGGTTCGCCGTCGGGGGTCGAGGAACACCCAACGAGCGCCAACAGGACGGCACAGATGGTTCGCATCCCGCTATTGTCACCGTCGTTGCGTCACGCTTCCATCATCCGATCGCGGTCTGCCATCCGCCGCGGGATACGGGCCGGGCCGAGGCCATGTCGGCCGGGGTTGTGGTGCGCTAAACTCCGCGCGTGGCCGGCTTCGTACACCTCCATGGACACTCCACCTACAGCCTTCTGGACGGCGCGTGCCGGATCGACAGTCTCGCCAAACGCGCCGCCGAGCACGGTGCGCCCGCGGTCGCGCTCACGGACCACGGCAACCTCTTCGGCGCGATCGAGTTCTACCAATCGTGCCGCAAGGTGGGCGTCAAACCGATCCTCGGGTTTGAGGCGTATGTCGCCCCGAAAAGCCGACACGAGAGGGAACGCGACCCCGTCGCCGGTTGGCACCTGACTCTCCTCGCCCGCGATCAGGAGGGTTGGCAGAACCTGATCAAGCTCTCCAGCGCCGGTTACATGGACGGCTTC
>JAZFYD010000244.1:0-4833 GCA_036443405.1 Planctomycetota bacterium
TGGGCGCGCGGTTCAGGGGTCGACTTTCCATGGCAGGTCGACGTGGGAGCGCTCCGGCGCGGGCTCCTTCTCGGGTTGCTCCAGCGGCTTTGGTGCGGTGGCGCAGCCGGAAGATCACCGGGCGAAAGCTGGCGCGTCGGGCATGCTTTGTCAGAGGCGAGAATCTGGCATCATCGGCGGACCATGGAACTCACCGAACGTGTTTCGCGCGCGCTTGCGCTTACGGACGCGCTTGCCCGTGCCGTACCGGAAGATGCGCTTGCTTCGAAGCTGCCGTCGGCCAAGTCGAATGCGCTGGGGGACCAGTTCTGGTGCATCCTTGGTGCGCGGGAGAGCTACCTGCGCGCGGCGGAAGCTTCTAAGTGGGTCGGATTCGGTTGCAGCTTGGACGCCGACGGGACCCGCCAGCCGGCGACGCTTGTTGCCGCGCTCGAGGCCGCCGGGGCGAAGTGGCGCGCCGTGTTGCAGGCGGGTGCGCCCGGGGACTTCGCGCTCGATCTGTTGGAACACGAGATCCAACATCACGGACAGTTGATTCGTTACTTCTACGCGCTCGAACTCGCGTTCCCGAAGGAGTTCAGCGACCGATACGCATTGGGATAGGTCACGCGCTTCGCGGCACGCCGACGCTTGCGGCGAGATCGAGAAACGCAGCGGGCGGCGGGTAGTGTTTCATCACGTGGTCGGCGCCGGCCGCGATCAACCGCTTGGCCCGCTCGCCATCACCCACACCGAGAAACGGCAGCTCCAGGTTCGCAGCGTTTCGCACGTCCCAGATCGCGTCGCCCACGGAAACGACGCGATCGAACTTCGCGACGCCGTACCTGTTGCGCGCGGCGGCGACCGCGGCGCGAACGATCTCCTCGCGCGACATGCCGTCGTCGCCCGTGGCGATCGGCAGGTCATGCGTCTGCAAACCGGCCGCTTCGATCTTCATCGGCGCGCTCACGCCCCAGCTTCCGGTGGCGATGCACGCACGCCAGCCGTGGCGTCCACTCTCCGCAGCCGGGTCCGCAAGATGGTCGAGCACAGCCTGGGCGCCTTCGATCAAACCGAACTGCTCTGGCGTCTGTTCCGCCGCGGCGCGCAGCAATTCCAGAAACCGCGATTGGTGCCGGCGGATCTCCTCGTCGTGAGGCGAACGGCCGCGCACGCGATCCCAAAGCTCCTCCACGATGCCCGGATCGGTCGTGTGTTCGTAGCTGGCCCAGTCGATGTTGCGGTCGGTGTCCATCACGCCCGGCGGCAGCAAGTCGATCATGGACTCGGCGAAACACCGCGCGTCCACATCGTTGGTTCGCGTGAGCGTTCCGTCGAGATCAAAAACCAGGAGATTCACTATATCTGCCCAACCGCTGACGCGGTTGGCGCCTCGGAATTGTGGAGTGAAGGTTGAGGGGGTGGAGCATCGGGATCTTGGCCGCTGCGCCAACCTGCGCAAGACGCGCTGCGGGCGCGCCCCATTAGACCGGACTATGCGCGCTCTTGCGCTTGGTGCGTTTGACGCCGGCGCGAAAAGAACATCAGGATCCCGCCGATCACGATGCTCGCCAGCATCACGTTGAGGAGAAGGCGCACGTTGGGTGTCTTGCCGGTAGAGATCCCGGCAACGTGCTTCGGGATCTCCTCGAAATAGAGGTTCAGGAAAAGCAGATTGAATCCGCCGATCCAGACGAACAGCGAGGGCGTCAAGATCGGATGGCGTTCCGGGCGGCGCATGATCCCTTCGGCGCCGACAATCGTGAGCAAGGCGAGGACCGGCGCCGCGGCGATCAGCAGCGGATCCGAGATCGCGAGGCCCAGAATCAGCAGCCAGGCGGTGGATCCGATGGCGGCTCCGGCGACGCCGGACCGGATCGATCTCGCTGTGGCTTTACGGGAGCTTTGGTGCATCGGCGAGTCGATCATGGAGGAAATCCGCCCCGAATCCAGCCGGAATCGCGGCCCTAGTGGGTGGCCTTTCGGCGCCGCTGGGCAGGAGGAAAGGGGCGAAAAGCCCGAAAAATGCGCGGTGTCGAGGATCCGGCGGCGTCGGGGAGGGGTTTGGGGTCTGACGGCAGAACCGATCGCGCCAGGGCCTGAGAATTGAATGCGTCCGGGGATGCGGGGAAGCTGGTCCTATGGACGTTGGCACGCGATGCCGAACAAACGAACAATGGAATTCACGGGCTTAGAAGACTCCCGCAAGGCTCTCACTCAGGAGAAGACGATGTTCAAGAACACGATGGTGGGCGCGATGCTCATGACCATGCTCTTTGCGAGCGTGGTCGGCGCGCAGGGTATCAACGACGAAATCAAGAATCCCACCGGTAAACCGTCGGATGCCCTTGACGAGTTGATCACCCAGGGCAACGCCGGCCCCGGCTTCGTCCAGAAGGACTTCATGGGCGGCCTCCAAGGCAAGCTCGAGAAAAAGTTCGGCGAGAAGAAGGGCAAGCAGCTCTTCGAGAACATGCAGTCGTCCGGTGCCACGGCCAAGGACACCACGGACCTGATGAACGGCGAGTCCTCCAAGAAGGACCTCAAGGAGCTGTTCGGTTGCGGTAGCGGCGACGCGAAGAAGATCAAAGGGCTGGTCGATGATCAGGTCGACGACAAGAACAAGAAGATGTTCTTCGGCGTGATCATCATCATCCTCGTCGAGGAGATGGGCATGGATTCCTCGGGCGACTTCATGCAGCAGGTGGCCGAAGGCGGCAACGAGATCAATCCGGATGATCTCGAGAAGCTGATGAAGGGCAACTTCAGCACGAAGCTCATGTCCGTCATCTTTGGGTTCGGCCACAAGGACGACCAGAAGACGATGCAGTCCGCTTGCAACCAGGCCGCGGGCAGCTCGATGATGAAGCACCCGCTCGCCGGCTCGATGCCGTTCGGCGAGAACCAGGGCGGCTCGTTCGATCCCAGCAGCTTCATGCAGGGCGGCGAAGGCATGCCGGGATTTGGCGAAGGGTTCGAAGGCGGCATGTGCGGCGGGATGCCGTTCCCGTCCGAGTTGCCGCCGATGCCGTTCATGGGCGAGAACATGGGCGAGATCTTCGAGAGCTGCAAGGCCAAGGAGAAAGGCAAGAAGAAGGACGAAGGCGAGGAGTAGGCTCCTCCCAAACCGACTGCGAAGCGGCGGGGGCCCGAGAGAGTCCTCCGCCGCTTTTTTCGTGTCGCGATAGAATCACGCGCCATGAGTTCACGGCCCACCCTCGTCACCGCTGCGCTGCCCTATGCAAACGGCGCCCCGCACTTCGGCCACATGGTCGGCGCGTACCTGCCTGCCGACATCTACGTGCGGTTCGAGCGCATGCTGGGGCGCGATGTCCTGTTCATCTGCGGGTCGGACGACCACGGGGTCGCCAATACGCTCGGCGCGGAGCAGGCCGGCATTCCGTACAAGGAATATGTGGACCGCGGCCACGCCATGTGGGCGCGCGCGTGCGAGCGGCTCCAGATCTCGTTCGACAACTTCAGCCAGACCTCCCGGCCGGATCCGCAGTACCCGATGGCCCAGGAGTTCTTTCTCCGGCTTCTGAAGAACGGGCATCTGGAGCGCAAGGACATCCGTCAGTTGTTTTCGCCGAAGACCGGCCGGTTCCTGGCGGACCGCTACGTCATTGGGAAGTGCTATCGATGCGGCTTCGAGGAGGCGCGCGGCGACGAGTGCCCGAACTGCGGTGCGTGGCTGGAGGCAACCCAGCTCGGCGAGCCCAGATCGAAGACCGACCCGGACGACAAGTTGGAGCTGCGCGATTCGTGGCAGTACGAGATCGACCTCGCGCCGTTCGCGGCTGACCCCCAGGTCAAACCGTGGCTCGATGGGTTGCGCGGGCGGCTGAAGCCGAACGTCGCCAAGTTCGTCTTCGACAAGACGATCGAGGGCGAGGGGCTCGAATCGCGGCCGATCACGCGCGATCTACCGTGGGGCGTCCCGGTCCCGACCGAGGACCTCGACGGGCAGCCGCTCGCGGATGTGGACGGCAAGGTGCTGTACGTCTGGTTCGAGGCGCCGATCGGCTACATCTCGTCCACGATCGAGTGGGCGCGGCGCGAGGACAAGGATTGGCGGCGCTACTGGATCCGCAAGCGCGGTACCGACGGCGCGCGGCTGCTGCACTTCATCGGCAAGGACAACATCACGTTTCACTGCGTGATGTTTCCCGCGATGCTCGCGTGGCAGTCCCTGGATCGCGACGGGCTATTGGGGCCGGGTTCGGATGAGGAGTACGTGCTTCCTGAAAACGTCCCCGCGAACGAGTTCATGAACATCGAGGGGAAGAAGTTCAGCAAGTCGGAAGGGCGGACGATCGACATCGAGGAGTTCCTCGACAAATACGGCGTGGACCGGACGCGTTTCTATCTGGCGTCGGCGATGCCCGAGACGGCGGACACCGACTTCCTCTGGCGCGAGTTCAAGGCGCGCACCGACGTGTTGGCGAATGCGTTCGGCAACTATGCCGTGCGCGTTCTGAAGTTCGTGAAGCAACACTTCGAGAACCGCGTGCCGGCGCTCGTCGGATACGACGAGGAGCGCAAACGGGTCGCCGAGTCGATCGAAGCGCGCACACGCGCGTATCAAGAGCACCTCGAGGCGTTTCGATTCCGCAAGGCCCTCGGTGAGTTCCTGGGCCTAGCGGAGGACGGCAACCTCTACCTCGACCGCACGGCGCCGTGGAAGTTGCGCAAGGCCGATCCGGAGGCGTGCGGCGCCGCGTTGCATCTGGCGTTGCAGCTCCTGCCTCCGCTGTCGGTTCTCGCGGAGCCGTTCCTGCCGGAAACCGCGGAGCGACTGCGCGCGATGTGCCAGCTCGCCGCGCGTCCGGCGGGCCCGTTGCTGCCCGCCGA
>JAZFYD010000245.1:0-19358 GCA_036443405.1 Planctomycetota bacterium
CCAACGGCGTAAGCCGTTGGGCCAACAACTCTGCGGCGTAAGCCGTTGGGCAGGAAATACCTTTTCCAACGGCTTCCGCCGTTGGAAAAAGAGCGGGACCGCTTCTCTCGGAAGCGGTCCCGCGTTAGGTCGAGCTGTCGTGAACCTGAGTGGCCAGTTGCAGTTTCGTGGGAGTGCCAATTTGGTGTTGGCGGGTACGTCGGGTCCCATTCGCCGGTTGGTGTGGCGTCGAAACCTACTGGGAGTGGTTGGTTGTTGGGTCGGTCCTCGCAGCTCGTTTGGTCGTGTACGAAAGACTGGGAGGCATGTGGTGCGGCCTCGTCAGACTCATACGCATATACGCAACTCGGACCGGAGTTGCTGTACGAACGGACGCAAAAAACTGCTCTTTGACGGAAACTCGATCCGGCTGCACGCCCGGGTGCACCAGCCGACAATTTTGTCGCTCACTGTGCGACGGGATCGAGGCAGCCGAGAAGCACCTCGGCGAAACGGTCGACACACGCCGGCAGCGTGAACTGCGCCGCGTGTTTGCGAGCGCGCGCCCCCCACTCGTCCCGGTCCACGCCAAGGGCATGATCGATCGCGGCGGCGAGCGCCGATGCGTCCTCCGGTTCGACGAGCAGCGCCGTTTCGTCTTCCACGACGATCTCCGGCACACCGCCGACACGCGTCGCCACGACGGGAACGCCGGCGGCTTGCGCCTCCAACACCACGAGCGGACACGCCTCGGGAATGCGCGAAGCGAGAATCACCACGTCGCACGCCTGCATCAGCGCGGCGACGTCGTGGCGCAGACCGAGAAAACGAACATCGTCCCGTTTGGCGAACGGCCATTCGCCCGGGCCGGCTACGACCAGCGTCGCGGGTTTTGTGAGACGCGACAGCGCGTCGAGCACGACATCGTGACCCTTCTCCGGCTGCACGCGCCCCAGGACCAGGATCTTCGGCCCGGGCGGTAAGTCCGTCGCGGGCGCGGCGTCCATGCTCGGCACGCCGTTTCTAATCACGTGAACATGATCGCCCGCCGGCGATCCCGCGCGGCACACACTCACAACCGCGCGCGCGCGTCGTGCCGCGATCCGCGTCGCCCACGTGAGCGGCACGTCGTGTTTGTGCCACAGATACGGCGTGCGTTGCGTGCTCGCGGCGATGGCCGTGCGCGGCGAGTTCGCGTAGACGAGGTCGTAACCCGCCATCGCACGGCGCAGCCCGCCGTACGTCGTGGGGATCGGCCCGCCCTCGAGGCGCTCGCACCCGACCAGACTGTCGATGTCGAAGCCGCGGTCGCGCAGGAGCGGGAGCATGCGCTCCGCCATCACCTGGCGACCGCCGTAAGCCGTCGCGTGATCGAGAAACAGGATCCTCACGGTTTGCTCAGGATCTCATCCCGCTCCCGCGCGCTCGCGCGATACCCGCGGCGCTCCGCCTCGAACAGATGACCCGTGGCGCGTCTGGTGCCCGCGTAACGACGCGCCAAGAAAAGATGCGGGCTCGCGTCGTGAGGGCGGGCCTGCATCGCGGCGCGCACGTGCTTGTCACCGTCCTCCTCGTTTCCGGCGTCATAGGCCAGACGTGCGAGTCCCAGGTGCGCTCCGACGGGGTCGTTCCCGACGCGCAGGAGAAACTCGTAGCACCGGTGCGCTTCGTCGAGATCGCCCGCCTCGGCCGCCATCCGCGCGAGCGGGTAGCGCGTGAGTTCGTACGCCCGCGGCGACTCGCTGGCGATTTCCGCCATCGCGGCGCGTGCGGCAGCGTGTTTGCCCTGCTGCCACCAGATTTCCGCACGAAACCAACGCGACCGTTCCGAGCTGGGCATGATCTCCAGCGAGCGAGCGATCCAGGACTCCGCGGTTTCCAGCATCCCCGGGTTCTCTTCCTTTGTCCCGAGACGGAGGTGCAGGGTGCCGAGGTTGAACGTCGCCTGCCACGATGCGGGGTCGAGTTCGACCGCACGCTTGTACGCATCGATCGCCCTTTCATCCTCGCCGCGCACGCCAAGCTCCACGCCGAGGCTGTTCCACGCGCCGGCGCTCTTTGGGCTGACGGCCACCGCCGAACCCCAGAGCCGGTACGAGTTGCGCCAGTCCGTATTGCGAGACAGGGTGAGCCCGGCCAGCACGACCGCGCCGACCATCGCCGGCACACGCACGCGCTGCGGATCCACCGTGCGCAACCAGTCCGCGAGAATCAGCATCACGCCGAGCCCGGGCAGGTAGAGCCTGTGCTCGTTCATCACGACATTGAGCGGGATCACGCTCGACGTCGGTGCGAGGCAGAAGAAGAACCACACCAGGCCGAGACTCGTCAGCGGCCGCGTGCGGCGCCAGCGCCACGCGAAATACAAAAGCGCGAGAACCAGCGTCCCACCGAACCACACGCCCGGATCGAACAGCGTGTCGGAAATGCGCACGTAGCGGTCCGCGCAAAACCCGATCGGCAAGACGAACATGGACAGGTACGCCGGGATCACGCGCGCCTGGGTGTAGAGATTCCAGAGAATCGGCCGGCTGCCGCCGGTCGTGGCCGTGGCCGAAGCGGTCGCGGCGCGCTCGTGGGCGGCGAAGTCCATCACGGCGCTGCCCAGCAGGCCGCCGCGAACAAAGTGCAGATAAAGAACGAGCACCAGGAAGCTCGGCACCACCGCCCAGTAGCCGCGCTTCTCCTGAAACGCCGCAAACAACAGGACAAACGGCAGCACGACGGCGATCTCTTTGCTCAGGAGTGCGCACAGAAACAGCGCGAGGCTGCCGATCCAGAGCGGCAAACGCGCCGCGGCGCCACGCCGGTCTAGCGCCCAGCGGTGCAGCAGGAACGCCCAGATCACGAACGCGGTCGCGAGCAGCGACGATCGCGCGCTCGCGTAGTTGACCGTCTCCGTGAACACCGGATGCAAAGCGAAGAAAAGAGCGGCTACGAACCCCACTCCCGTTGCGAGTCCGAGAGAGTCGCGTTGGAGCTGCGAGATGAGGACTCGAATTGTCAGGAAGACGCCGACGGCGCAAATTGCGTGGAGCGCGAGAGCCGTCAAACGCCACGGGAGGGGGTCGTAGCCGCCCATGTGATAGTTCAGGGCGAAAGTCGCAAGCAGAATCGGCCGGTACATCTCGTGGCCCGGAAGGGCGCTGAACATGTCGGGCCGGGTGAAATAGTCATCGAGGTTGTCGAGCGAGCGCAGATACGGGTTCGCGACGATGTGGTGCGTGTCGTCGAAGTGAAAACCGTTGTCGAGGGAGTTCGCGTAAGCGCCGGCGGTGGCCGCCACGAGAGCGAGAATCGCGAACAGCGTCGGCATGCGCGCGATTTCTTCCCGGACCCAACGCCAGAGTGCAGTCATGTCGTGGCCACCCTCTGCGTCTTCCGGGCGACCTCGGCGTACACGCGGGCATGCACCTCGGCGGACTTGTCCCACGTGAAACGTTGCGCGCGGGCACGGCCTTCCAATCCCATCGTTTTGGCGGCCTCGCGGTCCTCGAGCAAAGTGCGCATCGCCGCCGCGAGCGCAGCCTCGTCGCGCGGCGGAACGAGCAGCCCGGTGTCGCCGACGACCTCGGGCAAGCTGCCGGCGTCGGCGGCGATGACCGGGGCCCCGCACGCCATCGCCTCGGCCGCGGTGAGGCCGAACCCCTCGTAGGAGGACGGCTGCACGAACGCGGCAGCGTGCGCATAGAGGCCCGGCAGGTCGCTATCGGGCACTTCGCCGAGGACGACGACCGGCGTCTCCTTGCAGGCCTCGTCGAACCCCTTCACCTTCCACCCCCGGCGGCCCGCGATCGCAATCGTGAACTCGAGGTCGGTTTCCTTGCGCAACCGCGCGACGGCGCGAACGAGGACGTCCAGGTTCTTGCGCGCCTGGATCGTGCCGACGGACAGGATGTAGGGTTTCGGCAACCGCTCCGGCGCGTCGAAACTCTCGCGCCGGTACTCCTGCGCGACGCCGTGGTGCGCCACGACGATGCGCTGATCGTCCACACCCAACGTGTCCGCCACGTCGCGACGCGCATGCTCCGACACGCAGATGATCTTCTCCGCCCGTTTCGCGCCCAGCAGTGTGTGCACCTTGATGTAGGAGCGCGCGGCCGGCGTGAAGGTCTCCGGGAAGTGCACATAGGCGAGGTCGTGAATGGTCACGACGCCCGGACACGGCAGGTAGATCGGAAACGCGTTCTTGGTGTTGTGGTAGAGGTCGGGCTTGAGCTTGCTGAGGATGCGCGGAACCGTGACGTGGTCGGACCAGGGTTTCGGCCGCGGCAGCGGGATCGCCTGCATGCCGGGGAACGCATCGGGCTGATCAGTCAGCACGATCGTCTCGATGTCGGTTCGGCGCGCCAACGCGCGAGCCAACGCGACGCCGTATGTGCGCGGTCCGCCCTGGGGCCCGGCGATGACGTGAAGCGCGACGCGAATCATCGTGTCGCCTCCCTGAAGATGGACAGGAGGTCCTTCGCCGAGTTGTCCCAGCTGAAACCGCGCGCGCGCTCCAGGCCGGCTTGGCCGAGACGCTCGCGCTTTGAGTCATCGACCGCGAGCGCTTCCATCGCCTTGGCAATGGAGGTGGCGTCGCGCGGATCGAAGTAGTGCGCGGCGTCATGGGCGATCTCACGGAACACCTTGATGTCGGCGCACGCGACCGCGGTCCCGCACGCCATCGCTTCCAAGAGCGGCAAACCGAACCCCTCGTAAAGGGACGGCTGCACGACCATGGACGCGCGGCGGTAGAGCGAGGCCAACTCCTCATCGCCAACCCACCCCACCACGTCGACGGCCGGCGGCTTGACATCGGGGGTCTGCCCCGGGCCCACCATCACCAACCGGTACGGACGGAGTCGCGCGCGGAAGATCGGGAACGCCTCGAGCAGCGTCGACGTGTTCTTCCGCGGGTCCTGGTTGCCGACCACGGCGACGAACGGACTCTGGTCACCGGACGTCTCGCCCGGTTTGAAGACGTCCAGATCGACTCCGTTGTAGACCACGCGGACCTTGTCCTTTTCCGTCTTGGGATACAGCTCCATCAGGTCGTCGGCGGTCGATTGCGAAACGCACACGATCGAGTGCGCGCGTTTGAGCGCCGCCGGCAGACGGGTGTTCATGTACGTGCGGAACATCGTGCTCTTCGACTTCGGGAAGAACCGCCACGCGAGGTCGTGGACGCAGATGACCTCGGCGTCCGCGCCCGGAAACGCCGGGAGCAGGAAACTCGGGGCGTAGTAGAGGTCGATGCGCGCGCCCCTCAGGCGACGGGGCATCTGGAACTCCTCGAACAGCACGCTCTTGACGGCTTGCTTCAGGGACACGTCCGTGCGGATGAGTTCGAGGTTGTCCGCTTCGAGGCCGACGTCGGCCGGCGCGTCCTTGGGGAGGAACAGGAAGAACTCGTCGTGCATGTTCTGGCGCAACACCGCGCGCAGGCTGCTCAGTGTCATGCGGCCAATGCCGGTCATGCTCTCCGAGCAGGCGAGCCCGTTGATCGCGATCCTCATCGCCGCACAAGCTCCTTCAAAGACGCGCGATAGCGCATGCCGATCGCGTGGGCGCCGAATCGTTCCCGGGCAAGCCGACGGGCGCCGGACCGCAGCGTCTCGCGAAGCAGCGGTTCGTCGCGCAACCGCCGCAGGGCCGCGACGAGGGAACCGGGATCCTCCGCGTCCACGAGCAGCGCGTCCTCGCCGTCGGTCATGAGCTCGCACGCCGCCGGTGTCCGCGCGGTCACCACGGGGAGGCCCGCGGCGAGACCGTCGTAGACCTTGCACGGAATGACACGCGCGGTTTTCGGCCCGGTGCCGAAGACACCGAGTACGGCATCCGCGTCGGCCAGCTTCTTGTTGAGTTCGGCGCGCTGCACGAAGCGGCGCTCGAGCACGACGTTTCGCATGCGGCGTTCGCGCACCTCCTCCTCCGCGCGCGGGCCGTCGGGGCCATCCCCCACGATGCGGAAGATCAGGTCGGGGGCGAGCTCGGCGGCGGCGAGGATGTAAGGCACGCCTTGCAGCGGCACGAACGAACCGACAAAGATCGCCTCGAACGCGCGCGGCTCCCCGGTCGGCGTCCATCGCGGCTCGCCGGGCGCCGCGGGCACGGATGCCTCGACCGGCTCGCGCACAAGCGACCCAACGGGCAGCGAGGCGAGCTTCTCCCGCGGGACGTCAAACGTCTGATGCAGGTAGTCGGCGCCGGCGTCCGTGTCGGTCAGGACCAGGTCCGCGACACGCAGCGAGGCGCGTTCGAACCGTTTGAGCGCGCGGGCCTTCCACGAGTTTTCGCGCAGGATCTTGCGGTCGCCTACGATGGTGTCGTACGGGCTCAGGAACGCGTCGAGCACGATCGGCCGGCGGCGAAACAGGCTCAACGCGCGCGCGAGAAAGATATCGAGGTGGCCGGTGTAGCCGACCACGACCGCGTCGCGCGGGCCGGCGGTGAAGAACCCGACGGAGAGGCGCCCCCAGGCGATCGCGGCGCGAAACGCGCTGCGAGTCGCACCGAAGACTCCGGCGACGGCCGCGATCTTGTCCGCCGGCCCGCGAAACAGGGGCGCGCGACACTCTGTGACGTCGACCCCCACCGCGCGCAACGATTCGATCAGGACGGTGTTGCGCGGGTAGCCGGGTCCAATCGAGTAGGTGCCGAAATAGAGCACCTTCACGAACGCACCTGAGTTTCGCTGCGGTCGAATCGAAGCTGCGCAATCTGCTCGGAGATGAGCGCCAGCGCGAACAGGATGACCGCTTGCACGATGAGCAGCATCGACATGTTCGTGAACCGATGCGCGGTCGCGTAGGTGTAGCCGTAGTATCCGAGTCCGAGCACGAAGCTCATCACGGACAGCGGCAGGAATATCCGCAGCGGGCTGAAGAACGTCGCGATCTTCAAGATGATCAACAGGAAGCGCGTGCCGTCTTTGATGAGCTTGATCTTGCTCTTGCCCTCGCGCTTCTTGACGTCGATCGGCACGAAGGAGACCGGGAGGCCCGTCTTGAAACACGCGAGCGTCAGCGTCGTCGGATAGCTGAACGCGTTGGGCAGGAGATACAGGAAGCGGCGTGCGACGTCGGCGCGGATCGCGCGGAACCCCGAGGTGAGGTCCGGGATCTTGCGGCCGGTTACGTACGTCGCAAGTCTGTTGTAGAGCGCGTTCGCGAGCGCGCGGTGCAGGCCGGCTTGGCTGCCCTTGCGGCGCGCGCCGACGACCATCGCGTGTTCGTCGATGTGCTCGAGAAGGCGCGGGACGTCGGCGGGCACGTGCTGACCGTCGGAGTCCATCAGCAAGACGACGTCACCGCCGGCCGCGCGGATACCGGACTTGACGGCGGCGCCGTTTCCGATGTTGTAGGGATGGCGCACGACGCGCGCGCCGGCTGCTCTCGCCGCGTCGCCCGTTCCGTCGGTGGAACCGTCGTCGATGACGATGAACTCGTAGATCTCGCGGCCTTCGCGCTCCTTCGCGAGTTCTGACAAACCCGCGAGGACTTTCACGATGGGTCCCACCTCATTTAGGGCGGGCAATAGGATGCTGACTTTCCTGACCATTTCATGGAGAAAGCCCCGCGCCGCTCCAACGGCTCAAGGCTCCTCGCGCTCCGGGCCCCCTATCGACGCTTGGACGTGAAAAGGTTTAGTTTTCTCGACAGATGCCCTGCGCGGGCCGCTTGAAGTCATCCCCCCACAACGACTTTCAGCACCCGAGGCCGGTTCCTGGCACCGCGCGGCGGGCATCACTCGTTTCGGGGTAGTCCTAGTTGTTGACCTGGAGCCAGAAGTTGCCGTCGCGGCCGGTTGCGTTGTTGGCGATGCCGCCGGTCATGGAGGTCGCGCTGCCGGGCGCGACGAGCGCCGCACCGGGGTTCGTGAAAGCCCCCGATCCGCTGTAGGTCGAATCGGTCGCCGTCAGGATGTCGCCGCGCGCGCTCACGTAGAACGAACGGATTCCGGTCTGCTCATAAACGTTGGGCCACGCGTAGGCGCACCAGGAGACTTCGGAAAGCTCGGAATCGACGGCCGGATCCGCGCCGCCGCCGGCGACCTCGCCGAGACCGTCCCCACTCGAGTCGGGGAGCCACACCTTGAAGAAGTAGCCGGACCGCGAGACCTCGCCGTTCACGGTGACGGTGCGGAAGGCGGTGGACAAAACGGGCGGCTGGATGGTCGTCGCCCCACCGCGAATCGTCACGGCCGCGCTCATCTCGGCCAACGTCCCGTACTCGCCGAGGCCGTCGCGGTCCTCGTCCGCGATGCTTCGTGTCTGGAACTGCGCTTGCGCCGACAAGAGCATCCGCATGGTCGCGATCGCGGCGGTTTCATTCGAATTCAGCCGCGCCGAGAGCAGGTTCGGCAGCGCGATGGCCGCGACAATAGCGATGATCACGATCACGATCATCAACTCGATTAGTGTGAATCCACTGTTCTTGGAATGCATGGACAGCCCCTACGCCCGTATCGGCCAGGACGGTCTCTCGACTGACCTGGCCATCCAAAAAGACGGGGGGCGCTCGCCGTGAGCGCCCCCCGATCAAATCGTACTTTCGTACCTGGTGTCGAACTGACCTTAGCCAGCCTGACGCCAGAGGTTGCCGTCACGGCCGGTCATGCCCGTGGCAGTGGCACCGGTGATCGTGGTGCCAGCGTCCTGGAACGCAGCTTCAGCAATGGGGCCAGCGTTGGGCCCGCTGTACGCCGGGTCTTCGCAAGTGATGATGTCGCCACCTTGGTTGACGAAGAACGTGCGGTTGCCGGTGTTGCCCTGGTTCGCGGGCCACGCATACGCGCACCAAGTCGTCTCGCAGAGGTCAGCGTCGAGGTTCGCGACGTCGGCGCCGCCGCCGGCCAGTTCCTTCGAACCGTCTGCAGCGCTGTCCGGCAGGTAGATCGCGTACATGTAACCACTGCGGCTCACTTCACCGCTACCATTCACCGTGCGGAACGCGGTCGAGAGCACCGGCGGGTTCAGCGTCGCGCCACCGCGGACACCAACACCACCCGACATCTCGGCGAACGTGCCGTACTCACCAACGCCGTTGCCGTTTTCATCGGCGCGGGACGTCGTCTGGAACTGCGCCTGCGCGGAAATGATATTCCGCAGAGTCGCGATCGCGGCCGTCTCATTCGAGTTGAGGCGCGCGGAGAGCAGGTTCGGAATCGCAATCGCCGCAATAATGGCGATAATCGCGATCACGATCATCAGCTCAATCAACGTGAAACCAGTCTCTTTCTTACGCATTGTCCGTCGTTGCTCCTATAGCTTTGTTCCGAAAATAACCAACCCAAATGCCAGTTGATCCTTGCGTTGTTTCTCTAATGTCGAGGACCGATCACTCGGCCCTTCTCCGTGTTTCGACCGTGTTGGGTCAGAAGGTTGAAGACATTTCGCAGGCTTTCCCAAAACCCTGTCTTCTTTTGGACACTATCATTCAGTCTGAGGCGGGCAAACGCGCCTCACCCTGATTCTCATTCCGATGCAGCAGCTTGTGCACACGAGGGTCCTGAGCGCGCTCGATCCACGCGGGATCCGCGCGAAGTAGCTCTTCCACTTCGTCGGGTTTTGCCGCACGCGCACTCTCGACCGCCGTCACAGCCGCGTCGATCTTTCCGTCTTCCAGCAAGAGCGTCGCCGCGCGAAACGTCAGCGTGCTCACGCCGCGCGCACGCGGATTGAGCGGGCTGAGTACTTCCAAAGCCTGTTGCGGTTTCGCCATCGCCAGAAAGAGATCCGCCGCTTGGAGGATCGCTTCCTTCGCGGTGGGGAGTAGCCTCCGCGCGCGGCCGTAGTGCGCCGCGGACTTCTCGAAATACCCCTCGGAAAGATCCGCACGGGCCTGCTCGAGGCAGACCGCGTAGAGCCGACCTTTGATCGTTTCGTCGCCCGGTTTTGCGGCGACGGCGCGTTCCAACGAATCCGCGGCCATGTCCCAGTTGCGGTCGCTGATGTGCATGATCCCGTCGAGGAGCGCGATGCGGTGGCCGCGTTTCTGGAGCGCCAGCGCGTCTTTCTCCTCGATGAACTCCTTCCGGCGTCCGAGGGTCAAGAGGAGGCTTGCGCGGTCCACACGGGCGTCCCGGCGGACCTCTCGGTCCTCGATGCGCCGGATCGCTTCGTCGTACGCCTCGATCGACTTGTCATACTGCTCCGAACCCGCGAGAAACGAAGCCAGATAGAGGTGTGCCTCGGCGTTGTCGGGATGATCCTCGAGCACCTCATACACCATCTCGATCGCTTTGTCGTACTGCCCCATGCCGTTGCCGATCAGCGCCGCGCCGTGCAGCTGCGTCGCCGGGTCAGGCGGGAGGGTGATGGCGAAACCCGATACGAGAAGACCGCCGCCGATCAAAAGCGCGACCCCGTAGAGGGCTGCGCGTCGGCGCGCCGGTTTCGTGGCCATCTACCCAGCCCCCAGCTTCTTCTGCAACTCGAAGATGGGCAGGAAGACGGCGAGCACGATGCCACCGACCATGAAACCCATCGCACCGATCATGAGCGGCTCGATCAAGGACGTCAGTGTCTTCACCGCGGCGCTCACCTGGTCGTCGTAGAAATCGGAGATCTTCTCCAGCAGCTGCTCGAGCGAACCCGACTTCTCCCCGATCTGGATCATGCGTGTGACCATCGGCGGGAAGATCTTGCTCTGCATGAGCGGCTCGGCCAGCGTGTTGCCCTGGCGGACATTTTCCTTCGCGTTGTCCACCACCTCGCTGATGACCTGGTTGCCGGCGGTCTCGGAGACGATCTCGAGGGCGCCGAGAATCGGGACACCGGAGCGGATCAGCGTCGCAAACGTGCGGCTGAACCGCGAAAGCGCGACCTTCTGGAAGAGCGGTCCGAACACCGGAAGGTGCAGCATCAGCCAGTCCCACAACCGCTGCCCCTTCTTCGTCTTCTTGTACAGCACGATCAGAAATACGAAGGCGCAGCACCCGCCGCCCACCGCAACCGTGTGTTCCTTCAGCGCGTAGCTGATTCCGAGAACAGCCTTCGTGATACCGGGCAGGTCGATCTCCAGGGAGTCGAAGATCTCCTTGAACTTCGGCACGATGCCGACCATCAGGAACATCGTGATGCCAAGCACCATGACGAAGCTGACGACCGGGTAGGTCATCGCGGCGCGGATGTCGCGTGTCAGTTTCTGACTCGCTTCCTGGTACTCCGCAAGGCGGAGCAAGATCTCGTCGAGCTGACCGGAAACCTCGCCGGCGCGCACCATCGAGCAGTAGATTTTCGGGAACACCTTCGGGAAGCGTTCGAGCGCCGTCGAAAGGTCGGTACCGCCACGGACCGACTCGATGACACTGTCGAGCACGATTCGGAAGCCGGGCGTGTCCGCCTGCTCCTGCAGAACCTCCAGTGACTCCAGTAGCGGCACACCGGCTGAAATCATCGTCGAAAGCTGGCGCGTGAAGATCACGACCTGCGCGGTCGTCGCGCCGGGTCGCGGAGCGAAGATGCCGCCCTTCTTCCCCTTGCCTTTGGCCGATGTCTCTTTGATTTTCAGGACGACGAGTCCGCGTTTGCGGAGGTCGCTGACGACATCGGCTTGACTGCGCCCGGACAGCGTTCCGGACTCGGTCTTGCCGGTCGATGCGCGGGCGGTGAACTTGAAAGCGGGCATATTTCGTTTTCCTTACCGTTTCAAATCTGTCACGCGGGCTGGGTCTGCTTGTGCTTGGCGATGATGTCCGCGAGGGTCGTGCCGTCGGGCATCACCTCGTCACGCATCGTCGTGCGCAGGACCTCTTCCACGCTCGTGTGTCCGCGCATCGCGTTCAAGTTCGCGCAGCGGCGGAGCGTGACCATCCCGTGCTCGATGATCGCGGAGTTCTTGATGTCGAGAGCGGACTTGCCGCCGACGATCATGCGCTGGATGTCCTCGTTGATCGGCATCGTCTCCAGAAGCGCGAACCGACCGGAGTAGCCGTTCTTGCATCGGCCACAGCCGATGGGCTGGAACAACTCGGCGGTTTCGGCCTCTTCCTCTGTGAACCCGATCGAACGAAGACGGCCGACCGGGGGCCGATCCATCGGCTCCTTGCAGTGCCGGCAGAGCCGGCGCGCGAGACGCTGCGCGGATACGCACAAGGTCGCGGACGCAACCATGAACGGGTCCACACCCATGTCCACCATGCGGGTAATCGTGCTGGCGGCGTCGTTCGTATGCAGCGTCGAAAGCACCAAGTGACCCGTGAGCGCCGCCTTGATCGCGATCTCGATGGTCTCGGCGTCTCGAATCTCACCGATCATGACCACGTCGGGGTCCTGACGCAGAATCGACCGGAGCGCGCCCGCGAACGTGAGTCCGCGTTTCTCCGACACCTGAACCTGGTTCACGCCGTACACCTGGTACTCGACGGGATCCTCGACCGTAACGAAGTTGCTCTCGTCGGAGAGGATCTCCTTCACGGCGCTGTAGAGCGTCGTTGACTTGCCCGAACCCGTCGGGCCCGTCACGAGGATCATCCCGTAGCTGGACTCGATGCCCTCCTTGAGGTCTTTCAACGCCTTCTTCTCGAAGCCGAGCGACTCCAGCGAAAGGGCGAGGTTGCCCTGATCGAGAATACGCATGACGACCTTCTCGCCGTGCACGGTCGGAAGGATCGAGACGCGGAAGTCGATCTGGCGGCCTTCGACCTTCATCTGGAATTTGCCGTCCTGCGGGCGGCGCCGCTCCGCGATGTCCATGTCGCAGATGATCTTGATGCGGGAGACGATCGAGTTGAGCAGCGACTTCGGAGGCTGATACACCTCGGCGCACACGCCGTCCTGACGGAAGCGCACCCGCACAACCCGGTCGAACGGTTCGATGTGTATATCGGACGCGCCCTGCTTGACCGCTTGGTACACGATCAGGTTCACGAACTTGATGACCGGAGAGTCGTCGCCGTCTTTGCCAAGGGCTTCGAGGTCGAGTTCGCCATCGTCGACATCGGCCTCCTGGAGCTCGACGCCGTCGGCGCCTTCGAGCTCCCCCATGACCGCCTCGAGCTGAGCGGCACCAGGTTTGTAGACCTTGTTGAGCGCCTCCTCGATCATCCCCTCGAAGGCAAACACGAGGCGCATCGTGCAACCCGTGGTGTTACGCAGTTGGTCCAACGTCACGACGTCGAACGGATTGCAGACCGCGAGCGTCATCACCTGGTCGATCTTCGCGATCGGGATGAGATGGTGCTCGTAGGAGAGCTCTTTCGACACGAGGCGCGCGAGGTCCGGATCGATCTGGCAGTCCGCCAAATTGATCGGGGTTGCACGCAGCCGGTCAGCGACGAGCCCCAGGAAATCGGTCTCGTCGATGCCCACCGCATCGATCAGCAAGCTCGAGACGGGCGTGCTGTCGCGCGCGGCGGTCTTGAGAAGGCCCTCGACCTTGTCCTCGGTAATCAGCTCCGCCTCGGTCGCGACGCGCAGCAGCCGACGATCCAGGCTCTTAGACATTGCGCGCCTGGCCCCTCACGTTTCGACGCTGCTGCGGGCTGGGAGGGGGCTTCTGGGGGCCGGGGGCCCGCTGGAACGTGCGCTTGAGATCCTCCGGGTCGGTCGTGCGCGCGAGCGCATCGTCGTAGGTGATCTGGTTGGCCGTGTAGAGCTCGTACAGCGCCTGGTTCATCGTGCGCATGCCGTACTTGCCACCGGTCTGGATCAGCGAGTAGATCTGGTGCGCTTTGTTGTCGCGGATGAGGGCGCGGATCGCGCTGTTCGCGATCATCACCTCACACGCGAGCTTGCGGCCGCGACCGTTCGCATTCGGGATCAGCTGCTGGCAGAACACGGCCTGTAGCACAAACGAAAGCTGCGTGCGCACCTGCTGCTGCTGATGGCTCGAGAACACGTCGACGATGCGGTTGATCGACTGCACGGTGTCAACGGTGTGCAGCGTCGCGAGCGTCAGGTGACCCGTTTCCGCGAGCGTCAACGCAAGCTCGATCGTCTCGAGGTCGCGCATCTCGCCGATGAGCACGACGTCGGGATCCTCACGCAGCACGGACCGGAGCGCGTTCGAGAACGAATGTGTGTCCGACCCGACCTCGCGCTGGTTGAACAGACAGTTCTTGTTCCGGTGGAGGTACTCGATCGGGTCCTCGATCGTCACGATATGCTCGGAGCGTGTCTCGTTGACGTGATCGATCATCGCGGCGAGGCTGGTGGACTTACCGGAGCCCGTCGAACCCGTCACGAGCACGAGACCTTTGGGGAGCGAGCAGACGGACTTGCAAATCTCTACCGGCAGACCGAGTTCCTCGAACGACTGGATCTCGTACGGAATCACCCGGAACACGCCCGCGACCGCACCACGCTGCTGGAAGACGTTGCAGCGGAAGCGGCCCAGACCGTCGATGCCAAACGAGATGTCGAGCTCGAGGTTGGCCTCGTACTTGGCGATTTGCTCGGCCGTCAGGACGGAGTAACAGATCTTCTTCGACGCTTCCGGATCGAGGATCTCGTACTCGGTCGATACGAGTGCCCCGTCGATGCGCACCTTCGGCTGCGCGCCCGCGGTGACGTGCAGATCGGATCCGCCACGCTGGACCATGATCTGGAGCAATTCTTCGATACCGGCCATTCGAGCCTCTTTCCGGGATCCGCCCTCACCTGAGGGAAGCCCGGAGTCCTATCGGCCTCGATGGCCCACGATCTGAAATCCGGAACGGGTGGGATTCCGGGCCAGACCATGAAAAAACGACCGACCGTTCCGTCTCGATTCGAGACAAAACAGCCGGTCGTCTACGCTAGCGGCAGCTCCAACGGCGTCAGCCGTTGGGCCACAAACACGGCGGCGTCAGCCGTTGGGCCAGCAAAACGAATCGCCGCCCTAGCGCGCCGACGTCAGGACAATTTCAACGCGGCGATTGAGCGCCTTGTTCGTCTTCGAGTCGTTCGGCGCGATCGGACGCTGGGCCCCGTAGCCCTTCACGTCGAGCTGATCCTCGGCGAGGCCGAGCTTCACGAGATACATGCGCACTTTTCGGGCGCGCTCGAGGGACAGGTGCTCGTTGGACTTGAATCCGGAGCGACGAATCGGATCGGAGTCGGTGTGGCCTTCGACCCGGATGGAATCGATCCCTTCCGTCTCCATCAAGACCATAGCGACCCGGCGAAGCGTCGTTTCGCCCTTCGCAGTGATGTCGGCCTTTCCGGCCGAGAAACGGACGGCATCGGACGCCAGCACGATGGCCGCGCTCCCGTCCGCACGATCCTCGACGCGAACGCCCTTGCGCTCGAGCTGCGGCCGGAGCGCCTCGGTGTCAATGCGCGGCGCCGGCGCCAGCGTGTGCTGCGTCGGGCGTTCGATCAGCGCTTCGCTGAGCATCTCGTTCTTCGCGCGTTCGCGCTCGAGATCCGCGTCGTCGCGGATCTTGTCCTGCTGACTGCGCGCGACGTCCATCGACAAACGTTTGTTGCGGCTCTCCAGGTCGGCGCGTTGCGCCTCCAACTCGCGCACTCGATCCTCGCTCGTAGACCGGCAGCCGCCGACCGTCGCCAAGATCAATAGCGCTGCCCCAAGGGCTCGTCCCGCTCGCTTCGTAGCCATGCACACCCTCCTCGGCGTATGGGCTTTCCCGGTCTCTACCGTTTGCCGTTTCGAACCCACCGCGTATGCGGGGCCCGCCGCTCGAGAAACGGAAGGGAAAGCTGGACCAACACCCCATTCTGTCCGCTATTTCGCGGCGGGTCAACTACATCCTGGGTGAAAAAAGCGGTATGGGCACTAGATGATGTGCCCTATTCGAGGGGCGTCGACCGTGGCCGATCAGAGCACCAAGGCCAAAATCTCGCTTCCGAAAAACAGAGCCACCAATCCGGCGACCGACCAAAGCGGCCCGCCAGGCAGCGCGCGTTCGCCGCGGATCGCGCGCCCGGCGAGATAGAGCGGTAGCGCCAGCGCCAGGACGACCGCGACCAAGGAGGGACCCAGAAGCAGGCCCCACGCCGCCAAGAACCCGGCGTCCTCGCCGCGAATTCCGACTGGCAGCCCGCGCGTGGCGACAAGGAGCCCCCCCGCCGCACCAGCCCCCGCGAGCCCAACGAGCAACGAGGCGGCGGCCGGTTTCATCCCCTCGGAGATCAAGTCGACCCCAAAAAGCGTCGTGCCGTGCAGGCCGGGCACAAAGAGCGCCGCCACCGCAGCAAGAACGAGCGGCGTGGTGATGGCCAGCCCCCTGGGAAGGCGCCGGTGCTCGACATCGATGAAGCTGACCGCGACCGAGATCGCGCCAAAAGCCGCGCCGACCGTAGCGCCGACCGGGAGCGGTTCCCAGGCGAGGTCGTATGCGCGCAGGAACGCCACGGCAAAAAGGCCCGAGGTCAGCGCTTCAACGATCGGGTAGCGCATCGAGATCGGGTTCTTACAGTGCCGGCAGCGGCCAAGAAGCGCGAGGTAGGACACGAGCGGGATGTTGTCGAACCAGCGGATCGGCCCGCCACACTTCGGGCAGCGCGAGCGATCCGCCGCGCCGAGGCCCAGACCCCGCGGCAACCTGTAGATCACGACGTTCAGGAACGAGCCGACGATTGCGCCCAGCACGGCCGCGCTGCACGCCAAAGCCACAATCAGGGAGGAGGTCGGCATGGGACGCTCACAGGTCCGCGAGGCACCCGTCCGTCTCGCGGTACCGGCTTCCGCAGTCGCCACACACGAGCTCGGCGTCCAAAACTGCGCCGCAACGGCAGGCCCAGCCCTGTTCGCGCGCCGGCACCCCAACCACCACGCGATGCGGCGCGACGTCGGCGGTCACGACCGCGCCCGCACCCACCACCGCGTATTCGCCGATGGTGTTGCCGCAAACGATCGTCGCGTTGGCGCCGATGGTGGCCCCGTCGCGAACTCGGGTCGGCGCGAAGCCGTCTTTGCGCTCGACCTCGGCGCGCGGCGTCAGCACGTTGGTGAACACGGCTGACGGCCCGAGGAAACACCCGCGCCCGATCTCGACGCCCTCGTAGAGGGAGACGTTGTTTTGCACCTTCGATCCGGCGCCGAGCGACACCCCGCGGCCGACAAAGACGTTTTGCCCCAAGATGCAGTTCTCACCGATCGACGCGTCGGCCATCACATGGCAGAAGTGCCAGATACGCGCGCCGTCTCCGATGCGCGCCCGCTCGTCGATGACGGCGGTGGGATGAATCTGCGGCGCGGTTGCCATGGCGGTGCGAATTCTAGCCGACACCGCCCCTGCGCCCCGAGCAGGGGGCGTAGGCAGATCTGACACCGCCTACGAGGTATCTCGTGTGAGATCTTCCTTCAAGCTGGCCCGGGGCGCGGGCCGGGCGCGTCCGGGTTACGCCAACTGCGCGCTGATGAAGCGGGAGATGCTTCCGCGCGCGGAGTCCGAGAGATCCTCGAAGAAGATCGCGGTGTCGAACGGGATTTCCGCGTCTTCCGTGGGCTCGCAGCGGACGATCACTCCGGTGATCGCGACGGATGCCGGGGTCAGCCCCTTCGTTTCCGGCAGCTCGATTCCGATCTGCACGCGGCTCAAGAGCTGCATCGGCCTGGGCATGCGCAGTCGAATGCCGGTCTCGCTCAGGTTGATGATCACCGTGTCCACGGTGTCGTCCTGGAGCGTCAGTCGGAGCGGAAGACAGACGGGAATACGGGGATGGCGGCGGCGTTCGGCTTGCGTCATGAAACCGAGCGGGATTCTATGGGTGCGTTCGGATACAGTCAATTTCAGCGAGATTTAGAGAAGAAGAACTGGATAAACCATGGCCAATTTCAACAAAGTTCTCCTGATGGGGAACCTGACCCGAGACCCCGAAATGCGTTACACGCAGTCGGGCACCGCTGTCGTCAAATTCGGGATGGCGATGAACCGCAAGTACCGCGGACGTGACGAACAGTCCCACGAAGAAACGACGTTTGTCGATGTCGAAGCCTGGGGCCGCCAAGCCGAGACGATCAACCAATACATGTCGAAGGGTCGCCCGATCTTTATCGAGGGGCGCCTCCGGTTTGACAGTTGGGAAGGCAAAGACGGCCAGAAGCGGAGCAAACTGCTCGTCGTGCTGGAGAACTTCCAGTTCATGGGTGGCGGCGATCGCGGTGGTCGGCAGGACGGCCAGGGTCGTCAGGAATCCGGTCAGGGTCGTCAGGAATCCGGTCAGGGTCACCAGGAATCCGGTCAGGGCCGCCAGGAATCCGGTCAGGGTTATCAGGGTGGCCAACAGGAAAACGCCAACCGCGTCTCGGATCGCATGCCGAACCGCGCGCCGCAGAGCTCCAGCGGCGGGAGCGGCGGCGACGAGTACGACTTCGACGATATACCGTTCTGATTCAACGGCGTCAGCCGTTGAATCAGAAGTGTTTTTGGCCCAACCGCTAATGCGGTTGGAGCGATGGCCATCGGAGGCCGCGGGCTGACGCCGGCCCAACGGCTGACGGCGTTGGAGGTTTAGGGGACTCGGATTCCTTCGCCTTCTCCTAACAGAGCGGCGATGTCTTGATCGAGGTCGCCGCCCGGGTCGGTCAGGAGTTCCTTGGTCGCGATCTTCGCGGCCTCGACTCCGGGTTGGCCGTAGGGATCCACGCCGAGCAACTCACCCGCGATGACGGTCGCGGCCATGAACGTCATCAGGAGGGCACCCGCTGACTCCAGAGTGGCGTCATCGAGCCGGAGGGTCATGGCCGGGCAGCCCGCTCGCACCATGCCGGCGGTCGTCGCGCGTCGCATCGCGTCCAATATCGCGTCCATGCTGTGGCCCGCGCCCGCGCCCAGGCCATCCATCGGCACACGCAGCCCCGTTGACTTTGCGTGGGCCAAGACGAGGACGACCTTGTCGGGGGGACCCTCCACCATCAGCTGCTGCATGCTGTGTTGGTCCGTCGAGCCCACACAGTGAATCGGAGATTGCCCCACCGGCGTCCCCGAGGCATCCCGTTTTCCGAGACTCTCCGCCCAAAGCTGACGGAACCACTCGCCGACCGTCTCGAGGCGCTCGGCGTACGACCACAGCGTCACGACGTTTCGTCCGTTTTTCTCCGCCGCGACCAGGAACGCGGCGAGGCGTGCCGCGGCTTGCGCGCCGTGATCGCGCGCCGTCAAGGCGCCCGACAGCAACGCCTTCACGTCGTGGCCCGCCAGTGCGAGCGGCACCGTCGCAGCGCTCGTGAAAACCGAGAACCGGCCGCCCACCTGTTCGGGCACATCGAACACGGGCAGTTCTTCCGTATCCGCGAGTTCGCGCAGCGCTCCGGACGCGCCGGTCACCAGCGTGATGCGCGGCGTGAACCCCGCGAGCCGCGCGCGTTCGCGCACCACCGAAAGCTGGGCGAGCGTCTCCGTCGTGCCGCCGGACTTGGAGATCGCCACCCAGTGCGTCGTGGCAGGGTTGCCCCCGGCCCACGCCGCTTCGAACGCGTCGGGATCGATGTTATCGACCACTTCGA
>JAZFYD010000246.1:0-5708 GCA_036443405.1 Planctomycetota bacterium
CCGCTCCTTCGCAGACCGCTTCCGCGTAGCCACCATCGGCGACAAAACGCACGATTCTGCTGCTGATACCTCGCAGCCGGTGTCAGATCGGGCGACGATTTTCGGAAAAAGTTAACTGGCACCGTACGTTCCCGTACGTTCCGTACGTTTGCCTCTGGGTTGTTAGCCGCGCGGCTGTTCCGGCGATAATCGAGGTCGAGAGTGGGTCGGGCGCGGAGCTATGTACCTGCCCCTGACTCGCATGAGTCTCTCGAGAGAGCAGCCACAACTGCGCCGGCCACCGTCGCCGCAATGACTGCCTTGTTCAGGCCCGGGAAAACGGACGGCGCAGCGCATCCCAACGCCATCGCCGACGCGAAAGCAAACCAGCGTGGCACCACCGAGGGGATTCCTCGTTTGGTCGAGTAGAGATACGCCCCAGAGATCGTGCCTGCCACCGCACCGGAGACGCGTGACGCCGTCTCCTTGTCTACGCCAAGAATACGACACGCTATGGCGACGAGAATGCCACAGCACCCGCCGAACAAGATAGCTTTGGTCAATTGCACTTTGGAGGGCATGGCTCTTGTCCGGTCTCCTTACGCAGCCTCCGTAATGTCTGGCGTACTTCGCTCCACAGTGGCGTTCTTAATGGAACTGGACCCGTTGTACTGCGACGTGTCAACCGCTTTGAAGCCTTCGTCGCGCAGCCAGCGGGAGGTCGCCCGCCCTACGTGCCGAGGATCTGCTCGATGACGTCGCAAGCTGCACCCGGGCCGTCTTCGCCCCGTACCCGCTCCCCGAGAACCGTTGCCCGCGAGCGCATCTCCGCGTCGCCCAGGATGTGTGCAACGTTGCGGGTCAATCGACGCACGGTAAGGCGCCTGCGGTGCAAGCTGCGTCCTACGCCGTGACGCACGACGCGAATCGCGTTGTCGAATTGATCATGCGCAAACGGCACGACGAGCTGCGGGCAGCCGACCATCAGAGCCAGCCCCGTGCTTCCGATGCCACCCGCGTGGATGACAACGGACGCGGCCTCGAACAGTCGATGCAAGGAACTGGAGCGAATCGCGAGCACGTCGCTCGGTAGCTCGCCGGACACCGCGACGCTTCCCGTCACGAGCACCGCGCGCCGGCCGAGTTGCTGCGCGGCGGCGGCGGCCGTGTCATAGAAGTCGCCGGCCGCGCGGGCTGCCGACGACCCCAAAGAGAACACAAGGGGCGGCGGACCCGCCTCAAGAAACGCGTCCAGCCGGCTCGCATCGGCGTCGCCGCCAAAGTCGTGATCGTGGAACGGGAAACCGCAGATCGTCGTTGCCGGCGGCCAATCGGGCTGTGCGGAAGCGAAGCTCGAGGAGAACAGCGCCAGGACGCCGTCGGGAGAGAACTGGCCGTCCCACAACGGATCGAGTTTCGCGTTCAGCCCCAACTCGCGCCGGAACTCCCGAATCGGTTCTCCCCAGCTCCAGCCCGCCCGCCGGATGAGCCGCCGGAGCAGGCCGACCACACCGGGGCCGAGGATGCGCGTGCGGGCAAGCCACGGAATGGGCGAAAGCGCGGGCGGATCGTGCGCCGAGAAGAACATCATCGGCATGAGGGCAGTCGAGATCCACGGGATGCTCCCCCGCTCACCGAGCATGTGCGCGGCGTAGGTGAGAGCATGCGACACGAGCAAGTCCGCGCCCTCGCAGACTCTCTCGATGTCCGCGTAACTCTCGCGGATGCACGGGACCAGCAGCTCGCGAACAACGAACACGGTGCCGCGCTTCGGATCCATGGCGCGCCGATACAGCTCGGGGTCCTGCAGGTCCACCGCCGGACGAAGCGCGGCGAACGTAAGGCCATGCGCCTCGACATCCGCGCGATAGACCGCCGGGCCGGCCATGACCGGGTCATGCCCCCGTTCCTTCAAGCGCACGGCGATAGCGATGTAGGGAAAGACATCGCCGTGGGAACCGAAGGTCGCCAGCACGATGCGGGCCATGGCCCCAAGAGTAGGAGCGTGCCCGACTCTGTCCAGCTCTCTTCCGATGTCACGCCCGGACGAACTTCAAGGCGGAGCCGCCGGGACACACCGACGAGTACGGAGCGCGCTACATGTTTGCGGACCCGGCCGGCGACGCGACGAAGGTGAAGACGGGTGATCCCGACTACTGCGCCGTCGTCGTCATCGGGCGGCGGTTTGGAGACACCGGCTGGGACGTGCTGTGCGCGGAACGGATGCGCGGTGCGCCGTCGGCCCAAGCTCGGTTCATTGCGCGCAAGGCGGTGCAGTTCGGGGTGCGCCGTGAAGGACGAGGCGCTTGTCGAGGTGACGGAGAACGAGTTACGCGCTCTCGATGTTTCGATTCCCGTTCGGCCGGAGAAGCCGACTACGAACAAGGAGATTCGGATCATTCAGACGTTGGAGCCTGCGCTGGCGTGCGACCCGCCGCAGCTGCGGGTGTGCGGGAGTCGGTTCCCCGAGTTGCGCGATGAGGCGTTGACGTTTCCGGCGGCGACGCATGACGACTTGCTGGACGCTTTGGCGGGGGTGTTTGCGCAGGTTGGGTCAATGGTGTTGCGGCCGGTGGGTTCGGTGTCGAAGGAGCCCGTGGAGAGCCGGATTCGGGAGGGCTTGAAGGGGATTCGGGTTGAGGGAAATCCGTTTCGAGCGTTGCGGCGGTGAAGCAAGCGGCGTGAACTGGTCAGCAACCGTGTGCGTGGTCTCCCTGGAGACAGCCACGGCGATTCGACGCGTCACAACACCAATCGACTTGCGGTCCCCACCATCCGTTTACTAAGGTGGAGATCCACGTTGGGAGTTGGGATAGGGTCCGGGCCAACTCATGTTGACAACACGCGGCAGACTTGTGTTCAGCCGCGGGCATGAGCGTTGGTCCGCACTCAGCTCTAAGGACGGAAAGTTCCAAGAACATGAGTGATAGCGCGCAAATTCGACAGGGCCAGTGTCGCATCGAGGAATACAAGACTCTTGTCGGAAGGATGGACCGATTGCTCACAGAGCGTTACCAAGTAACGGTTGGTTACGTAACACTCTTCATCGCCATGCTCGCGTTTGCGGTCAAGAGCAGCGGCGAAGTTGCACAGTACCCTTTGGTTCTGCTGATGCCCGGACCCATCTTGGTCGGGTCGTTCATGCTCTACCGGATCGACTACAACATCAGGCTCATCTCGACATACATTGTGGTCGCTATCGAGAGGCACGAATCCGGGCTCTCATTTGAAACCGCCTTGGACAAGCGACGGCGAGAGAAAGCTACTGATGGCATCGTTCGGCAGCGGACCCGTATCGTTAGGTTTGGTCTACCCGTCATGTGCTTCATCGCCAATCTCGTCGTCGTCGCGGGGGCAATTTGGCACATGGACGCGCAGAACCGCTACTGGGCAATGGTGACGGCTGCGGTCGCCCTCCCGGCAATGTGGTTGGCGACAGTCGCGGTGATTCGACGCTCAATAAGATGCTACTCAGAAATGGCACGAAGGGAGCACGAGCGATTGTGGGAGAGGGCCCTACTTGAAGCTGGTAGCGAACACGGCAAGCCGACTAGCGGCGTTTCCGAGTAGTACCAGGCCGGGTGTCCGCTCCCCAAACGTACACGACGAGGCACTGACCTCCTTCAAGATGGCGATGTCCAACTCCTTGTCCGCGGCCAAACGCTTCAACCAAACGTTTCCTTCTCGAGTTCCTCGAGCCGGCGGGCCGGGTTGACCTGCAGGCTGCCGTACTCCCTCCGCCAGTACGCGGTTTTCCTCTTCGAGGAGTCGCGCGCGCTCTTCGAGCCGCGCGATCTGGTCCAGCACGGTCAATGGTGTTGCGACCGGTTGGAAAGCCGTCGAGCGAGCCGGAGGAGAGCTACATCCGACGCGGGTTGCGGGGGATCAGGCCGGTCGGTTATGCAACTTGGGACGCCCGACGCGGTTACGATTGGCTGCGGAGACCGCCGTGAGATCACTCCTCCCGTATGTGCTTCCGATCTTGGTGCTCGCCGGCGACGCCCGTGCCGAGACCAGCGTCGAGGTGAGTCTCGAATGGATGGTCGCCAAATCCGACCTTGTGGTGCGCGCGCGGTTCCTTCGTCGTGCGGAGATCGACGGGCGTGTTGCCGGTTTCTCGATCTGGACCTATCGCGTCGAGGAGACGTTGCTCGGCGAGCCGCGCAAAAAGGTCGATGGGCTTCTTCGCGACTTCGACGAAGACGAGGTCGGCGACAAGGACGCCGAATACCTGCTCTTTTTTTCCAAACACGGCCATCGCTTCAACGATCCGGTCCTTCAAGTCGCCGCCGGGAAGACACCGCTTGCGCTTCGCGGATGGATCCGGCTCGACGCGCCCTTTCGCGAATACACGATGGCGTGCGACGTGCTCACGCAACGCGCTCCGCTGATTGCGCACGTCCGGAGCGCGGCCAAGCACACGCGGAACGCCGTGGTGCGTCCCGCGATGCGGTGGCTGGAAGTCCCTAGCTTGGCGCCGTGCAACCGCCCGGGCAGCGTCAACTTCATGTCCGTCCCGACGGATGATCGGCTCGTGCGCCTCGCGCAAGCCTGGTCGGTGGACGAAACGGGCGACGGCAGGCGCCGATCGGCCGCGGAGTGCTTGCAGACGGTACTCGCCCGGGCCCAAGCGATCGAGCGGATCGCGGGGATCCCGGCCGGCAAAGAGAGCGACTCGCTCGCGGATCGCCTCGCGAGGGCCGAGGCGGGAATTGCGGCCCTGAGGGAATCGATCCGGCGAGCCCACGAGGCGTGCAAGAAGAGTGACCTGCACAAGGCGCTCTATCGGTTCCGCGGCGCAATGCTCTCTCCCAGGACCGAGGCCCGGACCGCGCTGATCGAGATCTTCCGCCACGATCTCGAGACGATCGCAACCGCGGCCAGAGAAACGCTCTGGCCGGTCGAGATCGAGGGCGGGAACGAAAGCACCGGCCGCTTTCTCGAACTCTGCGAGCGAACGAATGAGCGGGTGGCGATCAACGTGATTCGGCTACGCGCACGGCCGACCGGGGCTGTGTGGTCTCTCACCTCGATCGAAGAGCGTCTCTATTGCTTCACCAACGAGGCGACCGGAGGTGACGCGATCCATGTCGATCTCACGGTCCACTCGTTCCGCAACGACACCTTCGCCGGCAGGACGGATCCCGTCAAACGACTCGCGTTCGGCGCCTCTGTGCTCGCAGGATTGAAACTCGAGTCGAAACACGTGCCGCGAGAGACCATGAAGAGTTGGAGTGCCTGGTCACCTGCACATTGGCGGTCACACTCGCCACGTTGGATCGCACCGTTCCTCTTCGACGAGTTCCTGCAGGCGTTCCCACCCTTGGAGCGCCGCTGAATCTCTTAGCCGTCCTGCGCGACGAAGCGTTGACGTTCCGGCGGCGGCGCATGACGACTTGTTGGACGCGCTGGCGGGAGTGTTTGCGCAGGTCGGGTCGATGGTGTTGCGGAAGGTGGGCTCGGTGTCGAGCGAGCCCGTGGAGAGCCACATCCGACGGGGCTTGCGGGGGATCATGCCCGAGGGGGAGAATCCGTTTCGGGCGATGAGGAACTAGCAACGGCAGCCGCCGTGGCTTGACCGCCTAGCGACAAAGTTCCCTAGCACCGTGCGCTCAGCGACCCGGGCTGTGGGAGGTGCGGCTGGCCATCTGAGGCCCTATGATCACCGCATGGCCTCTCGCCCTATATACGTGGAGATCGTGATTGCCGGATCGGTCGATGAGGTTTGG
>JAZFYD010000247.1:0-14069 GCA_036443405.1 Planctomycetota bacterium
CCGGAAGTGACCGAACCCCGTGCGCACGTAGTTCCGAATGAAGTGCACTGAGCGCGCCGAACTCGGATCTACCTGCCGAGCAGCCGCTTGAACATCAGGAAGTGCGTGACCAGGAGCAGCGGCACGAGCATCGTCGGGATGTACCAGGCTGCTCCAAACAGGGGCGCCACATCGAGGTGTCGAAGCGCGTTCGCGAGATCGACGGTGCCGACGACATTGAACGTCCACACGAGAGGAATCGCGAGCGACCACTTGGAGTGCAGAGCGAGGATCGCACCCAGCGCCAGGAGACCCGTCGCCAGGTCCCCATAGGCAGCGGGAATGGAAAAACCCGCCGGCAAGGTTTGGTCAACGACGCCGGGAACGAGGAAGACCATCCCGATGTGACGAAACACATGCGGCAGGCTCAGCCACAGGAGGGCCTCGTGTCGCGGTTTCTGGGCCAGCCAGCGGCTCGGTAGCAAGCCGACGACCACGCCCCAGGCGATGAGGCTCAACAGAAACTGCAGTCCGAAAATTGCTTGGGTATCCATCTTGTTGTCCGCCTTGATTCAGGGACTCGTGACTTGCGTGGGCCCAAAGGGAGGCTGTCCTCCATTTGGTAGCACCCGCTTGTCCATGCAAACGAAAAACGGGGAACGGATCTCGCGGCTGGGTTCCTCGACGATCTTTGCATCGAGACGCACGCGGTGAAGGCCGCGTTCATGCTCGCGGCCTCGGTCGGGAGCCACTCGGCATCCCGTGGTGCGACCAAGCAAGAAAAAACAGACTCTCACTGATCCGCGGCGCCGCACACCGGTTGAACTGCACGAAGACATGAGCACTTTCGTACCCAACTTCATTCGGGGCCGGCACCTGGCCCCGGGTCTCTCGTAGTTGGTCACTTGGTCGTTGGCCCGATCAAGTGCCAATGGCCAGCGGCAGACCCGGCCGCCGGGTGCCTCCCCATTCCCGTAGTCGCCCGCGCGAAACGTTGGCGCAGCTCGCCGTCGGCCTCCAGCTAACGGCACGGGTCGCACGCTGCAATGCGTTATAGTCCCGGGCCATGTTGAGCGGGTGCGTTCACGCCACGGCGGGGGCGGCGGTTTGATCGCGCTTCTTGCGGCCGCTCCGTCGTCCGCGTTTGTCGGCCAGGTTCTCGCCGGCGTTGCGTTCAGCGTGCTCGTGTTCGGCGCGCCGGGCTGGGTCGCGTTGCGAGGCCGGCGCCCCTGGTTTGCGCCCGCGGTCGGTGTGTGTTTCACCGCGCCGATCACGCTTCTTGTGACGTCGCTGCTTGGCCTCGGCGTTCTCACGCTCTTGCTCGGCTGGGTTGCTTCGCTCGCAGCGGCGTATTGCTGGGGGCGCGGTGAGGAGTGGGCAAGGCCTCGCGGTTGGGGGCTTCTCGTGGTGGCTGCGCTCGGCGCCACGTTGATCAGTGTGGACCTGCTGCCGATCGAGCACGACGGCGGGCTCTACTTCCAGCGCGAGATGTTCGACCACACGAAGTCGGCGACCGTCGACGCGATCGTGCGCGAGGGGCTCCCGGTTCGCAACCCCTACTACTCCGTGGACGGCGCACCCATCCCGCTGAACTACTACTGGGGCGCGCACTTTTGCGCCGCGCTGCTGTGCGTCGGGACCGGGATCGGCGGGTGGCCGGCGGAAATGGCGATGACTTGGTACGCAGCGTTTGCGTTCCTGACGTTTTCCTGCGCGTTGGCGAAACGTTGGGCCGGCTTGCGTGCCGCCTGGTGGGCGCTGGCGCTCGGCATGCTCGGTGTCGCCGGGGACTTTCTTTCCCGCGGTCTGGGGAGCGAGATCCTCATCGTGCCGTCGGGCTACTATTTCGAGTCGGTCGGGGTGGCGCCGGTGTTCGAGGAGGCGTCGTGGGTGTTCCAGCACGTGCTCGCGGCCGTCGGCGCCGGAGTCGCGATGTGGTCCTTCATGCGATTCATGGTGGGCGAATGGACCGGCATCCGCCCGCTCATCCTGATGGCATTCGGCTTGGCGACGTGCGCCATGTGCTCCGTGTTCGTGGCCGTGTCGACGGCCGTCGGCGCCGCGTTTGTTTTGATCGTGTTGCGCGGACGCGGTTGGCACGTTGCGCTGGGCGGCGCTGCGCTCGCCGCCATCCTCGCCTTGCCGGTGCTGTCGGCCATGTTCGGCGGCCGCGACGCGGGTGGCAGCAATCTGATCGTGTTGCGCATGTTTTATGCGTCGCGTCTCGGGCTGTTTTGGCGGCCGCTTGATCTGCCACTGTTTTGGTTGCAGTTCCTGCCGTTACGCCTTGGTGTCGCATTCGTCGCCGGCTTCGTGTTCTTGGTGATCCGCAGGCGCGAGCGTGAGTGGCGGATGGCGCTTGCTGCGGTGATGGGCGCGTTGCTTGTCATGCAGTTCGCAAGAAGCGCCGTGTTCAACAACGACCTGGGATGGCGCGCGTCGTTGCCCGTGATGCTGTTTCTCAACGCGGCGGCCGGCGCCTGGCGGGCCCAGGCGACATCGGCCACGGCGCGCTCACTGTTCCTCGTCGGCGTGTGCATCGGAGCGTTGGCGACGCTCGGTCACATCCGGGCGCTGAACGAGCAGCCGTGGACGCAACCCGAGAAGGTCTCTCTGGCGCAGCACTTCGCCCACCAACCCGAAGCGTGGGCCGCGGTGCGCAGGCATACGGCGGACTCGGATCTCGTGGCCAACAACCCGGACGGTTACGTCCCCCTGGGGCCGTGGCCGAACAACTACAGCTGGGCGTTTTTCGCCGACCGTCCCGCGGCGATTTCGGATCACGAGGTCGCGTGGACCAACTCGCTTGGACAGGATCCGCAGAAACGCGGAGAGGCGCTCGCGCTTGTGCGCGCGGTCTTCCACGGTACAGATGGTGCGGAACAGGCCGCGCGCGAACTCCGCGACCGCCTTCAGGTGAAGGCGCTGTTGCTCGACCGGATCGATCCCGCGTGGCCCGGCGACGCGATCGAGCGGTCCGGCGCATGGAGGGCGGCCGAGGTCACCGAGCACTTCAAGGTGTACGTGCCGGTCGTGGTCCGCTAGCGCAAGAAAAACGGGCCCGGCGAGGCCGGACCCGTGAAGACGTCACTTGGTTTCCCAGACGGCTAGGACTTCCAGAGGTCTTGGAATTTCGACCACTGAGCCTGCGCCCAGTCCTTGGCCGCCAGAACGCCGTCGGCGACGCGAACCATGGTGAGGTAGTCGCCGACCTGATCCCAGTTGACGACGTTGAAGAACGCGCCGATGTAGGCGGGGCGGCGGTTCTGGTAGTTGAGGTAGTACGCGTGCTCCCAGACGTCGAGGCCCATGATCGGGAGGACGCCCTCCGTGAACACCGGGTTGTCCTGGTTCGCGGTCTTCGTGACGAGCAGCTTCCCGTCGTTGCCGACGCAGAGCCACGCCCAGCCGCTGCCGAACACGGTGGCGGCCGCGGCCGAGAACTTCGTCTTGAACTCGTCGAACGAGCCGAACGACTCGTCGATCAAAGTCGCCAGCCCGCCGCTCGGGGCGCCGCCGCCGTCAGGACTCATGATCGTCCAGAACAGGCTGTGGTTGACGTGGCCGCCGCCGTGGTTGCGCACCGCGCCGCGAATGTCCTCGGGAACGGAGTCGAGGTCCGTGATCAACTCGAGCGCGGTCTTGTCGCCCAACTCGGGGTGCTTTTCGATCGCTTCGTTGAGCTTGGTCACGTACGCCTGGTGATGCTTGTCGTGGTGGATCTGCATCGTCTTGGCGTCGATGTGCGGCTCGAGCGCGTCCTGGGAATAGGAAAGGTCGGGAACTGTGTGTGCCATGATCGTTACTCCTGGTTCGAGTCTAGCTCGTCTTCTTGGATCCGCCTAACGCGCCGGTGAGCGGTCGACGACCGGGCCCAGGCCCTTGACGCCGCCTGCGACCTTAGCGAAACCCGCACGAATTCGCAGCGCGTCTTTGCGCCTGCACATAGTCCTGTCCCCAAGAACGGAGCCCCGACCGCCGAGAGCGCGGCATGGCCGTGGGCTCCAACGAAACTCGCGGGCGGGTAGGATGGGGCCATGGCCGGGACGAGGATGGCTGGCGCTCTGGTGGTTGTTGTGCTGACGAGTTGTTCCGTCGAGCAACCTGAGCACTCACCGCGTGTGACCCCGGCGGCAAAGGCCGTAACCGGCGCCGCCGAGAACGCGGGCCTGCGCGCCGACTTCAACGCCCCGTGATGATGGAATCCCAGCGGGGCAAGTTTGCCCTTCGCCATCGATCCGGTGTGCGGGAAGTTCGTGGACCCGGAGGTTTCCGGCTTGGAAATCACCACGAACGGGATTGCCTTTCCGTTCTGTGGCGAGAAGTGCGCGCAGGAATTCAAGCGCAACAAGCTCGACTATCTCTACTGTCCCTGGAAACCGACGCAGAAAGTCAACCCGAGCATCAGTGCGGACGTGTACGGGAACACGGTGTACTTCTGCTGTATCGACTGCAGGGATAACGCGAAGGTCTTCGTCGCCATCCAGACCAACGAATTTGGATTCTTCGGCGTCAGAATCAAGATCGATCAGGTTCGGGCGCGTCAGAATCTGGACAATTTCCCCGTGGTCGCCGATGTGCTCAGAAACTCTCCTGCAGCGAAACTGGGCGTCGAGAAAGGCAGCGTTCTCCTGAAGATCGGTGGCATGGACATGAACGACTACCGGAAAGTCATCAAGTGGATGCGCCTGTCGAAGTCAGGGCAAGAAGTGCTATTCGAAATCAAGACTCCGGATGGGAAAACCAAGGAGTTGAAGGTGGTCCTGGGAAACCGAGGGAAGTACCGGGGGAGTCTGATCAACTAGGCGAGGCTGGTCGAGCCGCGCCAGAATCCGGACGGCCGGTACTGGTCGGTAACCATGGGCTGCCCAGCAGCATCCACACTGTGAGGAACCTATGAAACACCTGGCGCGAATTCGTCCCGTTCTTGTTCTCGGTTTCGTTCTCTTTGTCGGCCTCGCCGCGTCTTTGGCTTTTGCCGCCGGAGATGTCGAGAAGGGCCGCGCGATCTTCACCGGTACCGGCGAGGATCTCGAGTACCCCTCCTGCGCGCACTGCCACGCGACGGTTTCGGCCGAGACGGAGCTGAAGGCGACGAAGGCTCTCCGTCCCGCCTACCCCATCTTCAACACCAGCCACCGCGGCGCGTGGAAGAACAAGAAGCCCGGTAAGCTCAAGACCGCCGGGGATGCCGGCAACATCTGCGTGAAGGCGTTCCAGAAGCGCGAAAAGAGCCTCACCCCCGCTGAGTTGGAAAACCTCAACGCATTTTTCGCGACGGTTTCGCCGGGTACGGATGTGAAGCCGCGCAAGATCAAGTACGCGCCCAAGATTCCGGAGAGCCTCGACGGCGGCAACAAGGACAAGGGCAAGACTCTTGTCGCGCAGATGTGCAGCGTGTGCCATGGCCCGAGCGACGATCACATCCAGAGCGAACTCAAGCCGGGTCGTCGCCCCAAGATGAAGGTGGCGATGAAAGTGCGCGGTTGGATCCGCGACAGGAAGACGAAGAAGCTCAAGTTCAAGGCCGACGCCGGGATGATGGGCTTCATCGCGGAGAACCGCCTGTCCGACGCGCAACTCCTCGACGTTCTCGCGTACCTCGGCAAGTAGCCCGGGCGCATGGAGCATTGCCGACGGCGCGGCACATCTACTCCGCGGAGGGCACCTACACGGTGCGGCTGCGGATCACCGACGAGACGGGGTTCGTCGATGAGACGACGCGCGAGGTCGTCGTGGAAGGGGAGGAAACCGTCACGCTGACGATCGTCATCGCCGGCGCCGGTAGCGGCTCCGTTAGCCTCGATCCGTTGGGCGAGATTTGCGAGACGACCTACTCGTATGAGGTGAAGCCGGGGTTACGCATCTACGTCCTGCCGCTGGCCGATGCGGGCTCCGAGTTCACGGGCATGGCCGGCTGCGACCAGCCCGGTGACTTCGACCTCGGCCTCGAAGGCTGCGGCGCGTTGGTCAACGAGGATCGAACCCTGACCGTGACGTTTGAACCGGAGTAGGCGATTCCTTGGACGCGGGCGGTGAGGGAACGGCCGTCCGCGTTCACTTCTTGCCGCGGATCGCTTCGAGGGCTCGCTTGATGTACCCCGGTGCGTAGCCCTTAGGGATGCGTCGCGCCGCGGCTTCGAGGTCGGGTTCTATCGGCTTGGCGGCCTTGCCGAGCTCCTTTGCGGCCATCGCGGCGCCCATGACGAGGGTCTGATTCCCTTTCAATGCCTCCCGCAATGCCGGGAGGATGAACTCGCCGTTTGGGTCGACGCGGCCTAGGGTGGCCAGCGCGGTTTGTTTTTCGTGGTCCTGGCGCGTGGGATCGCGGAACACCTTGAGCAACTCGGGGATCGCGTCCCTTCCGTCCGCGCCAGCGTTGCGCAGCACGATCATGGTCTGCCAAGACACGGTGGGGGAGCCTGCACGGTCGCGAAGCAACGGCACCAGGTCTTGCACAGCCTTCGTCACGGTCTTCGTGCCCTGCTGGCCGATCGCTTGCACCGCATCGGTGCGATAGGTGGGTTGGTCGTGGCGCAAGAGTGCGATGAGCGCCTCGAAGAGCGGCTTGCCCTTCTTCGCTTTTTTCGCGCGCTCCATCATGGAGAGCAGCTGGGGAGAGCGCGACTTGCGCGGGTCGGGCCCGAACATGCGCTCGATCTCGTTGCCGTTTGAGTCGAGCACGATGAAGTATGTCTGGTTGCGGTTGACGCCGAGGCGTTTGTTGAACTTGCCGCTGCCGTTGGTCGTGTCCACCTCGACGACGACGAACTCCGACGCGAGGTTTTGGAACTCGCCGTTATTCGGAAGCGCCTTCACGAGGCGCTGGCACTCCATGCCTCACACGCTATCGAGCACGTAGACCAGAACGGGCTTTTTTTCGGCCTTGGCGGTCTTGAGCGCCTTGTCGAGATCCGCCGGCCAGGCGAGCGCTGACAACACGAGCACCGCTGAGAGAGTCATGGAAACGATCATCGCAGGGCGAGGCGGCCGCGATCCAGAAATCCGCGCACGTTTCGGTGCACTTGCGCGGAGTTAACGCGGCATGTCCTTGTCGTCGATCTTGGCGCCGAGTTCTCTAGCGCGCGTGGCGACGCGCCCCCAGAGGCCGTCGTTCGGACTCCCCTCGATTTTTTGGATCTCCGTCGGGTCGACACCCCACTCCCGGTAGTCACGGTACTGGGTCGGAGTCCACTCGCGTTGGAACGACTCGCGCATCCCGTTTTTCACGCGCTCGATGCTCGCGCCATAGGTCTCCTGCGACCCGGGCATCTTCTCACCCAGTTGGGTCCACCAGCGGCGCCAGCCGTTGTCCTTTCCCGGTGTCACGAACCCGCGCGCGATGCAGTTGATCAGGTCGTCCATCAGGTTGTTGCCTTGGGTCGTCGGCCGGTTGAGGATGGCGTGCACTTCGCGTTGGCCTTCGATCACGACGCGCTCGGTCTCCTCACGCTGCTCGTCGGTCAACTCGAGTACAGACGCGAACGCGTCCATCTCGGGTTTCTTGTTCTTCTTGATGCGCATCTTGTCGAGCACGCGCGCCGTCTTCTTGTTGACCGCGTCGTTGACGATCGCTTCTAGCTCCTTGGTGCTATCGGTCCCGCCCGGCGTCGCAAGCGTGCCGCCGCCGGCCGCGGAATCCGCCACGCGATCATCGGAGTCCCAGCCGTGTACCGCGAGCGGAGATGCTTGCCGCTGCGTGCGCCAGAGTGCAAATTCCTGACTCAGCGCGTCGATACGGCGTTCGAGTTCGGCGACCTGATCGATGCGGCTCGGCCTGGACTCGGAGGTCGAGCTTGTCTTGGTCATCGTGACCCCCGCGATCCCCAACGCGAGCGCGGACAGGGCGATCGAAATGGCACCGGCTTTCATGCCCGGATCTTACGGACGGGATGTCGCCGCCGAAATCGTTAGTTCGGTTCGCTCTCCGGGACCTTCGCGCCCAGGTCCTTCGCCCGCTGCATGATGCGTTTTCCCAGCGCATCGTTCGGGCTCCCGGGGATGCCGGTGATCTCCGTGGGGTTGACACCCCATTCCTCGAATTCGCGGTACTGCGTTGCGGACCAACTACGTTTGAACGTGGCTTTCATGTTGTCTGTCACCACGCCCAGGCGCGCAGCGTAGGTCTCGTTCGTGCCTGGGATCGTCTCGCTCAAGATGCGCCCGATCCATTTGCCCATGCCATTGTTCTGGCGGGGCGTCACGAATCTCCTGGCAACGATGTCGACGAGCTCGTCCATCAGGTTGTTTCCATTGGCCGTCGGTGTGTTGAGGATCTCGTACGATTCGCGTTGTCCATCGACGACCACCCGCTCGGTCTCGGCGCGCTGTTGGTCGGTCAGCTCGAGCACGGACGCGAACGCGGCGAACGTGGGTTTCTTGTTCTGCTTGACACGCATTTTGTCGAGCACGCGCGCGGTCTTCTTGTCGACAGCCTCGTTGACGATCGCTTCGAGTTCGCTGGCGTTGTCGGTGCCGCCCGGCGTGGCGTAGCCTTCGGTTGTATCGCCCGTTTCTTTCGACGATGAAGGCGAGCCCGTGCCCAATCCCGGCGTATTACTCGTGCCCGCCGCCGTGCGCTGCGCGCGCAGCAACATGACTTCCTGGCTCAACTCGTCGATGCGGCGTTCGAGATCGGCCGTCTGATCCAGGCGCCTCGACCCGGATGGAGCGTACGAATTCGGATTGGTCATCGCGACCCCGGCGAATGCCAATGCGAGGGCGGACAGTCCGAGAGAGATGGCACCGGCGTTCATGGTTCTCATCTTACGGGTGAGACGGGGGGGCGGTCGCGATTGCAACAAACGCTTCGATCTCGGCGCGAACGCCGTCCGTGGCGGTGAGTCCGGCGACGAGTTCTTCCGGGATTTCGTCGCACGCCGCGCCCATCAGCATTCCGAGAACCGCAGTTCGGTGGACGTTGTCGCCGCCTGTGTTCACGCTCGCGAGCAACGTTGCCGTGAAGTCCGCTTCGTGATCGCGCGCGAGGGCGAGCATCAGCGGCAGACCCTGCTCCGGGTAGCACGCGCTCGCGAATCGTTCGGCTTCGACCGGTTCGTCGACGAGGTCGGTGTGCAAGTTCCACATCTCATCGTGCGGGATGTTGCCCGGGCCCCGGTGGGAGCGGTACAGCTCGGACAGCTGCGCGCCGGTGACCCGCGGGACGCGAACGTCTTCGATCGCGGAGTGGATGTTCTCCAGCGGATCGGCGCCACCGGCGAGCTCGTGCAGGAGCGGCACGGCGATGCCCAGCGCCGCGGCGACGTTTTCGGACCGGTGGGTGAGGTGTTGGTGTTCGACCGCGAACCCGAGTCCTTGATACGCGCTGTCCGACAGCAAGGACACGAGCATCGGACGGATCATCCCGCCGTGGGAGCCGATCGACCACACGTTGCGCTGCTGTTCCGCGCACGCGTGCTCCGGCCAACCGAGCGAGTAGTTCTCGAACCACCGGCGGATGTAGATCTCGGTGTAGGGGTCGCGGTTGCGTCCCGATGTCGTTAGGTGCTCGATAAACCCGGCAACAAACGTGTCCGGTTCATAGCGGCCATCCGCGGCCACGCCACGTATCAGCACGCGCGCGAGATGGGCCGCGACCGTGTTCTCTCCGGCCACCAGCCCGTGGTGGTAGTGGTAGCGGTCTTCGAGAGTCGGCACGGCGTTACCGTGTTCGCCCTCGTGCTCGGTTCGTTCGATGGCCAGATCGCCGTACGTCGTTTGATAAAAGCGCGCGTGCTCGTGCAGGATGTCGAACGGCCGTCTGAGCCTCTTCGCGGCCTCGACGTCCGGCCGGTACGCCATCCCGACCATGAAGCTCTCGGGGTGCGGGTTCGGCGGGTCCGCGTACCCGGTCACGCCGCCGTCGAAATCGCGCTTGATGTTGTCGACCTTGTAGTACCAGTGCGCCGGCATCGCGAGCGCGTCGCCGATGAACAGCCCCCAGAGGGCGTTCCGGATGCGCCGTTCGCGATCGACCATGGACCTAGTGTGCCATGCGCGCCGAAGGCTCCGCGATCAAGTCCGTTTGCCAGACGTCCGCGAGTGACTCCTCGGTCGCGGCGCTGCCGTCCAGCCTCGTCACGCGATAGCCGAACCGTTCGAGTGTGGCGATCGACGATCGCGGATCGATTCCGCGATCGCGGTAGAACGCCGGGCTGTGTTCGAACAGGATCAGGTCGATGGCGTGTCGCTCGAGAAGTCCGGCCGCGCCTTCGAAGACCTGGGGTTCGAACCCTTCGACGTCGACCTTCAAGAGGCCGATGCGATCGAGCCCGAGCCGGTCGGCCGCGCGATCGAGTGTGGTCACGGGTACGGTGATCGTGCGCACGGTTTCGGAGGCGCCCACGTCCGAGAGGGAGTGGTGACCGTCTTTCGACTTGACGTGCAAGACCGCTTCACCGTGCGTGTTCGAGATGGCCGACTCGGTCAAAGTCACGTTCGTGATCTGCCGGATCGCGAGGTGCTCGCGGACCATAGCCAAGTTGTTCGGATTCGGTTCGAACGTGAAAACCCGGTCCGCCCAGCGGGAGAGCCAGCACGACGTGTATCCGTAATTGACACCGATATCGACCGCCGTAGCGACGTGGATGTCTTTTTTCAGCAGCACTTGGTACCAGCGGTCGCTCCCGATTACTCGCGTTCGCGCCTCCCCGAGGACGCGTTGCGAGAATTTGCGATAGGGGAAAAGCCGGTCCGTGGACGGGACGTAGAGATAGAAATGCGAACCGTGCCGTTCCATCTCCCGATTGACCAGCGGCAGCGCGATGCGCCGCAGGGCCCACCGGCGCAGCTTGGCTTTCCAGCGACCTATTTGCGACATGGGGGCCGGCATTACTCGGGGCAGCAGCTTTCGACCTTCGTCTCGAGTTCCTTGATGCGCGCCTTCAGGACCGCGATGTCGTCGCCGAGTTCCTCCTCGGTGAATCGCGGTGCGATGTGCTGCGGGCAGTTTCCGTCCATGACCTCGACGTGAAACACGAACACGCGTTCGAGCTTGGCGCGGTAGCCGGGATCCGTGACCTTGGACAGGAGCTCCGCGTCGCCCTCGACGAACTCCGCACGCCCCCAGATCTTGAGACGGGCGCGGTTCGGGTAGTCCATGAGGAACAGGCAAGCGCGGTCGTTCTCGGTGAGGTTGCCCATCGAGATGTACTGGCGGTTGCCCGCATACTCGGCGAACGCGAGGGTCTTCTTGTCGAGGACTTTGAGGAACCCCTTCGGTCCGCCGCGGTGCTGGATATACGGGCGCCCGTCGGCGCTGGCGGTCGCGATGTAGATGGAATCGCGCTCGCGAATGAACGCAGCGCGCGCTTCCGTGACCTCCTCATCCCAACCGGCGCCGGTTCCCATCTTTTCGTAGATCCGGCGGGAGCCGAGACGCTCCTGGTGGGCTTTGACCGCAGGCGAAAAGGCGAGGTCACTGGCGTGGTTGCTCATGATGGGATCCTATCGACTCGTCAATCTGGTTGGAACACAATCCACCGCGCTCCCGGTTTCGTGATCTCCGGTCAGCGGCGCCAGCTTCGATGCGGACCGGGACCGGAGGTCACTCAAGCACCGCCCGCAGCGCAAATTGCGGGAACCAGCCATGGGAATCGGGCACGAGGAGTTCCGTGCCCGCGGCAGGCGGCGCGAAGGCCGAGGCCTACAAGTTGAATTCTTCCGCGTCGATGTCCATCAGTGAACTCGCTACGCGGGTGTCCGACTTTTCGCCCATGAGGCCGAACTTCTTTTGGCCGACGCGGGCAAACGTGAGATACAGCGTCGTGACCGAAACGCCGTAGGCGATCGCCGCGCCCGTGGCGCCGTAGCGCGGGCCAAGGATGTAGACGAGCCCGATGTTGATGGCGACGCAGATGGCGGTGCACCGGACGACGAAGGTGTTCATCTTGATGTACTTCAGGAACGACGGCACGAGCGAGTAGTACGTCCAGACGCACGTCGCCACCGACACGATGCAGAGGGCGGGGAACCCCGACACGAACTCCTCGCCGAACACACCCAGGATCGTGCGTCCCAGCGTGAAGATGATGAGGAGGAACACGGCGCAGAACCAACGCATCAGTCTCCGGCGCTTGGTGCCGATCGCGAGCATCGCTTCGCGGTCTTGACGTTCGATCATGACGGAAAGCGACGGTAGGAAGAGCTTGTCCGTTGATTTGGAGACGATGTAGATGAACGACCCGGTGTCCAATGCGACGGAGAAGATCGCTACTTCCGTTTCGGCGGCGGACGTGCCCTCCAGTACAACGACGCCGATTTTGGACATCATGGAAATCAGCAGAGCGAAGGCGAGAAACGGACTTGATCGTTTCAACCAGTACCACGGTTCGTAGATCGCTGTGGCCGCGCGAACCCGTTTGTCCGCGGTGCGGAGGTACTGGATCCAGACAAGGACCAGTCCGATCAGCCAGCCGGCGCCGAACCAGAACACGGCATACTCGGCCGTCAGTTCCACCCGGCCCGCCGAGGCCGCGATCGCGACGAACATGACCCCCGGGACGATCAGGCGCGTGACGAATGAGGCCCGCAGCGGCGCCCCGTTCGCCATCACGACCTCCGCGCCGTATCCGACAAGGGCCATCACCGGAAGGAACAGGACGACGATTCCGACGACATGGCTTCGAAATTCTCCGGCCTCGATGCCTTCGCTCCAGGCCGCCACCGCCGCGAGGATGATGCTCGCGCCGAGGATCAGCAAGACCGCGTATCGACAGTAGCCCTTCGCGCGCCCCCAGTTTTGGTGCTCGACGTAGGCCGGGATGACGCGCATCGCGTACTTCCCGGCACCCATCTCGGCGAGCGTCGAGAGGATCGAGGCGGCCGCGATCGCCACCGCGTAGTTGTCATAACCTGAAGCACCCATCTCGCGCGCCAGGATGATCGAGGTGCCATACGTGAGTACGAAACCGCCGAGCGAGAAGAGGAGCAGGACACCCGTCCCGAATCCCATCGAGTAACCCGCCATGGAGCGCTCACTCGTCGAGAGATTAGCAAACGAGTGTGAAGTGACGACCAACTCCGCGCGCCAGACTCTACGTTATGGGGTCTGCTTCGGTACGATGAGCGGCTCATGGCAGGCAGCTCTGAGTCCAGGACTCGTCAACGTTGTATCAGTGTTCTGGCGCTCGCACCGGGCCTCGGCTCGCTCGTGGCGGCGGGAGCCCATTACGGCGACCCCCACGGCGGCGATGCCCGCGTCGGTCTCGCAGCACTTTGTTTTGGAGCGGTCTACCTAGTCGCTTGCGTCGTCGCCGCCCAGACGCAGAAGTCGGCCCTGCTCAAGATCGCGGCCTTGGGGTGGTCCACGTCGATCGCCATGTGTGCGGGATATTTCGTTCTGACGTGGGATCCCCCAAAACCCAATTTCCGGCTGCAGGCGGACGGCTATGAGGGCATGGACTGGGTCGAGGACTACTACAAAGAGTTCCTCGAATCCAACCAAACGCACTGGCAACCGTATGTGTACTGGCGCCGGCCGCCGTATGCGGGCAAGCAGATTCATGTCGATGATGAAGGCCTTCGCCGTACGTGGATCGACACGAAAGCTCCCGACGATGCCCCGCGGATTTTCATGCTCGGGGGGTCGACGATGTGGGGAACCGGGGCGCGGGACGATGAGACCATCCCGTCGTTTCTGGCTCGCTCGCTTTCGAAGGAGGGCGTCCCGGTGCGCGTGCACAACTACGGCGAAACCGGGTACGTCAGCACCCAGTGCTTGATCCGATTGTTGTTGGAGCTTCGTCGTGGGAACGTGCCCGACGTGGTCGTGACCTACGACGGTGCGAACGACATGTACTCGGGTTTTCAGACGAAGCGGGCCGGAATTCCTCAAAACGAAATCCGGCGGCGGCAGGACTATCTCAGAGGGAACGGTCCGCGTCCCCCGCCCACTCCGAAACTCGGGCCCGACGAACTCGTCGAACAGGTCGCCGCGCTGTACCGGGCCAATCTCCGTGTGGTCGCTTCGCTCGGGAAGGAGTACGGGTTCGAGCTCTGCGCGTTTTGGCAGCCATCGCTGTTTTTTAAAAAGCCGCTCACCGAGTATGAGCGCGGCCGGATCAAGAAGCGCAGCAGCGAAATGGCCGAGT
>JAZFYD010000248.1:0-8818 GCA_036443405.1 Planctomycetota bacterium
GGCCCGCTTCACCTCGCTTGACAAGATCGTCGCGCAGAAACTCGAGGACTTCGCGCTGGATCCGATTCGCAACTGGGAAGCGGCCGAGGCGAGTCTGGTGCGCGAGAAGGTCGAGGGTTTGCACGACCCGATTCGTTACTACCTGCTCGACGTCGACTGGGAGGTGCAGGCTTTTGTCTGCTACTACGCGGGGCGGCGCGGGCTGGTGGACTTGTTGCCCGAGATCGAGGAGACGTACGACGAGGCCAAGTTCGCGATCATCCGGCGCAAGGCCGTCGAGGCGGCGGTGGCATTCGCGAAGGGAAAGCGCGGCGCCGAGGCGCACGAGTTCCTGAAGAAGGGGCTGATAGACAAGGAACCTGGCGTTCGCCTGCTCGCCGTGGAGGGGCTCGAGACGCTGAAGGACAAGGAATCGCTGGCGACGGCGAAAAAGGACAAGGACCACGACACGCGTTATCGCGCTCTGGGGGCGTTGGCGCATCTCGGCGATCAGAGCGCGCAGGAGCAACTGCTCAAGGGGTTCATGGCGTTCGCCGGTTCGAAGGACCTGCAACGTCGCGCGAGCCTGGAAACCGAGGATGTCGGTGAACGCTATGCGCAGTTCCTGAACGCGATCTATCTCGGGTATTGGGGCGGCGAAGCGGGCCTGAAGCAGCTGTCGATGGCGCTGCAGCGAAAAGACATCTACCGCAACAAGCTGTTTCTCGCGATCGGGTCCGCGGTCTCGCTCGGCAAGGCGCGGCCGGCGTCGGATCGGGCGAAGAAGCTGCGCGCACGTGCGCTGAAAGAGGCGCTTGGTGGGAGGGACGCGGTCGTGCGCGCGATGGCGGCGTTTGCTGCGGGTTACACCCTCGACGAGGCCTATGTGAGGCCGCTGCAACTGCTGACCACGGACGCGCAACTCGACGTGCGCCACAACGCGGTCGAGGCGCTGGGGCGCATTCCGGGAGAGCGTTCGCTCGCCGTGCTCTTGACCGTCATCAAGGCGGAACGCGACGTGCCCGTGAGGCTGGCGTGTGTGCGTGCGCTCTCGCGGCACCCCGAGGACGCGGCGGTCGACGGATTGATCCGCGGGCTGAAAGACAAGCGCTACATGGTCCGCGCGTCGTCTGCCCAGATGCTCGGCCGGCGTGGTTCGGCTGCAGCGCGTGCCACGAGGGCGCTCCTGAAGTCCGCGCGCGATCAGGACTTCGGTGTGCGCGAGGCCGCCGTCGTCGCGCTCGCGCGGATCGGCACCCCCGAGGCGTTGCCGGGAATCGTCTCGGCGTTGAAGGATCGCGACGCCGAGGTGCGCATCCGAGCGATGCGCGCGCTGGGCCGCTACCGGCGGACCGAACTCGCCAAGAAGGACAAGGACGCGGCCGTTCGCGTCGTGAAGCTGTACGTGTCGGCGTCCAAGAAACGCCAACGCGAAGCGGCGAGCAAATGCCTGCTTGCGGTGCGTTCGCCGCACGCGGTGCCGCCGCTTCTGGCCGCGCTGCAGTCCAGAAAATACGGCGACCGGAACGCGGCACTGAAGATCCTGATGAAGTTCAATCGCGGCGATCGCCTCGGGTTCAATCCGAAGGGCAGCGACATCGAACGCAACAAGGGCGTGAAGCGCTGGAAGGAATGGTGGGCCGGGGGCGGTCCCATTTCCGCTCCGCCGCCCGCGCCGACCAAGCGCGCGAACCAGGACATCCTGGACTTTCACCGCTACACGCGCGACCTGCGCTGGCGCGGTGTGGATCTCGTGCTGGCGTACGACTCGACCGGTTCGATGCTCCCGGTCATTCGGGCCGTAAAGCAGCGTCTCGATCTGCTGATCGAGGAATCCGCGCACATCGTCACGAACCTCCGCATGTCGCTGTTCACGTACCGCGACGAGGGCGAGGAGTACATTTTCTATGGAACGCCGCTCACGCACTCGCTCGACAACCTGAAGGCGTTCGTGCAGGTGGCGGAGGCGAACCGCGGCGGCGACTTGCCGGAGGCGGTGACCGCGACGGTGGACGCCGCGGTGAATCGGCTCGATTGGCGCGAGGACGCGCAGAAGGTCATCGTCATCATCGGCGACGCGCCGTATCACCCGGAGAGGCGAATGGAGCTGTTCAAGCTCGCCCGCGACTTCAAGAAGCGGCGCGGTGTCATTCACGCGATCTACACCGATCCCGCCCGGCTTGGCGAAGGCATCAAGGCGCGCCGCAAGCGTCAGTCCAGCACCGTGAGCTACCCGTTTCTCGATCGCCTTGACGAGATGGCGAGGGAGTCCGGCGGCCGCGCGATCACTATCGAGGACACGCGCATGCTGATCTCGGAGATCTTGGTGCTGAGCTTCGGCGAAGAGTGGCGCGACCAGCTCGAGTCGCGGATCGACTTTGAGTAGCCGCGCGGTTGCTAGAGAAGAGTTACCACAGAGGCACAGAGGTCCGAGCCGAGGTTCACGGAGGCGTTTCTCCGAAAACGCACAGCCCCCCGAGCGAGCGCACTGGATGCACCAAAAAAACGATGTGGTTCGTCATGCGCGCTTCGGGTGCCGCCGCGCGGACCGAACTCACTTTGCCGAGTCGAGGAATTCACGGAGTTTCGTCGAGAGGCGGCGCGCAACGTGGTAGTCCGCCCACACGCCTCGAAGAAAAGCCGTTGAAGCGATGTCATGGCCTGCGCCGTGGAGGATCCATCGTTGCTTGGAGCCGGACCATCTCTCTTGCAGCCTGTCCGACTCGTCGTACGTGCCACGCGGGTCATACTGCGCCAGAACGAAAAGGGCGGGAGGCATCGCGTCGGCAACCTTCGCGTACCGGTCCATGAACGCCATCGTGTCGTAGAAGCGCCGCCAGATCTCGAAGAACTTCTTGCGCTCGAGTCGACGCGGCAGCCCGCGCCGCTGGCTGAACCGCGCCCACCAAAACTCCTGCCGGTCCGCGGGCATGGAGTCCACCGGTTCGATAACGCCCGCGCCGATGAAGACTACGCCTGCGATCCCTGGCCACTCCGCCAGCACGCGCAGCGTGTCGGTCCCGCCCAGGGAGTGCCCCGCCACGAAAACCGGTCCGACACCCTCTCGACCGCGCAAATAGCGCAGAGCGGCGAGTTGAGTTTCTTTTGGGTCCCAGGCGGCTGCCGGCGCTTCCATCTCGGGGCAACCGGATGCCCCAAAACCCGGATGATCCACTGCGAGGACGATGGCCCCCGCGTCCACGAACGCGCGACGAATGACGGCTGCGCTGGTTGAGTGCGCGCCGTTTGGCCGGCTGCCGTGAAAGAAGAGGACGCCGGGCCGCGTGCCGCTTCCACCGGGCGTGTCGAGCCACGCGACCGCCTGGTTCTTAAGCTCGATGCGTTCTCCATCGGGAAACGAGAACGGGCCCGCCAGGATCGTGCTTGGTTTCGCGATGTTCGGCAGGAGCTTTCGAACCTGAGCGTCCATCGCGAGGGTCGCGATCGATCCGACGAACACGACGGTTCCGACGATCGCGCGCCTTCGTTGGTTCGTTTTGCTTAACGCCGCATCCGCCAACATCCCGGCGCTCGTCGCCAGCGCCAACGCGGTACCGAGCGCGATTAGCGATGGCGCCGGGATCGAGATGGCCGCGGCTGCGATCACCAGAGATGCGTCGAACACCGGCCAGAGACCCGCTCGCGGCCCCGTCCGAAACTGGATGCACGCGCCCACCGAAGCGACGGCAGCCGGGAGCCAGAGTGGCGACCACGCGCCCATGGCCGCTCCGATCAGCCAGGTTCCCAGCGTCGCGACGATCCAACCGGGAAGGATCAGAAGGCGCGATTCGGATGTGCGCCAAGCCGCGCCCGTTATCCGCAACGCCAGACCCAGCAGGCCCAACCCGAGTTGCATGGCGGGAGTATACCGATCGCGCCGTCTGCCCATGGGAATAACGAAAGTGAATGCAAGGCCGAATGGAAGTGCGTGATCGGTTCCGAATTCCGCCACAAGTCGGGGGCAGGACCGGGGCTGGCCGAGAGACTTCCAGGGTCCGACGCTCGTTCCTTTTCTGTTCCCTCAGCTTCACGACACGCTCGCTCGGGAACTGTGCGTTCTTGAAGAAACGCCTCCGTGAACCTCGGCTCGGACCTCTGTGCCTCTGTGGTGAAACTCTTATCTTCGACGGCGTCCGCGCGCGCAACTCACGCGCAGCCGCGTCAGCCCAGATACGCTTCCTTGACCTGCGGGTTGTCGAGCAGCGCCTTGGCGTCGTCTTCAAGCACGATGTTGCCGGTTTCGAGCACGTAGCCGCGGTTTGCGAGGTGCAGCGCCATGTTGGCGTTTTGTTCCACTAGCAGGATCGTCGTGCCGTCTTCCTCGTTGATCTTGCGGATCTCCTCGAAGATCTCCTTCACGAGGATCGGCGCGATTCCAAGCGACGGTTCGTCGAGCAGGAGCATGCGCGGTCTCGACATCAGCGCCCGGCCGATCGCGAGCATCTGCTGCTCGCCGCCGCTCAGCGTGCCGCCGGATTGGGACGCGCGCTCTTTCAAGCGCGGGAACAGTCCGAAAACACGTTCGAGCATCTCGTTGGACACTTTTTTGTCCCGCACGAGATACGCGCCCATGTCCAGGTTCTCCATGACGGAGAGGTTCGTGAAGATGCGGCGGCCTTCCGGTACGTGGCTCAGACCCAGCGCCACGATGTCGTGGCTCGGTTCCGTGTTCAGGTCCTTGCCGTCGAACGTGATCGTTCCGGCGCGCGGGCGCTGCAGGCCCGAGATGGCGCGCAGCGTCGTCGATTTGCCCGCACCGTTCGCGCCGATCAGCGTGACGATCTCGCCTTCTTCGACGTGGAGGCTCAAGCCGTGCAGCGCCTGCACGCGGCCGTAGTAGACGTCGACGTTTTCGAGGCGCAGCATCGCTAGGCCTCCCCTCCGAGATACGCCTCGATCACCTTCGGGTTCTCGCGGATCTCGTCCGGCGTGCCGTGCGCAATCTCCTCGCCGTGATCCAGCACGTAGATGCGTTCGCAGATCCCCATCACGAACTTCATGTCGTGTTCGATCAAGAGCACCGTGAGGTTGAACTCGTCGCGAATGTCGTGCACCGTGCGCATCAGGTCCGCTTTTTCGCTCGGATTCATGCCCGCGGCGGGTTCATCGAGCAGGAGCATTTGCGGTTCGAGTGCGAGCGCCCGCGCGATCTCCAGCTTGCGCTGATCGCCATAGGGCAGGTCGGTGGCGTTTTCCTGCAACTCGTGGCCGAGGCCCATGCGCTCGAGCAGCGTAACCGCGCGTTCCGTGATCTTGGGTTCGATGCGGCGGAAGCTGGGCAGGCGCAGGATGCCCGCCCAGAAACCGTAGCGCTCGTTCGCCGCGCAGACCGTCCGCACGTTGTCCAGTACGTTCATCTGCTTCCAGAGGCGGATGTTCTGGAAGGTGCGCGCGATGCCCAGGCGCGCCATCTCGTAGTCGCAGGTGTTCGTGCAGTCCTCGCCGCGGAACGTGATGCGCCCCTCGGTCGGTTCGTCGGCGCCGGTGATGAGGTTGAAACACGTCGTCTTGCCGGCGCCGTTGGGGCCGATCAGGCCGACCAGCTCGCCGCGGCTCATCTCGATGTCGACGTTGCTGACCGCCGTGAGTCCGCCATAGCGCTTGGTGAGGCCCTGGGTCTTGAAGAGGAGTTCGCTCATGAGCGGCTCCACTTGGCTCGCAGCGCGCACCAAACGTCCGAGATTTCGCGGCGCCCGAAAATGCCCTGGGGCCGGAAGATGATCATCAGCGCGAGGATCAGAGGGAACTCGACCTGCCACCACGATTCGACGAAGGCGGGGCCGCGCACCAGCATGCGCTCCGTCCCGATGACCAACAGGCCGCCGATCACGCAGCCCGAGAGCGACCCCATGCCGCCGAGCACGATGATCAGGAAGATCTTGACCATCTCCATGAACGTGAAATCGAGCGGCGTGATCGTTCCTTCGTAGTGCGCGAAGAACCCGCCGGCGACACCGGCGAGGAACGCGCCGATGACGAACGCGGAGACCTTGGAGTGGGTCGGGTTGATGCCGAGCAGTCCGGCGGCGGTCTCGTCCTGCGCGACCGCGAGCAGTCGCCTTCCCTGGGCCGAACGGATGTAGTTGCGCACGCCCCAGATCGCGAGCACGCACGCCCCGACGATGATGCTCAGCGTCAATAGCCGGAAGTCGACCATCGTCTTGCGCGAGACCTTCATCAACACGCGCGGGATCTCGATGCCGAGGCTGCCGCCGAGCACCTCCGGCGGCGAGTTCTGGATCGCGATGCGCACGATCTCGCCGAAGCCGAGCGTGGCGATGGCGAGGTAGTCCCCGCGTAATCGCAGACACGGAATGCCGACAAGGAGACCGCCGATGGCCGCGACGAGCCCCGCGAACAAGATCGACGCGATGTAGATGTGCGGCTGCGAGCCGGCGCTGCTGTCGTACATCGCGATCGTGAACCACGCCGCGGCGTAGGCGCCCATGGCCCAGAAGCCGTGGTGTCCGAGGTGGAACATGCCGGCGTAGCCGTTGATGAGGTTGAGCGACACCGCGAGCAGCGTGAAGATGCCCACGCTGATGAGCAGGTTGAGCCACCACAGAAGCTCGCCGCTCATACTTTTTCCCTAATCGGCTTACCGAGCAGGCCGGTTGGTTTGACCACCAGGATCACGATTAGGAGCGCGAACGCGATCGCGTCCTTCCACGCGAACGCTTCCTCCCAGCCGAATACGTCACGCAGGAGGAACGGAATCACGGATTCCGAGACCCCCAGCACCAAACCGCCGAGGATCGCGCCCGGGATGGAGCCGATGCCGCCGATGACCGCCGCGACGAACGCTTTGAGGCCCGGCAGGAAACCGGTCATCGGTTCCACCTTGCCGTAGCTCATGCAATAGAACACCCCGCCCACGCCGGCGACGAACGCGCCGAGAAAGAACGTGTAGGAGACGACGCGGTCCAGGTTGATGCCCATCAATCGGGCCGCGTCGGCGTCCTCGCTGACCGCCCGCATCGCCTTGCCCATGCGCGTGCGCATCACGAGGAACCAGAGGATCGGCGCCCAGAACACGAGTGCCAGGATCACCAGCGTGCGCACCAGCTTCGGCGAGAGCGTGACGATGCGATAGACCTCGGTGTGGCCGGCCGCGGTGAGCGCGGACTTGTCGATCACCTCGCCTTCGGTCACGACGCGCACCTGCTTCTCGATCTTCTCTCCCTGATTCGTCTCGAACCGCTCGACCGCCCAGAGGTTGTGCGCGGCCGTCTCGGGCAGATCCTCGACGTCGGTCCATTGCTTCGGATCCGGATACGCGCGCGGCGCGGCGCCCCACGCCTTCACCGCGAGGTTCTGCAGGATCAATGAAACGCAGACCGCGGTGATCAGCGCGGCGATGCGTCCGGCCTTGCGCACCGGGCGGTACGCGATGCGTTCCGTGGCCACCGCGAGTCCGCCGGCCGCGAAGCTCGCTACGGTCAACGCGACGAAATAGGCGAGGAGGATCGGGATCGGCTGCGGCAGGTCGAGCTTCTCGATGCCGAAATCACGCAGGACGAAGTAAGCCAAGAACGCGCCGAACATGAAGAACTCGCCGTGCGCGAAATTGATCAGCTTGATGATCCCGTAGACCATCGTGTAACCGAGCGCGATGAACGCGAAGATCGCGCCCAGACTCAGCCCGTTGAAGAAAAAGTCCCAGAACACGGGATCGGTGCCGGCCTACTTGGCGGCTTTGATGGTCGAGTGGTACTTGAGGCGGCCTTCGACCTTCACGATGACCGCGTCCTTGATCGGCGTGCGGTCGGGCGTGGTCAGATCGATCATGCCGGTGATGCACGCGACACCCTTGGTTTCTCGAATCGCCTTCGCGAGCTGATCGGGGTCGCGCGGGTTGTTGCAGCGCTTGACCGCATCGGCCAGCACAAACAAGATGTCGTATCCCAGCGCCGCCATCGCTCCGGGCGGCTTGCCAAATTCCTTTTCGTAGGCCGCCGCGAACGCCCGTACTTTTTCGTCGGGGCCGTCCGCCGCAAAATGGGACGACATGTAGATCTGAGCGTTGGTGTCGCCCACTAGGCCGACGAGTTCGGCAGAGTCGAGTCCGTCCCCGGCCATTACCGGGATGCCGGCCCACTTCTCCTTGCCCTGGCGGATCATCGGCCCGCCCTGCGCGTAGTAGCCGGAGATGAAGATGACGTCGGGTTTCTTGCTCGCGACGTTGGTGACGGTGTTGGCGAAATCGGTGTCCGCGGTCGTGAAGTACTCGTAACTGACCTTGCCACCGTTTTTGGTGAACACCTTGTCGAAGTTCTCCGCGAGGCCGGTCGAGTAGACCTGCGCCTTGTCCACGACCGCGACCGCGTTCTTCCAGCCCTGCCCTGTCGCGAAGTTCGCGAGCACCGCGCCCTGCCAACTGTCCTTGAAACATATGCGGCTCACGAACGGCCCGCCCTTGATCGTCAGCGTGTCGTTCGTGCTCGCCGGTGTGATCAGCGGGATTTCGGACTCCTTGGCGACGAGTGCGATTTGCTGCGTGTTGCTCGAAGCGACCGAACCCAGGAGCACATGAGCGCCCTCGTTTTCGATCAGCAGCTTGGCCTGGTTGCCCGACTCGGACTTGGAGGACTTCTCGTCCTTCAGGATCAGTTTCCAATCCACGCCCTGTTTTTCGAGTTCCTTCATGGCGAGTCGCATGCCATTCCAGGACTCCTCGCCGTAGGTCGATTGGTCTCCGGTCATCGGCAGGATGACGCCGACCTTCAGGGGGCCGCTCGTGTCCACGCCGCCGTCGTCGCCTCCGCCGCATCCGGTTAGGGAAAAAGCGAGGCCGAGCGACAGGCCGAGTCCAAAGATCCGCATTCCGAGTCGTGACATG
>JAZFYD010000249.1:0-67748 GCA_036443405.1 Planctomycetota bacterium
ATCCGGTCGCCCGGCTGTGGCGCTTCGCCCGGTATTTGCTCCCCACGCGGGAGAACACCCTCCCCGCGTCCGAGATTGACGAGAACGAGGAAGGTCTCGATGAGTCGGTGGCGCCGGACGACCCGCAAGCCTGCAGCTGCGCCCGTGGCCGTCAGGCGGGCGCCTTGGCGCGGACCGTAGTCGAGCAAGCCGTCGGCCGCAAGGCGTTTGAGCATCCCGGTCACCGACGGTTTGCGCACGGCCAACATGTCCGCGAGTTCCGTCGTGTGCACGGCGCGATCGACTCCGCCGAGGCGATAAATCGCCTTGATGTAGTCCTCGCGGGCGGGGGTCTGGCTCCGGGCCTCGTTGTTAGGCATGGCTAATAACGTTGGAAGCCTAGCCAACCAATGACCAAAGTCAAGCCTACCAGCGGAGGTTTGACGGCCGCTCTGACGGTTCCGAGGAGCAGAGGGCGGGCCCGGGCGGTCGGAACGAGCCGTAAGCCGTTGCTGGGAAACGGCTAAGAGACCGTAGGCACCTAGTCCTCCGCGGAGGCCGCGATGTCGTCCCCCTCGGCGGCCTTCTCGCCTTCGCCCTCTTCCTCCTCCTCCTCCTCCTCCTCTTCTTCTTCCTCGTAGCCGACGGCCGGGCTGCGCGCTGCGCGGAGCCAATACTCATAGGCCTTTTGCACGGCGCGACCCAAGACCGTCTCCTCGCCGAACTCACCGTCCTCGTCGCGGACGCCGGCGTCGATACCGGTCAGAAGTGCGAGCGCCTGTTCGACGCGATCCACCGGATAGACATGGAAGCGTCCGTCGCGACACGCGTCGATGACGTCCTCGCGCAGCATGAGGTCGCGCTTGTTGGCTCCCGGAATGATCACGCCCTGTGTGCCCGTCAGCCCCTTGTCGTTGCACGCGTCGAAGAACCCCTCGATCTTTTCGTTCACGCCGCCGATCGCGAGGATAGAGCCGACCTGATCGATCGCGCCGGTCATCGCGAGGTCCTGGCGAATGGGCTCCGCGATCAGCGCGCTCAGCAAACAGCAGATCTCCGCGCCCGACGCGGAGTCGCCGTCGATGCCGCCGTAGCTCTGTTCGAACGCGATGGACGCGCTGAACGCAAGCGGGTGATCCGTTTGCAGAAGATGACGCAACAGCCCGCCGAGGATGTAGAACCCCTTGGTGTGAATCGAGCCCGAAAGCGCGGCCTCGCGTTCGATGTTGATGACACCCGCGGTGCCCGCGCCGATCGTCGCGGTGATGCGCGCCGGGAAACCGTAGGTCATCGGTCCGGAATGCAACACGGCGAGCCCGTTGATTTCGCCGACCGCGGTCCCGCTGGTCGCGACTTTGATCGTGCCGTTCTCGACGTACTCGCGGAAACGCCGCGACGGAAGATCCGCTCGGTGTTTCGCGCGCCGGATCGCCTCGAGGATCTCCGCGCGCCCGACGGGCTTGTCGTTGCCTTTGTTGGCGATAAACGAGGCCTCCCGCGCGAGATCGGCCACCCGCCCGAAGCGTGCGGTCAGCCGGTCGTTTCGGGCCGCGATGCGGGCGGCGTGTTCCGCCAGCGCGGCCACGCCCGTCCGGTCGATCGCCCGCCAACCCTCTTCGCGCGCGATGTACGCCAGCACGCCCGCGAACTCGCGGACCGAATCGGGCGTCCGCGGCAGCACGCTGTCGAAATCCGCGAGGACCTTGAACAGATTGCTGAAGTCCGGGTCGTTCTCGTCGAGCATCGCATACGTGTACGCGTCACCGATGAGGATCAGCTTCACGCGGAACTCGATCGGGTCGGGTTTCAACGTCTGAGGCAACCAGGGCGCCATCATCTCCGTCGGCACGATGTCCAGGCGGCCCGTTCGCAGCGTGCGCATCAGGACGCGCCACGCGCCGGGTTCGCGAAGCAATTCCGCGACATCCATGATCAGGTATCCGCCGTCGGCGCGCAGAAGCGAGCCGGCCGAGATCATCGTGTGGTCGCTGCGCCCGACGCCGCCCGGCCCAATCTCGCGCCCGACGGTGCCCAGCAGGTTTTGGATCGACGGTGCGTTTTCGGTAATGACCGGGCACTCATCCGACGACCGGTGCCAGTGCACGACGTTGACCCGGTAGATTTCGGTGAAGTCGCCGGACTTTTCGTCGCGCTCGCCGATGTGGTTCTCCGCGACGTCGTCGATGACCTCGCTCAGGAAGCGTTGGACCTCCTCGCCCGGATAATCCGCGAGGATCTCCCGCGCAAGCTCGCCGAGTTCCGCGCGCACGACCTCCTCCACGACCGCGTGAATCGCCTGCGAAAGTTGCCGGCGAACCTTGCGAACGCGCTCGGTGATGTCCTCGAGCTTGCTCGCGAAGGAGTCACGCCGCTTCTTGTATAGCGCGTGCTCGGCCTCCGTGACCTTTTCCTGCGCGAGGAGCGAATCGAACTCCTCGGGCGGAACCGGCTTGCCCTCCACGACGGGGAAGATCGCCGTTTGCGGCACGAGGCCGCCCTGGATGGAAACCAGCGCCATGTCCGCAGCGCGCAGCGAATCCTCGAACGGCTTGGTCAGCTTCTCCATCTCGCGGGTCGCCCAGCTCTCGAGCGCTTCGCGGCGCGCTCGCAGCGCGTCCGACTTGATCTCCTCGGGAAGAGCGTCGCGAATGAAATCCGCGAAGTCGTTGACCATGCGCCGGAAGACGCGCGCCTGATCCGCTTTCAACTCGATCTTGCGGGGCCGGTCCGGTGCGGCGAAGTTGTGCACGTAGCAGAGGTCGCGCAGCTCCGGGCAGGCGGGCCGCAGCTCCTCGAGCAACCGGCGGACGAGCCGCATGCGGCCGGTGCCGGTCAGGCCGCGGATGTAGATGTTCTGGCCGGGGCCGACACTCTCGATGCCGAAACGCAGCGCCTCGACGGCGTGCTCCTGACCGACCACACCGTCGATCGGGTCCACGTCATCCGTGGTTTCGAATTCGAAAACGGCGGGATCGCACGACCACCGCAACTCCTCGGGCGTAAGGGGGTTGACCATCGCGGTCGGATTCTACCGCCGCGCGACCGAGCGAGGCGAGCCCCTAGCCCGGGTTATTCATGAGGCGGGCGCGTTGCTCAAGCACCGCTTGACGAAACAGCCCCTACACGGGATCTCCTTCTGGGCCGTCCAGAACGCTCGTCTCGTGAATAATTCGGGCTCGTGCGGTTGCGCGGAATTCGTTGCGATCAGTGTGTGCGCTTGCTGCGCCGGTTCGCCACGAACCACCGGATCCAGGCGCGCGGGTCATCGCCGAGCCGTTTGCCTGTGACGCTGCGCAGCGTCTTCATGACGAATCGGGATTCCCGGGTTACATGCTTGTTTTGGATGTGCAGGACCGTACCGGTCTGCAGGACGCCGATCACCGGATCGGCGACAAAGGCGAATCAAGCGATTTCGACATCGAAGTCTTGAACATACGCGGTCTGCCGGTTCTGCGAGATGTACTGCCCGCCGTCCGCGCTGTTGCTGTGTAGCTTCGCGAGGTGGTGCATGAGCGGGGCAACGGCGTGCCGGCCCGCATCCTTCGCCAGGTCCCGCACCGCGTGTGTGCGCATGTCGGCGTTGGGGTTGCGAAGGAGGAGCGTCAACGCGCGCCGGCGCTCGGCCCGTTCCAGCGCGAGAACCAAGAAGCGGCCGCGCATTCGTTCGGCGGCTTCTTCGTGCAGCGTGCGGCGCAACGCCTCCTTGGCGCGGGCGCGTTCGGAAGGTTGCCGCACCCAGCGCGACGGGTTGCTGGCCCAACGCCTGACGGCGTTGGAGCGATGGTCCGGTTGCCCCTGTGACGCGCGGGTACGGCGGTAACCGAGTGCGCGCCGTGCCGCGCGGTGTTCCGGTTGGCGATCCAGCACCACGCGAAAGTGGTAGGCCGCGCGCTCGGGTTGTTCGCTCATTTTCGAACGCAGCCCAAGCCGGAAGTGTTCGTTCGTTTTCGGTGTTTCGGCGCCTGCGTCATCCGCGCGCGCCGCGATGTCGAGAGCGGCGAGCGCAAGAAGCAAAAGCGCGGGTGTCGTGATTCGTGTGCCCATGCAGATGAAAACGCACCGCGAGACGCGCTTGCCCACAAACATCCAAATCCATCAAGGGGAAACCTAGGGCCGGCAGGACTCGAACCTGCAACCAACGAATTATGAGTTCGCTGCTCTAACCGATTGAGCTACGGCCCCGAAGCGGCGACAGTCTACCGCTTGTGTTTGGTGTCGAGGGAGTTAGGGCGTCTACGGCGACCGCCTGCGCGAAGAACCAGCGGTGACTCTCCGGGTCCTCCGCGCGCACCCTTAGTTCGCCCAGACGCCGCCGAGGATCGTGCCCACGATGGACAAAAGCAGCGCGAACAGCACCACGCCGTACGTCATCCTGGCGATGTCGCGGTAAAGCGCCTTGTCGCCGCTGCGCCACCCGAGCGCGCGCGAGGACCAAGTGTCGTGCCCTCATGCGCGCCCATTCCATCGGAAAACATGCGTATTCGCCGGGATTATTGCGGAGCCGGCGAGCGCCGTTCGGTAATCTGAGCCGCGGCCTGATGCAACACAAGCCAGGAGAGTGACGTATGCGAAGTTTCCTGTTGGGTTTCGTTTTGTTCGGGGTGTTGCTCCTCATCGCCCTGTCCGTCCAAGGCGGTCCGGCGGAGGAGGGAGACCCGACCGCGGGCGCCACCTACACCGGCGCCAGGAGCTGCACGAAGTGCCACTTGAAACAGTCGCGCAGTTGGAAAAAGACGAAGCACTCCAAGGCGTGGGTGGGGCTTCCCGAGAAGTACCACGATCCCGCGCAGAAGGACGACAAGGGGCGGGCTTGCATCTCCTGCCACACGACCGGCTACGGCGACGATCGCGGGGGCTTCCAAGACGCCAAAGCTTCCAAGCACCTCCTCGGAGTTGGCTGCGAGTCCTGCCATGGACCGGGGAGCAAGCACATCGAGGCGGGCAAGAAGCTCGTGGCGGAAAAGCGCAAGAAGTTCAACGAGGGCGAGCCGAGCTACACGATCCTGCACCCGAAGACCTGCTCGACGTGCCACAACCCGCACATCAGCTACAAGGCGAAATACGGGGAAGAGAAGTAGCTCGTGCCCGCTGCCGGGTGGTATCGGAGCCTTGTCGTCGTACTTCTTGTGTGCGCTGCAGCGCTGGGCAACGACGCCTGTCTGCGGTGCCACGCCGACGCGGCGGAACTCGCCAAGCATCAGACGAAGAAAGGCCGTCCGGTCGAACCGCTGCTCGTGGACGGCGCGAAGTTCGCGCGTTCCGTGCATGCGAGCATCGACTGCGCGGACTGTCACGACGGCTACGACCGACATCCGCACCTGCGTGAGGCGGAGACCGTCGGCTGCGCGGAGTGCCATGAGGAGGCCGCCGACGTCTTCGCGAATTCCGTTCACGGCAAGGCCGGGAACGGCCGGGGCGACCTGCCGGTCAAATGCAGCTCCTGCCATGGCGCGCACGATGTCATGAAACCCGGCGACCGGGAGTCGCGGCTGCACCCGCTCAATGCAATCCGAACGTGCAGCCGCTGTCACGGGGACGCGAAAGACCAGATCTCGGACCGTGAACTTCTGGCCCTCCCTTACACGGACGACATTCACGCGCGCGGAATCGTGAAGCGCGGACTCGCCGTCAGCGCGAGCTGCGTTTCCTGCCACGGAGGCCACGCGATCCGCGCCCAGGGCGACCCGGATTCGCAGGTCTCCCGGCTCAACGTCCAGAACACCTGCGGCAAATGCCACGTCGGCATCCAGGAGCGGTACGCGGGCAGCGTGCACTTCGACAAACTGCAGGAGGAAGGGCACACGGGGCCCTCCTGTAGCGACTGCCATCCGCCCCACGGCCTCAGGCGGGCGCGAAAGAACTTCAGCGTCGCCCCGGTGGCAACGTGCGGTCGGTGCCATGCGGAGCGATTGGGCACGTTCGAGCAGACCTACCACGGCAAGGTCTCCACGCTCGGCTTCGGCGAGAAGGTCGCAAACTGCGCCAGCTGCCACGGGACCCACGAAATCCGTGCGGCCGCGGATCCGAGTTCACGCGTTCACCCCGGCAACCTCGTGCAGACCTGCGGCGAGTGCCACGAGAACGCCCACTCCAGTTTCGTGCAGTATGACGTGCACGCGGACCCGACGGACGCGGAGAACTATCCAGCGTTGCACCTGATCGAGTCCGCCATGGTCTGGCTCCTGATCGGGACCTTCGGCTTCTTCGGCATCCACACACTGCTCTGGTTCGTGCGCTCCCTCGCCGCAGGCGAGCGGCCCTTGCGTAACACCAAGATCGGCTACGTACGCCGCTGGTCCAAGCTGTACGTGACGCTGCACGCGTTTTTCATGTCGGCGTTCCTACTGCTTGCGCTTACGGGACTGCCACTCCACTTCTCCGACCGCGCGTGGGCAACGAGCATCATGGAGTTTTTCGGCGGGATCGTCGTGGCCGGCACGATCCACCGGCTCGCGGCGTTCACTCTGTTCGTCTGCTCGATCGTCTACCTGATCTACATCGTCAAGCTGATCCTGGCCAGCGGGTTGAAGGAGCTCCTGACCGGGCCGAGCACGATGCTGCCCCGCTGGAAGGACTTCCAGGACTTCTTCCAGAACCTGGGTTGGTTCCTGTTCTTGCGCCCCAAACCGCGTTTCGACAGGTGGACCTACTGGGAGAAGTTCCACTTCTGGGCAATCGTGTGGGGGATGATGGTCATCGGCGCCTCCGGCATTCTGCTCTGGTTCCCGGAGACCATGACGCGGATCGTGCCCGGCTGGATGCTCAATTTCGCGGTCGTCGTCCACGGCCACGAGGCGCTCATCGCGGTCGGGTTCAGCTTTACGGTCCACATGTATCAGTCGAACCTGCGCCCCGAGCGCTTCCCGCTCGAAACCTACGTCTTCACGGGGAGCATCACGGAAGAGACTTTCAAGGCGGAGCGACCGCTCGAATACGAGAGGCTGGTCAGCTCCGGAGCGTACGAAGAGCGGAAGGAAGAGCCGCCGGATCGCCGCACGATCTGGCGGGCTCGGCTCCTGGGGGCTCTGGTGATGATCGTGGGCATCGCGCTCACGCTCCTCATTCTGTTCATTAGGGAGTAGGAATGGCGCGCGTGCTGGCGTTCGTTCTCCTCGCTCTAGGCGGAAGTTGTTCTACGGCGTGGGCCCAGGACGACGCCCCGCAGGAGGAACCCGTGGACACCGAGACGCCGGCGACGGACGCCGCCGAGGTGGACACCGTCGAGGGCGTCTCCACCGAGGAAGAGCTGGCAGCGATGGAAACCGGGCGGGAGAAGGCACTCGAGTGGGAAGTCGAGGGCTACCTCAACAATCGCTGGCGGTACCAAAACGCGGACGGGGAGAACAAATTCATCTGGTTCTTGGATCTAGCAGCCGACTTCGTCCACAAGGGCGGCGACCTCCCTGGTCGCGTCCGTGTGAACGGGCGGCTCGTCGCGCAATCGGGATCCGACGTTGGCGATCTTCTGTACAACACGTGGGACACGTTCAGCGGCGCGGTGAACGGCCGCCTTTACGAGCTGTACGTGCAAACCGAGTCCAAGGGCAACGTGAACGGGAGGCTCGGACGCATGTTCTACGAGGAAGGCACCTGGATGCACTTCGACGGCGGACGCCTTGACCTCGATCTGAAGGATACGTCGCCCGGACTGCAGGCCTACCTCGTCGGCGGCGTACCCGTCCGGTTTGGGGACAACAACAACCGCAACGGGAACTGGCTCGTCGGCGGCGTCTTCAAGGGCCAGATCGAGACCCCGCGGACGCGCTGGCGGCTCGAATATCTGCACATCTCCGAGGAGTTCGAGGGCATCAACGACCCCGTCGTCGATCCCGTCTCGCAGCCGGTCTCGCTGCCGGCGGAGCAGTTCGACGACGACTGGATGGGAGCGACTATCTGGCACCGGACCGAAGACAAGCGGCTGAGCCTGTTCGGACGGCTCTCGACGCTCAACTGGCAGTTGAACGAACTCCACCTGCGCGGTCGCTGGCGCACCGACGACGGCAAGTGGACCGTGCTAGGGGAGTGGTATCAGATGTTCGAACGGCTCATTGACGTCGTGAACGACCTCACGCCGTATGTGCCGATGCTCGGCTCCTACGAGCCCTTCGGACGCCTCACCGGCCGCGTCACCTACCGTGATCCGAAGTGGATCGCCCAAGCGGGCCTCTCCTACCGGACGCTGCTCGACGACGGCATCGAGAGCCTCTTCAACCACGAGTACGTCAACTACTACTTCACCTTCACGCGCCTCGATCTGGAGCAAGGCAAGCTCGACGCGACGTTCACGGCGACCGGCTACAGCACCGATCAGAACGAGACCCACGCCGTCGGCGGCAGCCTGGACTACCGGCTGCAAGTGGACTTGACGCTCAGCACGGGACTGGACTACTCCCTCTGGAAGTACGACTATTTCCGCGACACGGAGCACGAGGACGTCTGGTCCTTCTGGTTCCGTACACAGTGGAAGTTCAAGCAGAACACGACCGTGGAGGGCTTCGTTGAGATCGACGACGATCGGTTCGCGACCTATACTACTCTCGGCTTGCGGGTGACTTTGAGGTTCTGATGGAGCGGCTCCGCGTACTCCTCGCTCTTCTACTCGCGGTCGCCGCGTGCAACCGCCAGGCGAACCGCCCCGCGGCGGAGCCCGAGCCTCCGCGGCCGACGGTGAATCACGCACTGCATCTCTCCCGGGACCTGGTCTGCGCCGACTGCCACGACCCCGACGAGACCGGCACGCCGGTCATACCCGCGGCGGAGACCTGCTTCGAGTGCCATGAGGAGGATCTGACGGCCGAGAGCGAGGCCGTCCGCGCCTACTTCGACGCGGCGAAACAAGGCGACGGCGGCTACCGCTTCACGCGGCCGGCCTACTGGTACGACATCGTCGTGAACCACAAGTCCCACGGGAAGTCCGACGTCTCGTGCGCCGACTGCCACGGCGAACCGCTCGAGACGGCGTTCCCCCGCCCCGCGCCGCTGCCGCTGATGAACACCTGCATGGGCTGCCATACGCAGCGCGGCGCGAGCAACGCGTGCGCAACTTGCCATACCGAGACGAACCAGTCCAAGCGCCCGCCGAGCCACGACCGCGCGTTCAAGAACAACCACGGACATGCCGCGCCGCGGCTCTGGCGCAACGGCCGCGGAGAGAGCTGTGCGATCTGTCACGAGGTTCCGCAGAACTGCAACTCCTGCCACAAGGCGGTGCAGCCGAAGTCGCACCGGACCCGCGCCTTCAAGAACACCCACGGTACGGACCTCGACTCGTGGGATTCGCCCTGGGACCAGGTCTCCTGCTCGTTGTGCCACGAGCGGCAGAGCTGCGTGCGCTGCCACCAGGTCGCGAAGCCGAAGTCGCACACGCGGCCCTTCGAGCGGCGGTTGCACGGCATCGCGGCGGAGATCGAGCGCGCGAGCTGCATGGTCTGCCACAAGCAGGACTCCTGCGTGCGCTGCCACCAGCAGCAAGAGCCGATCAGCCATCGCGGCCAGTGGGGCACCGGCCAGCAGTCGCACTGCATGGCGTGTCACGAGCCGCTGACCGCCACGGGTTGCTTTACCTGTCACAAGCAGACCCTCGGCCATCTTCAGGCGACGCCGCTGCCCGCAGACCAGGTTCACAACACGTCCACGGATCCGAGCGGTTGCGAGCAATGTCATCTCGTCGTGCCCCATTTTGACAGCGGCGGACGGTGCCGGAGCTGCCACCGATGAGAAACCGGCTGTTGTGCATCTGGCTAGGCGTCGCTCTGTGGGGCGCCGCCTGCTCGCATGACAATCCGGCGTTCCCGATCCTGCTCGACCCTACGCCCTTCGAGGCCCAGACCGAGGGCCGGATCGAGACCGACGCGTTCCGCGACACCGTGGATACGGGCAGCGCGACCCAGTTCGAGTGGACCGCGTCGGGCGCTGTCGGATTCGGCTGGACCCTCCAAACGCCCGACGGCTCCACGGCGGCGCTCGACAATCCGTTCGCGGCGCAGCCGATGTTCGTTCCCGATGTCGACGGACGGTATCTGGTTTCCGCGGACATCACGTTCAGCGACGGCAGCTCGGCATCGGAGACCCGGCGGATCACCGCAGGCACTTCCATCTCAGCCGCAGCCTGCACACCGTGCCACGTCGCGCGCGCCAACGATGTTGCGAACTCCGGCCACGCGAACTGCGAACGCTGCCATGGCCCGGGAAGCGAGCACAACAGCGACCCGCGCAACATCGCCAACTCGTTGCGGGCGGGCGTCTGCCAGGGTTGCCACCCCGGCTCGGCTACCCAGTGGAGGAACTCGCCCCACTCCGCCGAACCGTTCTCGTTCGTGCTGGCCCGCGAGGATTGCCAGAGGTGCCACACGGGCCGCGGATTCATCCGCGAGACGCGCGGCCAGGCGTTCGAGGCAGATCCGCCCGGCGCGGTCGGCGCGACCTGCGGCGCCTGCCACGAGCCTCACAGCAACCGGAACGAGCCCCGCCTACGCATCTTCGGCAACGTGCAACTCACGTCCCGAGGCGAATTCAACTTCGGGCGCGCCGCCGCTTGCGGCACGTGCCATCAGAGCACGGTCGCCGACCCGCTAGCGCACACGGCCACGAGCCACCGGTTCACGTTCGCGGTCCACGCCAACATGATCGCCACGCGCGGAGCCGTCGAGTACGGCATGAGCTTCTCCAGCTCGTTCCACGCAACGACGGTCATGCGGCTGCGCTCCTTCACGGGGGATCCGAACGATTCCGACACCCCGGATTCCTGCGTGATCTGCCACATGGCGCCGTCGGGCGCCTCCACGCGGCCGGACGAGATGGGCGAGCATGCGCTCGTGTTGCGGATCAACGCCGAGGAACTGGCCATCGGCAACTGCGACCGCTGCCACGCCGGGCTGAGCACCTTCGACCGGAACATCGGCAAGGACTATGACGGGGACGGCGTGGCGCGCGGCGTTCAGACCGAGGTGCGCAGCCTGATCGAGATCCTGTTCCAGGCGCTGCGGGCCGCGGACGTGAACAACGCGCTGGACCGGCCCGGCGGCGCGAATACGGAGGTCGACATCGATCCCGACCTCTCGCTGACGACGCCCGAACTGCGGCAGGCGGTCTGGAATTACAACTTCAACGTCAACGACGGGTCCGCGGGGATTCACAACACGAAGTACGCCGTACAGCTGCTCCAGCGCACCTACTCACAGATCACCGGACGCGAGTTCGCGAACGACTTCCCGCTCGCGGATATTGAATGAACGGAGGGTGACCATGCGGCTTTCACTCATGCTCGCAGGCCTCGCGTTGTTTCTCCCGGGCTGCAACGACGACAACGTTGGGGTTCCGGTGGTCGTAGTTTCCGGCCAGTCCGCCGTCACGCTCGGGCGGACCGAGCAGCTAACCGCGACGACGAGGAACGCCAGCGACACCGGATATCTCTGGTCGACCTCGGACCCCGTAGTCGCGGGCATCGACCAGTCCGGCGTAGTCACCGGGCGTGCCACCGGCCAGGCCATGATCACCGCCACGGGGAACCGTACGAGCGCTCTCGGTAGCCTGCTCGTGACCGTGAGCGCCGTTCCCGGCACCGGCGCGCCCTTCGAGGACGAGTGGGGCAACTCCCCGCACAACGACATCACGTCCGAGGCCTTCGCGCGCTGGACGGGCCCGATCTCGACCTCCTGCGCGAAGTGCCATTCGACCCACGGGTTCCGAGACTTCCTCGGAGACGACGGTTCCACGCCGGGACAGGTGGACCAAGCCGCCGCGATCGGGTCCACCGTGGAGTGCGCCGCCTGCCACAATGCGGCCTCGGCCGGATGGGACACGATGGCGTTTCCGAGCGGCGCCGTGATTCCGAACAATTTCGCGCCGGACGCACTCGGGCGCGAGGCAACTTGCATGGAGTGCCACCAGGGCCGGGCCTCGACGGTAACCGTGGACGACGCGATCGCCGGCGCTGCGCCCGCCGACGACGACACCGTCATGCCCGGAGTAGGTGCGATCGACGTGCACTATCTGCCCGGCGCGGCCACGTTCTACGCCGGGCTCGCCCGCGGCGCGTACGTCTACGCAGGTGAACGGTACGACATCCTGTGGCGTCACGTTCCCGGCTACGACAACTGCCAGGGCTGTCACGAGCCGCACGGGACCAACATCCGATTGAACGACTGCGCGCAATGCCACAACGTCTCGACCATGCAAGACCTCCGCGACATCCGGATGGAGTCGTCGAAGACCCGGGACTACGACGGCGACGGCAACCTCATCGAGGGCGTGTACTTCGAAGTCGAAGGGGTGAAGGCGCTGCTCCTCGCCGCGATCCAGGAGTACGCCCGCGAGGTCGTCGGCCAGGCGATCGCATACGACGGCCGCTGGCGCAACGACGATAACGACAACGGCATCGTCGACACGGGCGAGACGACTTCGTTCTCGATGTTCACGCCGCGCCTGCTGAAGGCGACCTACAACTACAACTACGCCGAGCGCGACGGCGGCGCGTACGCCCACAACGCCAAGTTCATGATCCAGTGTCTGCGCGACGGGATCGACGACCTGAACATGGCGATCACGAACAAGATTGATGTCTCCGCCGCGGACCGGAACGACCGCGGCCACTTCGACTCCACGGAGGAGGCGTTCCGGCACTGGGACAGCTCGGGTACGGTGCCGGCGTCGTGCGCAAAGTGCCACAGCGCCTCGAGAGGTCTTGAGCAGTTCCTCGAAACCGGCGGAACCGGCGACCAGCCGGCTTCAAACGGGTTCGAATGCGCCGTCTGCCACACGACGTTCAACACGTTCGAGACGCGGCGTATCCTCCAGGTCACGTTCCCCGGAGGCAAGATGACGCCGATGCTCGATCCGGGGACGCCGACAGACGACCCCGAGATGCAGGCCAACACCTGCATCCAGTGCCACCAGGGCCGCACGTCGAAAAAGGACATCGACGACGCGATCGATGCCTTCATCGACGATCCTGCGGCCAACCCGCTCGGCTTCCTGAACATCCACAACCTCGCCGCCGCGGCGACGCTGTTCGGCACGGACGCGATGGTCGGCTACGAGTACGACGGGAACACGTATCGGGCGAAGTTCGGACACTTCAGTGCCGAGTCGTCGGCCTGCGTTTTCTGCCACAGCCCGCTGAACACCCAGCACACCTTCTTGCCGAACGACAACCTCAACACGTGCAACGGCTGTCACCAGGATCTGGACGGATCGCCACTGACGGACGTGAAGAACATCCGGCGCAACCGGAACGACGACTACAACGGCAACGGCCTCTTCCCCGGCTCGGGCGCCGGCAACGAGATCCTCAACGACGAGTTGCAACCGATCGCCGCGGCGCTACTCCTCGCGATCCAGGACTACGCGGAGAACACGGGTACCGGATCGGAGGGCCAGACGCGCGCCCAGGATCCCATCGTCCATTGCCCGGACACCTTCCCGTACTACTTCAAGGACACGAACAACAACGGAACATGCGACGCGGGCGAGAACAACTTCGGGAACCGTTACACGGACTGGGACGGTGACCTGCTGAGGGCCACCCATAACTACCAGCACAGCCAGAAGGAACCCGGGGCCTGGGCTCACAACTTCTTCTACATCCTGCAGCTGGTCATCGACTCCATCGACGACCTCGGAGGCGACACGGACGATTACACGCGCCCCTAGAGGGCCACCCTGTACCTGCGCGGCGAGAAGCGCCGCACGAGGAGGCCTCGGTCGACAGGTCGGGCCCCGTTGTGGCTCGTTCTCCCGCGCGGTCCGGCTCCACTGCGGCCATTCTTCCCACGGTTCGCCTTTGCGCACGGCCGCGCGCGATAGTAAAACGGCCCTCCACAAAAGGAGTGCCGACATGAGCGGATTCGTACGGACGTGCGTTTGTTGCGTGGCTATTCTCGTTGCCTTTTCCGGGGTTGCCTCGGCGCAGGACAAAAAGCCGAACATCCTCGTCATCTGGGGCGATGACATCGGCCAGGGCAACATCAGCGCCTACACGAAGGGCGTGATGGGCTATCGCACGCCCAACATCGATCGTGTCGCCAAGGAGGGCATGATCTTTACCGACTACTACGCCGAGCAGAGCTGCACGGCGGGACGCTCCTCCTTCATCATGGGGCAGAGCGTCTTTCGCACGGGCCTCAGCAAGGTCGGCCTCCCAGGCGCGGACCTGGGCATGCAGAAAGAAGACCCCACGATCCCAGGATTGCTCAAGGCGCACGGCTACGCGTCGGGGCAGTTCGGCAAGAACCACCTGGGCGACAAGGACGCGCACCTGCCGACGAACCACGGCTTCGACGAGTTCCTCGGCAACCTCTATCACTTAAACGCCGAGGAGGAGCCGGAGAACGAGGACTACCCGAAGGGCGAGGATTTCCGCAAGCGGTTCGGACCGAGGGGCGTGATCAAGTCCTTCGCCGGCGGGACGATCGAGGACACCGGCCCGTTGACCAAGAAGCGCATGGAGACGATCGACGAAGAGACGATCTCCGCGGCGATCGACTTCATCAAGCGGCAGCACAAGGCGGGCAAGCCGTTTTTCTGCTGGTGGAACGGCACGCGCATGCACTTCCGGACCCACGTCAAGAAGTCGCTACGCGGCATCTCCGGCCAGGACGAGTACTCCGACGGCATGGTCGAGCACGACATGCACGTCGGCCAGCTCCTCAAGGTGCTGGACGACCTCGGCATCGCCGACAACACGATCGTTTTCTACAGCACCGACAACGGTCCCCACCAGAACACGTGGCCGGACGCGGGCACGACACCCTTCCGCAGCGAGAAGAACACCAACTGGGAGGGCGCCTACCGGGTGCCGGCGATGGTTCGCTGGCCGGGCAAGATCAAGGCGGGCTCGGTCTCCAACGAGATCATGCACCACATGGACTGGCTGCCCACGTTCGTGGCTGCTGCGGGCGACGCCGATGTCAAGGCCAAGTTGCTCAAGGGCCACAAGGCCATGGGTCGCGACTACAAGGTCCATCTTGACGGCTACAACTTCCTGCCGCATCTGACCGGCGCGGCCAAGAAGGGCCCGCGCAAGGAGTTCTTCTACTTCACCGACGACGGCGATCTGGCATGCCTGCGCTACGAGGACTGGAAGGTGGTCTTCTTGGAGCAGCGCGCCACGGGAACGCTGTTGCTGTGGGCCAATCCCTTCACGGTCCTGCGCGTCCCCAAGATCTTCAATCTGCGTCGCGACCCGTACGAGCGGGCGGACCGGACTTCGAACCTGTACTACGAGTGGCTTATCGATCGCGTTTACCTGCTCACGCCGGCCCAGGTCATCGTGGGAGAGTTCCTTGAGACGTTCAAGGAGTACCCGCCGCGCCAGAAGGCCGCGAGCTTCGCGTTCGAGCGGGTCATGGAAAAACTCACCGAGGGCCGTGGTGGCTAATTTGAATCCCGGAGGGCGCCACATCTGCGGCGCCCTCCTTGCTCTTTTTGTTTCGGTCTCGGGCTGCCGGTCGCCGCAGGCCGCGGCCGACGACACCCTGGCGTCGTGGAACGACGGCCCGGCGAAACAAGCGGTCGTCGATTTCGTGCGCCGCGTCACGAAAGAGGGCGGCAGGGACTACGTCGTGCCCGCAGCGCGCATCGCCACCTTCGACAACGACGGCACGCTCTGGTCGGAGAAGCCGCTCTATTTCCAGTTGCTGTTCGCCATCGACCGCGTCAAGGCGCTGGCCGGCGAACATCCCGAGTGGAAAGAGCAGCAGCCCTTCAAGGGAGTGTTGGAAGGGGACATGGATGCCGCGCTCGCCGGCGGGAAGAAGTCGGTGCTTCAGCTGGTCATGGCGACGCACGCGGGCATGACCACGGAACAGTTCGAGCGCATCGTCAAGGACTGGCTGGCGACCGCCAAGCACCCGCGCTTCAAGCGCCCCTATTCCGAGCTGGTGTATCAGCCCATGCTCGAGCTGTTGGACTACCTGAGGCAAAACGGTTTCAAGACCTACATCGTCTCCGGCGGCGGCATCGAGTTCATGCGCCCGTTCACGGAGCGGGTCTACGGGATTCCACCCGAACAGGTCGTCGGTAGCAGCATCAAGGTCAGGCACGAGTTGCGCAAGGGCGCTCCTGTGCTCGTGCGGCTGCCCGAGATCGACTTCTTCGACGACCAGGCGGGCAAGCCGGTGGCCATCCACAAGTTCATCGGCCGTCGGCCCATCTTCTCGGCCGGCAACTCCGATGGCGACTTCCAGATGCTCGAATGGACGACGGCCGGCGAGGGCCCGCGCTTCTCCCTGATCGTCCATCACACCGACGCACGCCGGGAGTGGGCTTACGACCGCAATTCGCACGTGGGCAAGCTGGACAGGGCGCTCGACGAGGCTCCCGCGCGCGGCTGGCTCGTCGTCGACATGAAGCGAGACTGGAAGCGCGTCTACCCCGCGGCGAAGTAGCGCAAAGCCCGCGCGGCTGGAAGGCGCGCCGCGTCGTGCGAATGTGATTCCGAATGGAGATCCGGAAGCTACTCCTCGACAGTGATCGCGATCGCCTCGGTGTATGAGAGCTTCACGCGATCACCGACCTTGAGCCCGGCGATGAAGCGTCGGCCTTCGTCGCGCTCGGCACGCACGCTGTGCAACTCGCCCGCCGGCCGCCCCTTGCCCTTGAACACGACGATGTGCTGCTTGGTGTCGACGCTCTCGACGGTCACCGTCATCTCAACACCCGCTCCGACGTCGATGCCGGGCTTGCTCCCCTCTTCGGCCAAGCCGACAGCCAACTCGGCGGTCGGCTCCGGCCCCGCTTCGTCCGGTTTCAGGCGCTGCGCGGTCACCGACACGCGATAGCGCGCCTTGACCGTATCGCCGACGGCGATCTGAGCGAAGTTACGCACCTGCGGACCGGCGATCACGACCACCTTCGTTCCGTCCTCTCGCTGGAGCGTGATCTCGCGCGTCTCTGCGTTTACGGCTTGCACGGTCGACTCCACGACGACCTCGTGGGAAATCTCGGCCCGGGTGGGCGCTTCTGTCGACGCGCATCCCGCGGCCAAGGCCGCCACGAACAGGGGAAACAGTGATCTCATTCTCTCTCGCATCCCTCGACCTCCTGCTGCGTTGCTACTCCGCGGCGAGCCGTCCCGGGCTCCGCGACGCGGGTGGAGATTCTATGCAATTGCGCCTCGTAGAGCGCGTGCTTCTTCCGGCGAGGTCTGGGCTCACGCGCTTTCAATTGACCTGGATTGTCGTGACCGGAGCCGGCTGACTGCTCGGCGCCTTGATGGAGAGCTGCCAGAGGTCGTAGAGCGCGTTGAAGCTCATTTTCGACAACATGTCTTGGTCGTCGATGTAGAACCAAAGGTCCCGATATCGAACCACCTGGAATGCCGATTCCGGAGGGCCGTCGCTGTACTTGATGGCGAACCGCTTCGAGAGGTCTTCGATCTCACCCTTCTCGACAGCGTCCTGGAATGAGCTCAAGTCGGTTGTGCGGCCCTGCAGTTCGTCCTCGGGGGGGGCGTCCACGCCGTACGCGTAGAGATTGATTACGTTGTAGAGCGAGCGCATCCGGAGCTTGACCGTAGGTCTCGGTGTGTTGGGTTGATCCGCAAGGTCCGCTCCGCGGACGACTCGCGCCGGCTCCATGATCCAGATCTTCTTCTGGACGTTGGGCTGAACGTTGAGGAGCTTCATGAGCCGCTGCCCATCCGCTGACTGACGGGCGCTCGGTTCCAGCCAGATGGCCGGCGTCATCTCGTGGGTCGTGAAGTAAAACGTCTCGCCGCCGTCATAACTCTTCCAGCGACGAGCACCGGTGGAGAGCGTCGTGATCCACATCTCCGGCGTGATGGACGCGGCAGGGTACGCGTATGAGTTGTAGGGGTCGTTCCACCGGAACCGGTCGACGACCAGATCGCCGTCAGCGTAGAACTTGCCGATCAAGGCGATGGCCTCGCGCCACTCCGGGGATCCGGGCCGGAAGTTGTCGAATCTGAGGTCCGGACCGCGGAGGCTGTTGATGCCCTCGACCAGAATATTGAGTGCGGTATCGACCGGGTAACCTGCGGTCACGAGGTCCGCGACGACAGAAACTTTGAGGGGCTCGTGTAACTGGCTCGCGATGTCCTCGCCTTGTCTTGGCGTAAGCGTGATCGTGGGCGAATCGGAGAACGTCACGCTCCCGTCGATGCTGCCGCCCGAGATGTTGGCGTCACCCCATTCCGCGATCGTCGCCCCTGCGCCGAGGGTCTTCGATGTCGTGAAGTTCGAGCTGATGCTCGAGACGTTCAGAAACTGCGGCGCTTCCATGTACCGGCGTCGAACGATGTTGAGCAAGAGCTCCTCTTGGAGGACCTGGCTAACCGCCTTGTTGTAGGCGATGTGCGAGTTGACCACGAGCGCAGGTCCCTGCGTATGGGTACAGCCTCCCACGTTCGCAACAAGAACCATCGCGATGGCGGCGAGCCCCGCTCGTCGAAACGCGAGTGTGACGCAGCAGCATTTCTCTTGCTTCATGGCGGACGCCCTTTCGTTAACGTGATCTGGACGGCCATCGTATCCACTGGACAATCCGCCAGGAATACCCCTTGCCCACAGTTGCATCATGAGTCAGAATCCGCCGACCGACCATAGACGCGGCTCGGAGACCGGCAATGCTCGAAACTCTCGACGGGTTCATACGTGGCAGTCCTGCCGCCTTGCTTTTCGCCGTGCTGGGTCTGGGAAGCCTGGTCGGCAGGGCAAACGTCCGTGGCATCGAGTTGGGCACGGTTTCGGGAGTGCTGTTCGTCGGCCTCGCCTTCGGTCATTTCGGGTACGAGTTCTCGTCGGCGGCACAAACGATCGGATTCGTGCTGTTCATCTTTTCGGTGGGCCTGCAGGCCGGCCCGAGCTTCTTCAGCGTGTTGCGCCAGGATGGCCTCAGATACCTCGCGCTGGCCCTGGTCGTCGGGAGCACCGGCTTTCTTCTGGCATTGGGATTCGCGAAGGCTCTCGGACTCGCACCGGGCGCGGCCGCCGGCCTCCTCGCGGGTGGGCTGACCAGCTCGCCGACGCTGGCAGCGGCCCAAGACGCGGTGCGCGGCGGCAAGGTGCCCATCCCCGAGGGCTATGACGCCGATCAGCTGCTGACGAACATCTCGACCGGGTACGCGATCACGTACATCTTCGGTCTCATCGGCCTCATCCTGATCATTCGCTTCCTGCCGCGCATCCTGGGCATCGATTTGGCCGCCGAGGCCGCAAAGCTCGAGGCCGGTCGCAAGGGCGGCGTCGAGGATCGCGTCTTCGGGCTCGCGGACATTCGGGCGCGGGCTTATCGCGTCACGGTCGACGAATACATCGGCAAGACGATCCGAGAGATGCACGCGCTGTTTCCGGGCAAGGGAACGATCGAGAAGCTCCGTCGCCGAGGCGAGATGATCGAACCGAGCCTCGAAACGATGCTCGAGCGGGACGATGAGGTCTGTGTCGTCGGGCGCTTGGACGCGCTCATGTCCGCGCCGGTCGGCCCCGAGATCGCCGACCACGAGCTTCTCGACGTGCACATCGAGTCCTGCCGCGTCGTTGCGCTCCGATCCAAGGTCAAGGAGCTGACGTTCACGCCCGAGCAGGGGGTCCGGGAGTACGGTTGCTTCCTGTCGCGCATACAGCGACTGGGTGTCGACGTTCCGTTCGGAGAGACGATCTCCTTTCAGGCCGGTGACGTGCTGCACGTCACCGGGCCCGCTGCGCGTCTCAAAGCGCTGGGCGATACGATCGGCCACGTCGAGGGCGCCGCGGAACAGACCGACCTGACGACGTTCGCGATCGGGATTGCCTTGGGCTTGTTTGTCGGCACGCTCTCCGTGACGATCGGCGGCCTCTCCATCGGCCTCGGCTCGGCTGGCGGCCTGCTCACCGCGGGCCTGCTTATCGGATACCTGCGGGCGCTGCACCCGAGGTTCGGGCGCGTGCCCGGCGCGGCGCGGTGGATTTTCATGGAGCTTGGGCTCTTGATCTTCATGGCGGGCGTCGGGCTGCGCGCCGGTTCGGGGATCCTGGAGACGCTGGCCGAGACCGGGCCGAAGATGTTCCTGGCCGGCCTGGTCGTGACGGCGGTACCCGTCCTGGTGGGATATCTCTTCGGCTCGAAGTTCCTGAGGATCAACCCTGTGCTGTTGCTCGGCGCCATCACGGGCTCCATGACCAGCGGCGCTTCCTTGAGCATCGTCACGCGTGAAGCCAACAGTTCGATCCCCGCGCTCGGTTACACCGGCGCGTACGCGTTCGCGAACATCTTCTTGACGATCGCCGGTGGCGTAATCCTGCTGTTGTGACTTTGTGGCGTCCGCTCGGGCTTTTCGACCTTGCGGGCGCTCTCCATTTCACCAATACTGCGCCCCAGATTCACGCGTGACCGAGCAGATCTCTTTTGCCCGGCCGGACAACGCAACGCTCGAGGTTCGGCTTGAGGGAAGCTGGCGCATGCGCGACGGCCTTCCCGATGCCGTCATCGTTACGGAGCAGATCGAGTCCGGGGCAACCCGACGACTGACGTTCGACACCGGGAGCATCGCGGCCTGGGACAGTGCGCTCGTGTCCTTCCTGCTCAAAGTGCTCGTCGAGTGCGGCCGGCGCGACATTGAGGCGGACCAGAGTGGCTTCCCCGATGGCGTGCGGCGTCTCATCACGCTCGCCACCGCCGTTCCCGAGGCGGAGACACGCCCGGGGGAGGGCCACGGATCCCTGATTGCGCGTCTCGGCGTCAGGGTCATTCGTCTCGCCGCCGACGCCAAGGCGATGGTCACCTTCACGGGTGAGGTTGGGATCGCGATGGTCAGGCTGGCTCGGGGCAAGGCGCGTTTCCGGCGCTCCGATTTCACGCTGACGATCCAGGAGTGCGGCGCCCAGGCGCTGGGGATCGTCTCGTTGATCGGTTTCCTCATCGGCCTGATCCTGGGCTTCATCGGCGCGACGCAGCTCCAGAAGTTCGGCGCCGAGATCTACGTCGCCAACCTCGTCGGCATCGGCATGGCGCGCGAGATGGCAGCGGTGATGACGGCCATCATCATGGCGGGACGCACCGGCGCCGCGTTCGCCGCCCAGCTCGGGACGATGACCGTGAACGAGGAGATCGATGCGCTCAAATCGCTGGCGATTTCGCCCATGGAGTTCCTCGTCCTGCCGCGCATGATGGCGTTGGCCCTCATGATGCCGCTGCTCTGTCTCTACGCCATCGTCCTCGGGGCCCTGGGGGGTGCGCTCGTGGCGAGCATGCTCGGCATCAGTCTCACGATCTACTTCCAGCAGCTCATCGACTCGGTCACGGTCACCGACGTGGCGGTCGGTGTCGTCAAGGCCTCCGTTTTCGGCGTCATCGTCGCGTTCGCCGGTTGCCTACGCGGCATGCAGTGCGGCCGAAGCGCCGCCTCGGTTGGAGCCGCGACGACGTCGGCGGTTGTGACCAGCATCGTCCTGGTCATCTGCTCGGACGCGGCGATCAACGTGATCTTGACGGTGTTGGGTATCTAGCCATGAGGGAGCCGGAAGCACAGGTGACGGTGAAGGACCTGACGATGGCCTACGGCGACTTCGTCATCCAGCACGACCTGACGTTCGAGATCGCGCGCGGCGAAGTGTTCATCATCATGGGTGGGAGCGGCTGCGGGAAGAGCACGCTGATGCGCCATCTCGTCGGCCTAAAGGCGCCGGCGAAGGGACAGATCTTCTATGGCGACGAGAGCTTCTGGGAGGCGCCGGAGCCCGACCGTCTGCGCATGATGCAGCACTTCGGCGTCATGTACCAGAGCGGCGCGCTGTGGAGCTCCATGACGCTGGCGGAGAACGTGATGCTCCCTCTGGGGGAGTACACGGACCTGAAGCCCAAGGAGATGCGCGAGATTGCGTCGCTGAAGCTGGCTTTGGTCGGGTTGGCCGGGTTCGAGGATTTCTACCCGTCCGAGATCAGCGGGGGGATGCAGAAACGCGTGGGCGTCGCGCGCGCCATGGCGCTCGACCCGGAGATCCTCTATTTCGACGAGCCGTCGGCGGGCCTCGATCCGATCAGCTCGCGCCGCCTGGACGACCTCATCCTGGAGCTTCGTGACAGCCTCGGCACGACGATGGTCGTCGTCACGCACGAGTTGGCGAGCATCTTCGGCATCGCCGACAACTCGGTCTACTTGGATGTGGAGACGCGGACGATGATCGCGCAGGGGGATCCGAAGACGCTCCGCGACGAGAGCGACATTCCCATGGTCCGCACGTTTCTGACGCGCGGGGAGGAGTGAGACATGAGCAAGCAAGCCAATCCCACGTTGATCGGCGGTTTTGTCCTGGTGGCCTGCGCCTTGGCGATCGCGATGATCGTCGCCTTCGGTGGCGGAGATTTCTTCAAGCAGCGGCGCCTGTGGGTCTCCTACTTCGATGAGTCCTTGAAGGGCCTGCGGATCGGGTCGAGCGTCCTCTTCAACGGGGTCAGGATCGGCGAGGTCGTCGACTTCGCGGTCATCTTCGACAAGGACAATCTCACCGGACGAACGCCCGTCTACTTCGAGGTCGATACCAACAAGATCCAAGGCCTCGCGGAGATCGGCGAAGGCGAGGCGAGACGGAAAATAGAGGAGGTTCTCATTCACAAACGAGGGCTGCGGGCGACCCTATCCGTCGAGAGCATGGTGACCGGGCAGCTTCAGGTCGAGCTGAACTTCTACGACCCAGAGAAGGTCGGGCCGCCGCGCCTTGTCGCGATCGAAGAGACGGTGCCCGAGATGCCGACGATTCAAACCGGTTTCATGAAGAAATTCGAAACCGTGGCGGACAGGCTCGACGTGGCTCTCGATGATCTCCACGTCTACATCAACGACCACCTCACGCCGGCCACCGACAGGATCGGCCCCCTGCTCGACGAATACAGGGAATTCGGGGGCCGGCTCAACAAGCGCATCGGTCCTCTCGTCGACAACGTTGAGGGGACATTCGCCGAGGCGAAGGCGACGTTCGCCGAGGCGACGGCGACGCTGACGCAGATCAAGGACACAGTCGAGCGCGCGGAGGGAAAGATCGACGAGGCCGTCGCCTCGCTCGACGCAACGCTGGTGAGCTGGAAGAAGGTCGGGGATACCCTCGAGCCCGAGATCAAGCCTGTGAGCAAGCAAGTAGAGGAGGCGGTGGCCGAGGCAAAGGCGGCGCTCGTCGATGCGAAGCGTACGTTCGCCAACATCAAGGCGCTCACGGCGGAGGATTCGCGCACGGTCGTCGAACTCAACCGTGCGTTGAAGGAGATCGGTGTCGCGGCCCGCGCCATCGGCGAGCTCGCCGACCAGTTGGAGCGGCATCCCGAAAGTGTGCTCGGCGGCAAGAAGGGGAAACACTGATGAAACGACTCACATTGGCGATTCTCTTGGCCGGTCTCGCGGGCTGCGGCAGTTCGAAGGCGTCCAGGTTCTACTACCTGAAACCGATTCCGGAGGCAGAGCGGGCGACGCAGTCCCCCGAGGACGCGCCGGTGATCGGCGTCGGTCCGATCACGATTCCCCAACGCTTCGACCGGCCCAACATTCTGACGACGACGGGCACGCACGAGCTCCGGCTGGCAGAGTTTCACCGCTGGGCGGAGCCGATGGAGGAGAACCTCGCGAACGTGCTCGGCGAGAATCTCGCCGCGCTCATCGGGACCGATTGGATCTACTACCACCCGTGGAGATCGACGACCCACATCGATTACCAAGTCAGCGTGCGCTTGCTGCAGGTCAGCGGCACACCCGGCGGAACGGTCACGCTGACCGCCCGCTGGACTATCTATGGAAACCAGAAGGTGCTTGTCAACCGGAAGTCCGTCTTCTCAAGGGAGACGGCCGCCCCCAAGGACAAGGAAGACCATCCCTATGAGGAGCTGATCGCGGAGTTCAACGAACTTGTCAACGACTTGAGCCGAGAGATCGCGGAAGCGATTCGACAACAAAGGGACTAGCCCCGGGCGCTCAGCACACGATCGATCTCTTCGAGCAGGGACTTCTGCTTCACCGGTTTGGCCAGGTACCCGTCCATCCCGGCGTCGAGACACTTCTCGCGATCGCCCGTCATGGCGCTTGCGGTCATCGCGATGATCGGGACGTGCTCGGCGGTGTTGGTTTCCCGCCCGCGAATCGCGATCGTCGCCTGCAAGCCGTCCATCACGGGCATGTTGATGTCCATCAGGATGACGTCGTACGACGCGGTTCCCGACATGTCAACGGCCTCCCGCCCGTTCACGGCAACCTCAGCTCCGTGGCCTGCCTTTTCGATCGCGCGCAGCGCGAACCTGCGGTTCACCTCGTGATCTTCGACGAGGAGGATCCGCAGTACGCGCTCAGGCCTAGCCTGCTCCGGCCGCCGCGTCGCCGCGCGCCGCTCGATGGGTTTCGCACCCGAGAATACGCTTACGATCGTGTCGAGAAGCAGCGACTGCTTCACGGGCTTCATGAGGTGCGCCGCGACCCCCATCTCGCGCCCGCGCCCGGCATCGCCGGCGTCCATCGCGGAGGTCAACAGGATCACGGGTATTTCCGCGTGAAGCGGATTTGACCGGACTCTCTGGAACAGCTCGAAACCGTCCATCTCCGGCATGTGGACGTCCGAGACGATTAGCTTGAATGGCTCACCGGCATTCGCGGCCCGATCCACCGCCTCCAACGCGGCGGCCCCCGACGACGCCGTCTGTGGGACCAGGCGCCAGCGCTTCATCATCTCCTCGAGAATGCGGAGGTTCGTGGCATTGTCGTCGACGAGGAGCACCGGCAGGCCTTCGATCGATTCCACGGGCGTGTCGCCGGAGGCGGCGAATGTCTTGTCGCTGCGCCCGAAGACGGCCGTGAAGTGGAAGGTGGAGCCTTCGCCCTCCACGCTCTCCACCCAGAGCTTGCCACCCAAGAGCTGGCTGAGCTGCACGGAGATCGCCAGGCCCAGGCCCGTCCCTCCGAAGCGACGCGTCGTCGAGAGGTCGGCCTGCTCGAAGGGCCGCAGGATCGACTCGATCTTTTCGGCCGGAATGCCTATGCCGGTGTCGCGCACGGCGAAGTGAAGGCCGACGTCGTCGTCGTCGCGATCCTCTCTCCGGACGGTGACCGCGATCTCGCCCGCCTCCGTGAACTTGATGGCGTTGCCGACAAGGTTCACGAGGACCTGACGCATGCGATAGATGTCCCCGAGGACGGCGTCCGGGATGTCGGGATCGAGCTCGTACACGAGCTCGAGGTGTTTGTCGTGAGCACGGTTCGCCAGCGTGTTGAGCGTGTCGGCAACCGCGTCGCGCAGCGCGAAGTCAATCGGATCGAGCCTAAGCTGACCCGCCTCGATCTTCGAGAAGTCGAGGATGTCGTTGATCAGCGAAAGGAGTGCGTCGGCGGACGACTGAACCGTGCTCATGAAGTCGCGCTGCTCTGGGGTGAGTTCCGTATCGAGGGCGAGATCGGTCATGCCGATGATCGCGTTCATCGGCGTCCGGATCTCGTGGCTCATGTTGGCAAGGAAGGAGCTCTTGGCCTGGTTTGCCTCGTCAGCCGCCTCGCGGGCGATCCGCAGCTCTTCGGCCGCCCGCTTGCGTTCAAAGACCCGACCGAGCTGCGCGCCCACGTGGCGCATGAGCCGGAGCAAGCCGTCATCCGGTGACATCTCGTCGTCGGTGAAGAACTCGAGAACGGCAATGGTGTCGGCGCCGATCCTGACGGGAAAGGCGAAGGCGCCCTTGACGGCGAGCTCACCGGCCATCCTGCGTGGAAAGTTCTCGTCCATCTGCACGTTGCTTATCCACGCGGGTTCACCCGATTCGAGAACCCGCCCGGGCAACCCCACGCCGATCCCGAAGTTGGTGCGCTCGGTGACGTCGCGAAAGACCCGGTAGCGCTGCGGTTCGGCCAGGTGCCAGATGGTGGTCGGCGCCAACTCACCCGCGTTGTCGGCAAGCGGAACATAGACATGACCGACCGGCCAGCCCGTCATTTCACAGAGCAGGTCGATCACATGCTGAAGCGCTTCGTCAAACGAATCGGTCTCCGCGGCCATCTCCGCGCCGCGATGGAGGAGGTTGGCCTCCATGGACTGCCGCTGCAGCTCCGATGTCCTTGCCGCCACCTGCTCCTCGAGGCTGTCGCGGTGCGCCGCCAGCTCCCGGTTGGTCCGGGCGATCACCCGCGCGCGGCGGCCGGCGGTCTGCGCGAGGTGGGCGACGAGCGCCAGCGCGATCGCGAGCAGGATTCCCACGATCAGCACGAGCGTCGCCAGGTTGCGGACGGAGGTGAGGTCCTCGTACTGCTCGCGCATCCGCGCGCCTTCCGCGGACAACGCTTGCCAGAGGCATACAGAGGCCGTCAGGACGCCGATCGCGATGGGGATCGGCATCCACCTGGGGATCCAGGACTCGGCCAGGTCGTCGCGCTGCCAGACGCGGGCCAGCAGCCCGCCGCTAACGAGGATGAACCCAATCGAGGTGTGAACGGCCATCCGTGTCAGGTTGCCCCACCCGTACGCCGTCTCGAGATGCGTGAAGTACCCCGCCAGGGCGACCGCACCCAACCCGAACGCCAACGAAGCGAGGATCACGCGAAACAACCGCGCCCTTCCCTCCGACCCGCGCCGCGAGCGAAGCGCAAGGGCGAGGCCGACCAGCGTGAAGCACACCGCCGTGTTCGGTGCCATACGCCCGGGGTGAGACGTCTCGACGGTGATGTCGTGCTTCATGAGCAGCTCGTCGATGCCGAGGCTGATGCCCCCTACGTACTGCACCAGCGTCAGGCCGCCGACGAGCGTGGCGAGCGCCCCGGCCGCGCCCGCTGTGCGTTTCTTCCAAAACAGGTGCAGGAGAAGACCGCTGCCGCAGAACACGAATCCGAGCGCGGTGTTGTATTGCATCGGGACGAACTGGGGCAGGACCTGGATGAGCGTACGGTTGCCGACATGCCACCCCACGATGACGGTCAGGCCGAGCGCCGTCGTCACCAACCCGAGGAGGAGGCTGCTGCACATGAGCACGCGCTTGAGCGTCGAAGAGGCGGAGAGATCAGCCATGTGCAGCTCGGTCGTCCGGCCCTCGCCATTCGATCCCGACGAGTGACAGGTCGTCATCGAAGCTGTTCCGATCGGCCCACTTCGAGAGGTCCGCGACGACGGAGTCGATGCTCTCCTGCAGGGTCCGGCCCCGCGCCGCCGCCAACGTGCGACAGAGCCGGTCCTTACCGAACAGTCCGGCATCGGCGGCCCCCTGCTCGATGATCCCATCCGAGTAGAAATAGACTCGGTCGCCGGGGCACAGCTCGACGGAGGTGTTCTCGTAGTGCGGGTCTGGCTCGACGCCGATCATGAGCGCGGGCGATTCCATCGCCTCGGTCTCGCCGTTGCGCGTGACGCGAATCGGGCCCGGGTGGCCGGCGCAGCAGAACGTCAGCCGGCCGGTCTCGAGGTCGAGGAGGGAGTAGATCATTGTGAAGAACCGGTTCCCGTTCGCCTCGAACGGGAATCGCTCGTTCAGCCTCATCGCCACGTCCGCGGGAGTCCCGAACCGTCCGAAGCCGCAATCGCCGCGCGAGCTGTTGATCAGGGACGACGGATCGTCCGTCAGTTGCAGGCCCCGGGCGATCGCGACGGAGAGCAGCGCCGCAGGGACGCCGTGTCCGCTCACGTCGAGCACGTACGCGCACAGGAGCCGCTCGTCAAGCGCGAGCACGTTCAGCGCGTCGCCCGCGAGCTCGTCGCACGGTTGGTAGCGCCAAGCGCTGGTGACGAAAGGCAGATCCGCCATTTGGTCCGGAAGGATCGACTGCTGCACGCGGGCGGCGGCGTCGAGATCACTCTTCATCCGCTTGTTCGCAGATTCGAGCGACCGATTCTGCTCCGCCAGCGCGCGCTCGAGCTGGATAACCCGCTCTCCGGCCCGTAGACGCACGCGTAGCTCGTTCTTCTCGAAGGGCTTGGTCACGAAGTCGTCGGCGCCCGTATCCATGCCCTTGACGAGATCGTCCTTGTCGGCGCGGGCGGTCAGCATGATCAGGTACACGTACCCGGGCCGGTCGTGATCACGGACGCGCCGCATCAGTTCGAGCCCATCGACGTTGGGCATCTCCCAGTCGCTGATCACGACGTCGAAGGGCTCTTGCGTGTACAGGTCCCAGGCCCGCGCGCCGTCCTCGGCCGCCGCGACATCGTGTCCCCAGGACTCGAGCTGGCGCTGCAGCGACCGCCGCGTGAGCCGCTCGTCTTCGGCGAGCAAGATCCTCATTTCTGCAGATCCGTGATGAACTCCCGCAACGACTTCATGAGGAGGCTGGCCTCCGCGTCGAGCGACGAGATGGCGGCGTCGAGGCCCTCGGTTACGCCATCACGGCCGAGGGCCTCGACTCGCCTGGCAGCCTCCGCGGCGGAGTCGGCACAGAAGTTCGACACCAGCCCCTTGAAGGTGTGAGCCGCCCTCGCGACGCGTTCGCTGTCATTCGCGGACGCCGAGTCCCGGATCTCGCGCAGGAGCGGCGGACCGTCCTCGTCCAGCAACGCCACCGACTCCGCGAGGAACTCGGTGTCGCCGTCGACGCGATCGATCAGGGCATCCCTATCGAAAGGCTGTGAAATGACGTGCCCTCCAGCGCTCCGGTTCACGCGAGTCCATCACCTGCTGAGGATTGACCTGCCTCACGTTTTCAGTACCAAGTCCCATGTTAGCCAAACCGTTGTTTACCTTTCCTCTGCTCCCGCGTAACGGTGATGTCGACGCTAGTCTGGCTTGCTCGACTGCGCGATCTGCTTGCCAACCAGCATGGCGATGAGCACGACCATGATGACTTGTCCCAGGAGCGCCTCTACGACCGCGCACATGCGTGCGACGTCCGAATGAGGCACGATGTCTCCGTAGCCGAGCGTGAACAGCGTGACGAAGCTGAAGTAGACCGTCTGCACGGTTGTCCGAGTGCTGGACGCGTCCATCATCAGGAGGCCGCGCTCGCCTTGGATGATGAACGCTTGATGGTCGGTGAGACCAATGAGCCCGTAGACGTAGCACCAGAAAATGCCGAGCAGCAGGTACAAACAAAGCGCTCCGGACACCACATTCGGCGACACTTGTTTTTGAGCGAAGATGTGCTTCAGGACAACAACGCAGAAATATCCGTGGTACCCCGCGGCGACCAGATGAGCGAGCACTAGCACCGACGGGTCGCCCGGGATCAGGTTCGGTAACCAGATCAGGCCCACGGCCGGGGCCGCGATCAGCAACGCGAGTCTTCGCCGCCGGCTCAACGACACGACGCCGGTCAGCAGAACCGCCGTGACAGTGACTTTCATCACGGCCGCCTCGATCGAACCCTGCTCCTTGCCCAACGGTATTCCAAGCAGCAGCGCGATCAGCGCGCCCAGGAGCACTCCGAAGCGGACCGGCTTACTTCGAGAGGGCATTCTCTACTTCTTGTCCGGTTCGGTTCGCTTCTCCGCGCCCTCTTCGGAAGTTGTCTCGTCTTCCTCCTCCGTCCACCAACCGCCGCCGAGCGCCTTGTACAAGCGGATGACGTTGTCCGTGACCCGGCCGCGGCTGTCCGCGTGAAGATCCTGGATCTCGAGCTTCGAGCGCTCCGTATCGAGGACGTTCTGGAAGTCGGTGAGGCCCTTCGTATACAGGTCGCGCGAGAGCTCGGCCGCCCGCGACGCGGATTCCGCCGCGCGTTGCAGGGCGTCGCGCCGCACCTGCTCTAAGGCGTAGGACGTCATCGCGCCCTCTACCTCCTCCAGGGCGAGCAGCACGGACTGCTCGTAGGCGGCCAGGAGCGCCTCGGTGCGCGCATCCTGCACCTTGATGTTGGCGCGGATGCGCCCGCCGTCGAAGACGTTCCACTGGAAGGGCACGCCGATGGAAAACGCACGGCTCGACGACCCGAACAGGTCCCCCACATCCTCGGCGACCCAAGCAAAGGAGCCGGAGATGGAGAAACGCGGGTAGAGATCGGCGGTGGCGACGCCGATGCGCGCGGTCTGCGCAGCCAGTCGCCGCTCGCTGGATCGGATGTCGGGACGCTGCCGCAGCAGATTCGCCGGCACGCCCAGCATGATTCGCTCGGGCGGGAGCGGGATCGGCATCGGCTTGGCCAGTTCCTTGTGAAGCGTGTGCGGCTGCTGCCCGACGAGCACGCCGAGGCGGTTGATCGCCAGAACGATGCCCTGGTCGAGACGCGGAATGCGAGCCTCGGTCGTGGCGAGGTTGGTCTCCGCCTGTTTCACGTCCAGTTCCGAGGTCAATCCGGCGTCGAAGCGGGACTGTGCCAGCTGGAGGGAGCTCCGCTGGGTTTCCACGTTGGACTCGGCGATCTGCCGGCGCTCCTGGAGCGCACGCAGCCCGACGTAGTTGAGCGCCACCTCGGAGTAGAGCGTGACGCGGACGTCGCGACGATCTTCGATGGAAGCCTGAAAGTTCCCGGTGGCAGCATCGACCTGCCGGTCGATGCGTCCCCAGACATCGATCTCCCACGCGGCGTCGACACCCACAGCGAAGATCGAGGTGTTGTCCGCGGCGACGGGCGGTGGGATTATGGGGTTGTCGGCGCTGAAACGTACGCGCGCGCCACCGCCGAAGGCGTTGAGGTCGGGAAGACGATCCGCTCCCGCGATCTTCAGTTGCGCCCGCGCTTCCATGATCCGGGCCAGCGCGATCTTGAGGTCCAGGTTGCCGTGTCCCGCGCGATCGATAAGGCTGTTGAGCGTGGGGTCGTTCAACACGGTCCACCAGCTCGCGAGATCCGACTCGCCCTGGAACATGCCGCCGGTCAACTCCTGGTGCCACGCGTCGGCGGTCTGGATCTCCGGGCGCTCGTAGTCGGGTCCAACCGTCGTGCAGGCGGCGGCACCCAGTAGTACCCATGCGAGCCGCCTCATGCCTTCACCGCCTTCAGTTTGTAGAAGAGTGAGTAGAGCACTGGAAGGATGAGCAACGTCAGGACGGTGCCGAACGCCAGGCCGAACATGATGGTCACGGCCATCGCCACCCAGAAGGGGTCCTGGAGCAGCGGGATGACGCCCAACACCGTCGTCCCCGCGGCGTTGGCGATAGGCCTCAGGCGCGAGACGGTGGAATCCACGACGGCGGTGTAGCGATCCTTGCCCTGGGAAACCTGCAAGTTGATCTCGTCGATGAGGACTATCGCGTTCTTGATCAGCATGCCTGCGAGGCTCATGAGCCCGAGCAGGGCGAGGAAGCCGAACGCCTCCTGAGTGATGAGGAACCCGATCGTCACGCCGATCATCGCGAACGGGATCGTGGCGAAGATGATCAGCGGCGGCCGCAACGCGTTGAAGAGCCAGACGACCAAGAACAGGATGATCACCATCGCCGGGATGAGGCCGGGTCCGAGCGACTTCTGCGCCACGATGGTGTCCGAGTACTCGCCCTCCCAGTTCAGTGTGTAGCCCGGCGGGAGTTCGATCTTCTCGAACTCGTCTCTCACGTCGGCCAAGACCATGGGTGCGGTGACTCCGTCCCGGGGCGCGCACTGGACGCGCACCGAGCGGCGGCGATCCCAGCGACGAATGATCGGATCCTCCCACTCGACGCGAATGTCGCGCGTGACTTGCGCCAAGGGCACCGTGTCAGTGGAGAGCATCGGCAGGACACCGAGTGTCCCGAGGTCGCCGGCGGCCTTCGCACGCTCCGCGGCCGTGTGGCGGACGAGGATCGGATAGAGGTCTTCCTTTTGCCGGTAGAGGCCGACCAATTGACCGTCGAACGCGCGGCGCGTGGCCTGACCGACGTCGCTGCGCGTCACCAGCGCCCAACGGCCGCGCTCCTGGCTGTACTCCGGGACGATCTTCGGGGTCTGCTGGCGCATGTTGTGCCGCGCTTCGCGCGTCAACGCCGAGTTGCGGAGAATCCGGGCGCCCTGATCGGCCAGGCTCCGCAGCGTGCCGAGATCGGCGTCGCCGGGGCCGCTGAATCGCGCTTCGATCGGCCAGGTGTTGGCGGGGCCGACACCGTATTTGCGAACGCGCGTGAGTCCCTCCGGGACGTTGGCGTTGAGCCATGGTTCTATGTCCGCGGCGAAGGCGAAAGCGTCCTGGAAGCTCTCGAAGTTAACGACGAACTGGGCGTATTCGGGATAGACGATCTCGGGATTGACCGGCAGATAGAACCGCGGCGGCCCCATGCCGACGAACGTCGAGAAGCTCTTGACCAGCGGATGCTCACCGAACTTGCTCTCGATCGGCTTGAGGTCCTCCATGACCTGCTCGATCCGCGTCCCCTGGGGCGCCCAGAAGTCGACCATCAGCTGCGGGCGCGACGAGGCTGGGAAGAACATCTGATTGACGCCGCCGAACGCCCCCATCGAGGCGACGAACAGTGCGATCATGCCGACAAGCACGGGGACTTTGAACCGGATGGCGCCAACTAGCAACCAGCGAAACGCGTTGTAGAACTTTCCGCCGTACTCATCGGCCGTGTCCCCTTCCGCCTTCTTGGGCTCCGGCAGCATGGCGATGCACAGGAGCGGCACGACCGTCATCGACAGCGCCCAACTGACTAGCAGGGACGCGGCGACGACCATGAACAGCGTCCGGCAGTACTCGCCGGTATCCGACTGGGCCGCGAAGATCGGATAGAACGCGAGCGACGCGATGATTGTCGCGGTCAGGAGCGGAGTCGCCGGCTGCGACGCGGCCTCGATGGCCGCCTTCGTGCGATCCATGCCCCGCCTCATTCGAACGACGATGCCGTCCGCGACCACGATGGCGTTGTCCACCATCATGCCCATGGCGATGATGAGCGCGCCGAGCGACATGCGTTGGAGATCGATGCCCCAGACAAACATGATCAAGAGCGTGCCGAGGATGGTCAGCACCAAGCCACCGATTCCGATGATGACGGCCAGCCGCAGACCCATCGTGATCCACAGCACGATAAGGACGATCAGGACGGCTTCGACCAAGTTGACGACGAAGCCGACGATCGACTCGTCGACCAGATCCGCCTGCCAGGCGACCTTCTCGACCTCGATGCCGACGGGCAGTTCGGTCACGAGCTCTTGCACGCGGCGATCCACGGCCTTGCCGACTTCGACGACGTTCGTGCCGCTTTGGGGCGAGAGATGGACGGCGAGCGCCGGCTCCCGTCCGTTCTGGCGCATCCAGGTCATGGGCGGGCGCATGTAGGTCGTCGTGACGGTGGCCACGTCCTTGAGCCGGATCAAGTCGGAAGGCGCCGGAAGATGCGCGAGGTTGGCCGCCGCGCCGGCAAGAGTGCCGCGCAGGACCAGATTCCCGATGTCGCCCGGGTTCTCGAACTCGCCCGTCGGCTCGACCCGCAGCCGATGGCTCAAGACGTCGATGCTGCCCGCGTCGACAACAAAATTCTGCTGGCGCAGCACGGAGATCACCGCTTCCGAGCTCAGGCCCAGCTCCGCGAGTTGCGCCGCCGACAGGTCGATGTAGACGGTCCGTATCGGCGCGCCCCAGATCTCGCAGCGGGCCACGCCCTCCACGAGGCTCAGCTCCTTTTTCATCGCGTCGGCGTAGCGATCCAACTCGAGCAGGTCGTATCCATCGCCGCTCATGGCCAGGACGAACCCGTACACCTCCGAGAAGTCGTCCTTGACGATCGGGGCGCCCGCGCCTGGCGGCAGTTGATCCTCGATGTTGCGAATCTTCTTGCGCACGCTGTCCCAAATCTGAGGCAGTACGTTGGCCCAGTACTTCTGCTTGATCTCGACGAAGATCATCGAGGATCCCGCCCGGGAGATGGAGTGCAGGTAGTCGAGCTCTTTCACCTCCTGCAACGCGCGCTCGACCACATCCGTGACCTCGAGCTCGACCTCTTCGGGGCTCGCGCCGGGATAGGTCGTGATGACGATCGCCGTCTTGACCGTGAACTCCGGATCCTCGAGCTGGCCCAGCGCGGTGAACGCGGCCAGGCCGCCCACCGTCATGAGGAATGCCGCGAAGTAGGTGACGGTCTTCTTCTTGATCGCCGACTCGGCGAGGCTCACGGCTTCGTCTCCGACTGGATCCGCACCTTCTGCCCGTCCGTGAGCGAGTGCGCGCCGGCCGTTGCCACCCAGTCACCCTTCTTGATGCCGGAAACCACGATGCCGCGGGCGTGCAGCTTCCCGGTCTGCACCTCGCGTCGGCGGGCCGTTCCGGATCCTTCGTCGATAATCCAGACGTACGTCTTGCCCTGATCGCGAAGGAGAGCCGAGAACGGGACGACGAACCCGGCCTTTTGCACCTCCCCCGGGACCTCGACGCGTGCGCGCGCCGTGCCCGCCATGCCCGGGAGGACCGTGAACTCCTTGGGTTGATCCATGATGATCGTCACGGGATAGGTGCGTGTCATCGTGGAGGCTTCCGTTCCGACCTCCTTGATGCGGGCGGAGATCGTCTTACCCGGAAACGCGTCGAACTCGCAGGTGAGTTCCGTGACGTAGGGCGCCAGCGAGATGTACTGCTCGGGGATGTCCACGGTCATCTCGATCCGGGAGGTGTCGAGCAGGCGGAGGATCGGCTGCTTGGCCTGGACCGTCTGGTAGTTCTCGACAAATGTCGCGGAGACGGTGCCGTCGAACGGGGCCTTCAGCGTCGCGTAAGAAAGCTGATCGGCGGCCGCATCGCGCGCCGCTTCGAGCGAGCGAACCCGCGCCTTCTGCGCGTTGATGTCCTCCTTGCGCGCGCCCACCTCGCCGATGCGCAGATTCTCGCGGGCCGTCTTGAGAGCGGCATCGGCGAGCTCCGCGAGTTGGTACGCGCGGTCGACATCCGATTGGGAGACCGCCTTGTTCTCGATCGCTTTTTTGAACCGCCCGTAGTCGTTCTTGGCGCGCGTGAACTCGGCCTCCGCGCTCTGCACGGCGGCTCTGAGTTTCTTGATTTCCTCGGGTCGCGCGCCCGTCTCCATCGCTTCGAGCGTCGCGCGCGCATGCTCGAGTTGGCCGCTTGCATTCCGCAGCGCGACCTTGTAGTCGCGCGGATCGATCTGAGCGAGCATCTGGCCGCGTTTGACCCGATCGCCGACGTTGACCGGACGCTCCACGAGCGGACCGGAGACGCGGAAGGAGAGATTGACCTCCTGGGTTGCTTCCGCCCGGCCCGTGAACGAGTCCTGCTGGAACCCTGCTATGTCGCCAATCAGGATCGCACGGACAGGCCGAACCAGCTCGGGCGCCCGAGCCTCCTCCTGGCCACACGCCGCAATCACCAATAGCGAAAGTACCGACATTCTGCGCATGCCCGCCCTCCTTGGGACGCGACATCCTACTAATTTGGAGACCGGAGTGCGACAGAGCACCACGGCGCGGCGTACACGAACTGTTGCAGTCCGCGGGGGGGGGGGAGAGGCGTTGGCCGGCGTTCTGATACGCATCGGCGACGCTTCTTTGGGCACTCCAGTGGCAACTCTCGGTCGTATGTCCTTAGGAGTTCTAGGCCTGGTCGCTGGGCCATGAGTCCGCTGCTCCAAACCGATTGAGCTCCGACCCGACGCGACCGGATGTGTTTGCACACTCGCGAGTTAGGGCGTACCTGCGCCTTGCAGATCCCAACGGCGTTCCGTCCGTTCTGCTGCCGTTGCCCGAGGGCTTCGCGCGTCGCGGATTGCGGATTGCTGAGGACCGCTCCGCAGCTATCGCCAACAGGCTGGAGCACAGATGGAACGACGGGCCCCACGCGCCCCGCCCTCCCCCGCGAGACTCGCGTCAACCGGTATCGTGCTCTGTGTAGACTGTGTCCCTCAAGGGAGGCTCCCGGATGTTGCAATACTCTCGCGCGCTTTTGTTTGTGTTCGTTTCGCTCCTCGTGGTGAGGACTGCAACCGCCCAGGACGCGATGGCGGCGGAGGAGCGGGTGCGCTGGATTCAGGAGCAGATCAGCATCGTCGCCGAGGGCAACGAGCGCGATCGCCAAGCCGCGCTCGTTCGACTGATGCAGCGAGACAAGGACGGGGATTGCACGACGCCGGTCATCGGCCTGCTCCTTGAGACCAAGAAGAACACGCCGCTGCTCGTCGATCTCATCCGCGCGCTCGGCCGCGATCAATTGGCCGTCGCCGCGCCGCCGATCGCGAAGCATCTATCGCACAGGGACGAGAAGGTGCGCGGCAACGCAGCGGTGAGCCTCGAGTACATCGGAAGCAGTCACAAGGAAGTAGTCGGCGCGCTCAAGAAGTCGGCCGAACGGGAAAAAGACCTCTCGATCGCGAATCACATGTATCGCGCGCTCGGGCGGTGCGGTATCGAGGATAAGAAGGCTCGCGCTTTGTTGATCAAGAAGTGCGGAAGCGCCAAGAGTGAGTTTGCCACCTACGGCCCGACGATCGGCCTCGCGTATTTCGAGGGCGACGAAAAGGCCGCGCGTGGCGTCGAGAAGGTGCTGAAGAGAATCGGTGTGCCGGGCGGAAGGCGCGGTGGCGGCCAGAATACGGTCAAGCGCGGTCTGCTCTGCTGGACCCTCGCGTCGATCGGCGACAAGAAGAGCGGCCCGTTCATGCGCGAAGAACTGATCGCGAAGCTCAAGAACGTCAAGGCGTTCTGGGTGGAGGGGTTGAAAACCTTCTATCAGATGGTCGCCCGCAAATGCGAAGGCGAGGCGGGCGAGATGGCCGGCATCACCGCGGGAGTCGGGAACTTCGCGGCCTTCGCCAGGAATGCGGATCTCGAACGCTACGGAGCTGAGGTTCGCAACCTGATGGACGACTACCGCATCGGACGCGAGGCCGCGACTTTCAGGCCCAAGGGCGACGGCCTGCTCGGCAAGCCTGCGGGCATGTAGAGCCGGTCGGCACCGGCCGCGGAACGTCCGGAGGTCGACACCCACTCCCGCAAAGACTGAAGCCGCCGCCGAATGTGTTTCGGGATGAGACGTTCGGCGCGGCACAGGGCCACTTCTGTCCGCCACGCGGCACCCGTTCCATGGCGATCTCGGCCGATAGGGTTGAGGCATACTCCGGCGTCCGGTCCCGAGAACGGATCGCCGGCATGAATGAATGGAGTGTCGTTTCGGGCGGTGGGGCGCTTGAGCAGGAGCGAAGTGGATGCAAAAGAAGGGCAAAGGGTCGGAGCAGGATCGCCGAACGGCGAGGCGCCTTGAGCGCGCGCACGTTGTGAAAGCCATCGGGGACCACGGCATCTACTCCGCCGTCTTGGGCAACCTCTCCTTCGAGGGTGCCTTGCTCACGATCACGGATGAAGCGTTTGGCTCGTCCGATTTCAATGGGTCCATCACGAAGTACGCCCGTCGGGTCACGAACGAGTTCGCCAACGGAGTGAAAGTTCGTTTCATGGAGTCCGATGTTCGTGTTCAGGCAAGCGTCGTTCGAATCGACGAGACGAGCGAAACTCCGGCCATTGGCCTTCGTTTTCAGCGTCCGCTCAATCCTGCGGAATGCAAGACGCTGGACATCCCGAGTCCCGTCGATCAAGACGACCCGCGCTGGGATTCGAAGGCCGAGGTCTCCAAATACGATGGCGCGTACATCCTCAAGCTGATGGACGAGATGCGCAACCATCGCGCGACCGATCTGCACATCAAGGTCGGTTCACCTCCGCGTATCCGTGTGGACGGGGAGCTGCTGGATGTCGACAAGGATCTGCTCGATGAACTCACCGTTGAGGCGATGGTTCACGCGCTGCTCAGCACCGATCAGACTGACATGTTCGATCAGGTCGGCGATCTGGACCTCGCGTGCAGCATCGACGGAAGCGGCCGTTTTCGCATCAACGTCATGCGCCAGCGCGGGCTACCGGGGCTCGCGATTCGACGCATCCCCGAGGACGTGCCCAGCCTCAAGGCCCTCGATCTGACGCCGCACTGCATCACGCTCGCCGAGCGGCCGCGCGGCCTCGTGCTCGTCACGGGTCCCACCGGATCCGGAAAGTCCACGACGCTGGCCGCGATGATCAAACACATCAACCAAACGCGGCGCTGTCACATCCTGACGATGGAAGATCCGATCGAGTACCTCCACGCCGACATCAAGGCGCACGTCACGCAGCGCGAGATCGGCAAGGACACACCCGATTTCGCGTCGTCGCTACGTCGCGCGTTGCGGCAGGATCCCGACGTGATCCTCGTCGGTGAGATGCGTGATCTCGAGACGATCGCGCTCGCGATCACCGCGGCGGAGACCGGCCACCTCGTGTTCGCGACGCTACACACCACGTCCGCGCCGCTCACGGTGGATCGCATCATTGACGTGTTCCCGCCCAATCAGCAGGCGCAGATTCGAATGCAGCTCGCCGACTGCCTTCAGGGCGTCCTGTCGCAGATGCTGCTGCCGAAGGCCAGCGGCGGCGTCGTGTGTGTCCAGGAGGTGTTGGTCGCGACCGACGCCGTGCGTGCGCTGATCCGCGAGGGCAAGGCGCATCAGATCTCAAACTTCATGCAGACCGGCGGCAAGTCGGGAATGCAGACGCTGGAGTCGGTGTTGAACGATCTCGTCGCCCGCCGCAAGGTCACGTATCAGATGGCGGTCTCGAAGGCCAACCACCCCGCGCACATCCGCCGCGGCGGCGAGCGCATGCACAAACACGCGCCCGCCGTGGTCTGAACCGGCGCCCCTGTTCGACCTGGCACTGGAGTCGTTCAAGGATTCTTGAACGCTGCCGCGTCCGCGATTTGACGCCTCGGGGACAGTGGTTCTGTCGAAATCGACAGGAGCATGAACATGAACACTCTGGTGATCGGCGCGAGCGGTTTTGTGGGCAAGCATCTCGTGCGCGCGTTGCGCGAGCGTGGCGACGAGGTTTCGGTCACCGGCCGCAATCTCGCGAAGCTGCAGAAGACGTTTCGCGACGGCGTGCAAACGACCGAGTGGGACCCGAACGGTGGCCCGATTCCGCAGGCCGCGCTCGCGGGCGTGGATGCCGTGATCAACCTCGCGGGCGACAACGTCGGCAAGGGACGCTGGAGCAAGCGCAAGAAGGAGCGCATCCGGGCGAGCCGCGTTGATGGAACGCGGAACCTGGTCGCAGGCATCGCGGCGTCGGAGCACAGGCCCGCCGTGTTGGTGAACGCGTCTGCTATCGGCTATTACGGCGACGGCGGCAGTTCGGTCTTCAATGAGGGCTCGCTGCCCGGCCGCGACTTTCTCGCGCGGGTCTGTGAGGCGTGGGAGGGCGAGGCGTCGCGTGCACGCGGACACGGCGTCAAGGTCGCGATCGCGCGCCTCGGTGTCGTGCTCGGCAAAGACGACGGCGCGTATCCGCAGATGTCGCGGCCGTTCAAGATGTTTCTCGGCGGGCCGATCGGCATGGGCCGGCGTTGGTTCAGTTGGATCCATGTGGACGATGTCGTCGGTATCCTCTCGCACCTGGCCGCGACCAACGCCGACGGCATCTTCAACGCGACGGCGCCCGGAGTGGTGACGAACGAGGAGTTCTCGCACACCCTCGGCTCGGTCCTTCACCGCCCGTCGTTTGCGCGCGTCCCGCCGCTCGCGCTGCGAGTTGTGCTCGGCGGCTTCGCCACCGTGATCTGCTCCAGCACGCGCGCAACGCCGTTGCGCACCATCGGCACGGGGTACGAGTTCAAGTACCCCGAAGTCCGTCCCGCCCTCGAGGCGCTGCGTTAGTCCGATCCGTTTACGTGGCGCAGGATCGTCTCGCGGATCTCGGTCATGTCGCGCGGGCGGTCGCCGTCGCCGAGCAGGATCGGGCCCTCCGCTGGCGAGTCGGGCAAACGCCCGTGGGAGCCGCCGACAACCGACGGATCCAGCGGCACCACCTCGAACAGCGTTCGGAAGCCGAGCTTCTTCTTCAACAGCGTCCACGCGATCGACGCCTTTGAAACACGCTCGTCGAAAAACAGCTCGCACGGGTCGTAGCCGGGCTTGCGGTGGATGTCCACCGTGCGCGCGAAGTCGGGCGCCGCGGCGTCGTCGAGCCAGTAGGGATATGCGAACCAGCGGTCCTTGGCCGATAACACCACAAGCTCGCCCGACCGCTCGTGGTCGAGGCCCGTCGCGATTTTGTCGAGAATGCGATCCACGCCGTCGAGCCCCTCGATGACCTTGCGCGCGGCGGCGACGTCTCCTGACTCGCGAACGTATACGTGCGCGAGTTGGTGATCGCACACCGCGAATGCGCGCGACCGAAACGGGTCGAGGATCTCCCCAGTTGCGTTTCTTTGGACGTCGAGCAACCCCGCCTGGCGCAGCGCGCGATTGATCATCACCGCGCCGCTCACGTTTGTGATCCCGTACTCCGACGCGACGAGAACCTTGTAGTCGGGCACGGCGTCCATCAGCCGGCCCGCCTCCGCGTCGACCGCACGGACCTGCTCCGCGATGCGCGAATCATCCGGGCCGAAGCGCTGCAGGTCGTAATCGAGATGCGGGAGGTACACGAGCGCCAGCTTGGGCCTGCGTTTCGCGAGCACGTCCTTCGCAGCTTTCACGATCCATTGCGTCGATTGGATGCCGGAGGTCGGCCCCCAGAAATGGAACAGCGGGAATCGTCCGTGGGTTTCCTGGAGCTCGACCCCGAGCTCGGGCGGGTTCGTGTAGAGGTCGGGGATCTTGCGGCCGTCCGCTGGGTACGCGGGACGCTCGGCTACGCTGATCGCGGCGTCGGTCGCCATGTTGAATCGCCAGAAGAGCACCGCGGTTTCGCCCGGCACGTCCTCCCAGATCTTGCGCCCGGCGACGAGCCGGTTGGAGTGGCGCCAGAACATGATCTCGTTGAGGTCGCGGAAATACCAGCCGTTGGCGACCACACCGTGGTCCCGCGGGGCCGTCCCGGTGAGCATCGTCGCCTCGCACGTGCTGGTGACGGCCGGCAGCGGCGGCGTCAGCGGCGCCGGGGGGCCGAGCGCCGAAAGTCGCGGCGCGTGCGCCAGGAGCTCCGGAGTGAGCCCGACGATGTTCAAGAATAAGACGTTCGGCACTGCGTCAGGTTACCCGCGGCCTTTCTAACCGGCCATGACCTGCGTATCCTTGGGGGTTAACGGAACGGAAGGCCTCTTGGCCCAAGATCGCCGGCGGAAAATGACCGGCGCGGAGGATTGGCAATGTCGCTTGGAAAGATCCAGGAAGTGCTCGGCGATCACGCCGATTCGTTGCTCGGCCACACCTGCAAGACGATCTCGAAGGACTCGCTCAATCTGCCGGGGCCGGATTTCATCGATCGGGTGTTTGTTGCGTCGGATCGCAAGCCGGCGGTTCTCCGGAACCTGCAATCGCTTTACGGCCACGGCCGCCTCGCGGGAACCGGTTACGTTTCGATCCTGCCCGTGGATCAGGGCATCGAGCACGCGGCCGGCGCCAGTTTCGCGCCCAACCCGATCTACTTCGATCCCGAGAACATCGTGAAGCTCGCGATCGAAGGCGGATGCAACGGTGTCGCGTCGACGCTCGGCGTGCTCGGCATCGTCGCGAGCCGGTACGCGCACAGGATTCCGTTCATCCTCAAATTCAATCACAACGAGTTGCTCACCTACCCGGCCACGTTCGACCAGGTGAATTTCGCCAGCATCGACCAGGCGTTCGACATGGGCTGCGTCGGCGTGGGTGCGACGATCTACTGGGGTTCCGATGAGGCGTGCCGCCAGCTTCAGGAGGTCGGCCAGGCGTTCGAGCGTGCGCACGACCTCGGCATGTTCACGATCCTGTGGTGCTACCTGCGCAACCCGGCGTTCAAGAAGGACGGGACGGACTACCACGACGCGGCCGACATCACCGGGCAGGCCAACCACCTCGGCGCGACGCTTGGCGCGGACATCGTGAAACAGAAGTTGCAGACCAAGAACGGCGGTTATCCCGCGATCTCGTTCGGCAAGACGCACGACAAGGTCTACAGCGAGTTGACGAGCGATCACCCGATCGATCTTTGCCGCTACCAGGTTGCGAACTGCTACATGGGCCGCATCGGATTGATCAACTCCGGCGGCGCGTCCGGCGGCAACGACCTGCAGGACGCGACGATCACCGCCGTGATCAACAAACGCGCGGGCGGCACCGGCCTCATCTCCGGTCGCAAGGCGTTCCAGAAACCGATGCGCGACGGCGTGACGCTCCTGAACACGATTCAGGACGTCTACCTCTGCAAGGAGATCGCGCCCGCGTAGCGACACCCGAGTTTCGACACGACGCGCCACGTATCCGTGAAACACTGGATGCGTGGCGCGTGTTCGTTTGTCGATCATTGGTCTGACGCTCGGCGTTGTTTTCATCTGGATGATGCGAGAGCCCGAGCGGACCGGACGACTGGCCGACCCTCCGTTGGAGGCCGCGTTCAAGGGTGGGACGACACCTAAAATCGGTCCGGGCAACGGTGATCCGATCGACTACGGCGATCAACCCGATGTCGACGACGCCCTGCTCGATCTCGTCTATGAGTTCTGGCTGGGGATCGACTTCAAAAGACTGGACCTTCTGATCCGCGATCTGCGCGGGTCCGACGACGCCGCGCGCAAAGCAGCGCTCGCGGAGGTCCAACACCTAGTGCGGTGGCCTCATTCGCGCTGGGAGAGCAACACTTGGCCGCCGAGCGTGAGCACCGACCACTTCCTGCGCTTTGATTTCAAGGTGCGTTTTGTCGCGCGCAGCATCGTGTCGGCGCTGGACGGTGTGTTCGAATCCAAGGATCGAGACGTTCGTGTGCTGGCGGCGATCGTGCTCGCGGAGCTGGGTCCGTCATCGTCCGACGCCGGACCGGTTCTCGCAAAGGCACTCGAAGATCCCGATTTCGAAGTGCGGTTCGAAGCGGCCGCAGGCCACTACCGCGACGAGCGCACCGTGCCGACGCTGGCCCATGCCGTGAACCGCGTCGAATATCGGTCGAAGGCACTGCTCGCGCTCTCGGAACTTGGGCCGAGAGCGCGGGACGCAATCCCGGTGCTCGCGAAGATTGAGCCGGACTTCGAGGTGGTGCGGGCACTGGCCGCGATCGGCGCACCCGCAAACACCTTCCTCCCGGTACTCGACCGGGCGCTTCGTTCCCGGTGTCACTACACCCGAGCCGAGGCGCTGACCGTGCTCGGCGAAATGGAGTTGCCGGAGGAGCTCAGCGGCGCCACGGCCGAAGCGATAGAACGAATCAAGTCCCGGCTTGACGAGCAGCGAGACGGCGTCCGTGAAAGCGCAGTGCTCTCCCGCCTCGACCCCGCGCATGAACCGAATCTGTCGGCCTGCGTTTCCGCGTTGTCTTCGGGCTCCGAGTGGCGCATCTGTTCCGGCGCCGCCGCATGCGCCGTGATGGGCGAGCGCGCCCGCTCCGCGGCACCGGAGCTGATCTCCGTCCTTCTCGAATCGGGCATGAGCGAGGAGTACTTGGCCGCCGCGCGGGCACTGGGCGCGATCCGGCCACCGCCGGAGACCGCGGTACCGGCGATCACCCAAAAGCTCGCGGACACCTACAACTACGGCGACTGGTTACACCGTCCGCTCATCGAGGCTCTGGCGGCCGCGACCAGCCACGCCGACGATGCGGCCCGCGCGCTGCTCGATCGGCTCGCCATGGAGCCGCCAAGCGATGACGATTTCTTCTGGCGCAACGTCGATCCGACGCGTGTCGTGCGCTACATGGGTTGGCTGGCCGACGAGTCGGCTCTGGCTCGCGATTACGTCCTTGACGCTGCCGCGCGCGGCGGCGGCATCGAACGGTGCGAGGCTCTTTTGGCGCTCGCGAAGTTCCGGCAGGAGCGGAGTACCGCGATCGACCTGCTCGAGACCGGTCTGGAAGCTCCCGACTTCCTCGTTCGAATGGTAGCCGCGCGTGCCCTCGGAGACATTGGCCCCGCGGCGGCTCGCGCGCGCCAAACGCTCGAGAACATCGTCATGGATCCCGACGAGCGCTCGGAACTGCGCGGCGAAGCCCGCGAAGCGCTGCGGCGCATCGGCTCCTGAACGTCCACGAAAAAAGGGCCGCGGCGTGTTGCCGCAGCCCTGGGTTCGATCGGGTTGTCGCTAGACCTTGAGGACGACCGCCGCCGCCGTGTCGCCTGCGGCGCAGCCGGCGAAGAGCACGTAGCCGCCGCCTTCCAGCCGGGCCTCTTCGATGCCTTCGCACATCAGCCGCGCGCCGGTCGGACCCTGCGGGTGGCCGAACACGAGCGACGAGCCGTAGTTGTTGAAGGACTCCGCGTCGATGCCGAGTTCACGCGCCATGTAGAGGTCGTTGACCGCGAACGGGTTGTGCGTCTTGATGACCTTGCAGTCGCTGATGCTGATCCCGGCGGCGTCGAGCGCCTGTTTCGCGGCGGGGACGACGGCTTTGGCCATGTAACCCTTCTCCACGCGCGCCGAACCGAACGAGATCACCTGCACCGGATCGCCGCCGCGGCTCCACGCCTTCGCTCGATCGTGCGAGCAAACCACCATGCCGGCGCTGCCGTCCGCGGGGAACGTCTGCGTGCCGAACGTGATCGTGCCCTCGGGCATGACGGGCTTGAGTTTCGCCAGCCCCTCCGGCGTCGTCGGGAACACGCCCTCGTCGCCTTCGATCGTCGCGACGACCTTGCGTCCGCTCGGGTTGACTTCGTAAGGCGTGAGCATGTAGCGCTTGTGGAAGCCCGTTTCGACGGCCTTTTGATACTGCGCGTTGCGATGCAACGTGAGCGCGTCCATCTCCTCGCGACCGATGCCCGCCTCCTTCGCGACGTTCTCGGCCGTCTGGATCATCGAACCCTTCGCCCACGGATCGAAACTGAAGTTGTCCCAGACCCAATCCTCGCTGTCGCCCTTGCCGCCGGGGCCGTTCGGGTTCGGGTGGTACAGGTGCGCACCGTTGCTGCACTTGTCCGCCGTGACGACAACCGTAGCTTCGCCGCCGCCGCACTCGATGCCCTGGGCCGCGTGCGCGAGCGCCGCGGCGCTTGTCGCGCACGCCTGGCTGATCATCGCGCCGGAGATGCCGGGTGCGCCGATCATGCCGGCGATCCACGACGCGCCGTAGAAGACGCGCTTGGCCGGAATCGTCCAGCCGAAAACGAGCGAGTCGAGTTCGCCGGCGGGGATTTCGCGAGCCGCGAGTCCCTTTGTCGTAACGTCGGCGGCGAACTTGACCATGTGCAGTCCGGCGAGATTGCCCTGCCATTTGCAAAACGGTGAGGACCAGTAACCGCCGGCGGGGAGGTAGGCCTTTTCAAAGCGCATCGTCTTCTCCTGATGGCCCCGGATTCGTATTCAGGGGCTTGTTTTGGGCGATTTGAGCGTGAACCGGCGATCCTATCACGACCGGCCAGAAGCCCCTTGGGCCCGCGAACCCGCTGAGGCCGCCGCGCGCCTACCGGCGCCCCCTTGGCCTGAGCATCCGATTGGTCGATAGGCAGAGCGGCATGGCGATCGTCAAGGAGGAGTGCCGGCGTTGCGGCGGGCCCACGCGGCCCGGCGAGAGCGTCTGCGAAGGTTGCGCGGGTGGGTTTGTACGCGCCGTTCGTCGCCCGCGCGTGCGTCCGGAGACACATCCGTCAGCGCAAACGTTTCACGGCCAGCACGAAATCCCGGTGGTCGAACGACCGGCCCGTGGGCCCCTAGGCCTGCCCGAGGACTGGCTCTACCTGATCTGCGGCGCGTTGCTGGCGCCCGTCTTCACGTTCACGCCAATCCTGAAATACATGGGTTGGTTCTTGGCGTCGCTCGTTCACGAGATGGGGCATGCGCTGGTGGCGTGGCTCTGCGGCTGCCCCGCGGTCCCTGCAATCCGGTTGGACGGTCACGCGTGGGCCACGCATCAATCGCAAGTCATGATTCTTGCGCTGCTCGTGTGGGCCGGCCTTGGCTACTTGACCTGGCAACAGCGGCACAGGAAACCGCTCTCGATCGCGCTCGGGATCGCGACGCTCGCGTACCCGGCGATCGCGTTCACCGGCGCACGCGATTCGTTGTTCCTGCTCGCGGGCCAGTCCGGCGAGATGGCTTTCGCCGCGATCTGTCTTTGGCGCGCCATGACCGGCGGGTTCACCGCATCGCGTGCGGAACGCGTTGCCTACGGTGCGGCGGGGTGGTTTCTCCTGGGCAGGAACATCCACTTGGCCGGCGGCCTCGTGTTCAGCGACAGCGTGCGCGCGTGGTATCAGCGCAGCGGCTCCCTCGGTATGGAAAACGACTATCTGCGTCTCGCGCGTGCGTGGGGCATGTCCATCGAGAGTGTCGGTACGCTGATGCTGCTGGTCGCGCTGGCGATCTTCCCGACCGTGTGGTGGATCACGCGGAGGATCCGACTCGTTCCGTTCGAGCACCGGTCATAGGCGTTCGCCGTCGGTGTCCTTGTCGGTGTCACCGTCGGCGGGCGCGCTAGCATCGGTCCGGAACGGGGACGCGGAGTCCGCCCGGTTCGCGAGCAACGACAGGTTGATCAACAGCGCGGGAATTCCGAGCAGCACGGTGAGGCGCGGAACCAGGTCGGCGTTGGGCGCGGTCACGAGCACGTCGTAGACGCCGTGCGCAAGAACCGCGAACAGCAGGCCACGGAACTTGTACAAGCGGCGTTCGTGCGGCGGTTTCAGCAGCGCGAACCCGAAGTGGTATCCGATGATGCCGGTGAAGCCGACGTGCGCGAGCGTGGCGGTGAACGCACGCTGCAAGAGGATGCCCTCGTTGAGCCAGAGCGCGTAGAGCACGTTCTCGACGGTGGCGAATCCGAGGGCGACCGCCGTCCCGTACACGATCCCGTCCATCGGCTCGTCGAACTCCCGATGGCGGTACGCGAAGATCCAGACGATCGCGAACTTCGCCGCCTCTTCGACGAACGCGATGCGCACGAAGTTGTCATAGAGCCGCGCGGTCCAGCCGTCCCCCGGCAGCGGTATCGCCATCTCGAGGAAGTACGCGGGCGCGGCGACCAACGCGCCGAGTACGTACAGCTTCAGGACGACCAGCTTCGGCTCGCGCTGCCAGCGGTCGCGCTTCCAGAACAACCACAGCCAGAACAGCGCCGGAGCGGACGCTCCCAGGAGGATCCGCAGATACTGCACGCGTCAGCTCTTCTTGAGCCCGAGGTACCAGCCCGCCATGAACGCCGCGGCGGACGGGAGTTTGTGCTTCACGATCGCGCCGACACCGGTGTCCGACGAGATGTTCAGGACAAAGTCGTGCAGCACCTTCGCAAACGCGCCCCAGTCGATGCTGACGACGCCCTGGTAAGCGAGCACTTGAAGCAGCACGAAGAAGATCGCGAGCAGGATGAGCGCCCATCGCATCGCGGTGCGCGCGGCGATACCGACCGCGATCCCGAGCAGCATCGAGATGCCACCCTCGGTGAGAAACGGCAGCAGCTTGACGACCGGGCCGGGTTCGGGCGCCACGGCGGGTTCAGGTTCGGCGGGTGTGCCGTCGGGCAGGAACGACGTCGCGTGCGGCTGGCCGGGTTGGGGAGTCGGATCCTGCTCCGCGGGGTGCGCCCAGACGACGCGGCCGAGCACCGAGAACGCGACGACGCCGAACAGGACCATGACCAGGCGTCGCCGCCAGGTCAAAGGCGCAACGGATTCGGGCTGGGTGTCGGCTGTTGTCGTCATCTTTTCGGCGGCGGTGCAAGGCTACCAGAGCGAACCGCCGCGCCGGGTCGCTTTGCCGTGGTGTTAGCTTTGGCGCGTGCGAGTTCTCGTCGACGGCCACAACGCGATGTACGCGCTAGGTGTGTCCGGAAAGGACCACGAGGCGCGGCGCTTGGCACTCTTGCAGCGCGTGGCGACGGTCGCACCCGAGGCGATCGTGTTTTTCGACGCGCGCAACGCGTCCGAACGCCAGGGGTTCGACCGGACGCGCGAGGCCGGTGTGAGCGTGCGGTACTGCCGCCACCGCGAGGCGGACGCGGCGATCCTCGAGGCGGTACGCGGCGAGAGCAACCCCGGTCGCATCATCGTCGTGACAAAGGACCGCGAGGTGGCCGGCCGTTGCGCGCAACTCGGCGCGCGGCCCGTTTCTCCGGAGGACTTCTTCGCGCAGGCGGAAGAGCCCGCGTCGCAACCCACGCGACGATTCCCGACCATGCGGTTCACACCCGCAGACTTCGGCCTGCCGGACTACGTCGATCTCGACGACCCGGATCCGGATCTCGTGGAGTAGCGTCAGCGCACCTCGAGCACGACCGGTGTTTCGCGGCCCTCGGCGATCTCGATGCGCTCGTGTTTCCTGCGATTGGCCGGGAGTTGATCGGGGGTGGTGACCCGGTAGCGGCCGGCTTTCATGCCTGGCAGGACGAACTCGCCCTGGTCGTTGCAGCGCGCGACGGCGATGCGCCCGCTTGTTGCGTACACGACCGCGCCTGGCACCGGCCGTTTCCTGCGCACGACCTTGCCGCGCAACACGCCCGCTTCGTGCACTGTCACGGTGGGGTTGGTCGTCTTGCGGCCCGGCCGGCAGAGCAGGTTGATCGATCGGAAGTACGCCGCACCGCTTAGCTGCAACAACCGCGTTCGCCCCGGCGGGACCCCCTCGGCGACGAGCCGGCCCTTCGCGGAGACCGCGCGCGCTTCCGTATCGACCCACCGGTTGCGCACGACCGTCTGAATCCGGGCGACGATCCCATCGGGGATCGCACGGCTGTTCCCGTCCCGCCAGCGCATCGGGAGATCGATCCGCGCCAGACGCAGGAGTTTGATTTCCGTGAACGAACGCTCACCGGGTCTTAGGTCCAGGGTGAACTCCGTGAACTGAAATCCGGGGCGGCTCGCGCGGCAGTTCAGTTGGAGCTTGCGATAGATCGGGATGTTGAACGCGAAGCGGCCGCCGGCGTTCGTGCGCGCGGGCGGGCGGCCCATTCCGGGTCGAGCGCGGCCCGACCGGGAGTTCACGACATCGATGATGGCGTCGGCGACGGGTTTTCCGTTTTCGTCCAGCACGCGGCCGCCGATGATCGGTGTGAGACCGACGGTCATGCGCACGTTGTTTCGGCCGAGCGTCAGCGTCATCCGCGAGAGCCCGTACCCCACGCCGTCCTTGTCCGCGTGAAGGAGCCAGGCACCGGGGCGCAGACCCTCCACGACGATGCGGCCACCGGCCCCGGTCAGCGCGCGAAACGTCGAGTGGCCCGGGGGCGCCTTGGGCTCGCTCACCGCGTTGCCCTGCACCCAGACGCCGACTTGCGGGACGCCGCGCCGCGCGACCTCCAGAGCGAGCGTCGTGCGTTCGATTGCGGGCGCGAACAGTTCCACGTCGAGTTGATATTGCGGGCCGTCGCCGTGGATGACTCGCGTCACCGCGTCGAAGCCGGGCGCCGCGACTTGAATCTCGTTGGGGTCGGTGCGCATCCAGCGCGTTTCAAACGTGCCGTCACCGGTGCGCCGCCACGCGGTCGGCCGCGGCCGAAGTTTCACGCGGTGATCGATCGGGAAACCGGACTCGCTGTCGTGCACCGTGACCACGAGCGTCGAGGCCTCCTCCCAGACGAGGTCGATCGCGTTCCGTCCCGCTAGTTCGATCGCGGGATCCCCGCTCGCGAGGCTCGGCCGCGCCAGATGAATCACGGCGTCGTCCGGCATCGCGGGGAGCTTGGCGTACCCGTCATCGCCGGTCGTGCGCGGATCGGTGGGACTCACGTACACGCGCGCACCCTGGACCGGCACTCCGTCGGCCGTGACCACGCGCACGACCCGCGTCTGCGCGCGCCCGGGGTCTTTCGCTTTCTCCTCCTCGTCGGGTTCGGAGGTTTCCCCCGGCATCATGCCGAGATGCCGCGCATCGGACTCGCGCAACCGGTCGAGGAGGATGGTTGCCGCCCCCTCGCGTTTCTCATCGATCCCCTGCACCTCGACGTGGAGCCAGTGCGCGCCGCAGCGCGGAATCCGGAGCCGGCCTTCCGCGTCGGTCCTAGTCGTGACCGTCCGCCACTGCTTGGGTGCGTACAAGGAAGTACCCGAGATGTGAACGCGTACCCGTTGGTTCGCGAAAGGCAGGGGCGGCTTCGGTGGTTTTGCGGGCGGTCGTGGGTGCTTGTACAAAGCCACCGGAACCGTCGGCAGCGTCCATGTGAAGAATCGGTATTCGTCGGAGCCCACGTGGGGCCGGGCGTCCTCGTAGGCCGCGCCGTCGGCGGTGCGGACGAATAGCGCGTAGGTGCCGAGAGGGAGTTGCGGAATCGTGGCGAGGCCGTCGGAGTCGGTCGTGGCGTGCGCGGGTCGCAGGAGGTTCTCGTGGGCCAGTGGTTCGAGATCACGATCGGCCGGTTGCGGGACGAGTGAGATCGCCGCGCCGGTCACCGGCTCGCCGGCGGTGTTGTATACCCGCAGCCTGAAGTCTGAACCCGACATGAGCGGTAGCACGAGTGTTCCCTGCTGCGGGAGCACCACCGGCGCACGCAGCAGGCGGCGCCCGTCCGGCGCTACGCCTTGCACGACAAACGAACCGCGCGGCAGGCGGTCGAACCGGAACTTGCCCTCGGAGTCCGTTGTCGCGCGATCGAGGATGCCCTTGCCTGGATGCAGGAGACCGAACTGTTGCACGATGACGCTCGCGCCTGCGACGGGTTCGTTGCGCTCGTTCACGACGAGGCCCGCAAGCGCGGACTCGCCGGTGAGCACGACGTTGCCGAGATACGTCGTCGCCCGTTTGGCGGCGACATTGAGCGGGACGATGGCGACCTCGGCGTCGGGCGAGCGCAGAATGAGGCGGAGGTCGCCCGCTTTTTCATCAACGCCGTTCAGCGTGGCGTCGAAACGGCCACGCTCGCGGCCCTTGGGTTGCGGGAACTCGCGGCGTTGGCCATTCTCGCCGATCTGTTCGACGGTCACCTCGACGCCGGCGACCGCTTCCCGATTGGACGCGCGGATCGCGAAGCCGTACCAAGTGAATCGGCCGCTCGTATCCGTCGCTTCGTTCGCGCGCCCGGTCACGTCGTCCTGCGGTACGCGCGCGATTCCGTCGATGACGCGGAGCCCGCCGCTGAATCGCTCGGCCGGTTCGGAGTTGCCGCCGGCGTCTTTGGAGGCGTCGCGGTGGGTGCGGCCCATGCCGCCGCCGTTGTCATCCGCGGCGCTCAGCAGGAGGAGTGCCACGGCGCCGACCGCCAGAGCAACGACCACAACAACGCGCATGGCTCTTGGACGAGGTTGGGCTAACCGTTCCTCCATTTGGTGAACGGTTGCCGGCTCAGCTGTGAAACGCGGTAGCGCACATCCAGGGAGATGTCTTCGCCGACCCATTCGGGCAGTTCGACCTCGGCGTCCTCAGCGGGCAGTTCGACCTCGGCGATGACCAGGCCGTCGTTCACTCCGTGAAAGACATCGACCTCCCAGGTGCGGCCGCCGAACTCGCGTTTGTAGCGCGTCTTTTCGATGACCACCGGGCAGAGGCTCTCGAGCATCGCTTCGGCGTCCGCTACCGGGATCTCGTATTCGAACTCGTCGCGGGTCAGGCCGCGCTGGGCGCTCTTGATCGACAGAGTGGCGCGGTCCCCCTCGATGCGCGTGCGCACAACACCGTGATCCTCGATCGCGATGTAGCCCTGCCGCTGCAGGACACCGTCTGCGCCCGCCCGCCAACCGTCGCCGCTCACCAGAAACTTGCGTTCGATCTCATGCGCCATCGCGCGCGATTGTGGCACATTCCCGGCCGCTCCGAGATCCCCCAAGAACCCCGGGGTCACCAGTGAACCCGGACGCGCCGTTACTCAGGGAATCTGACGGCGACGTCGGTCGAACCCGAACGCACTTCGCCCGCCTCCGCTTTCGTGCTCTTGCCCTGGTTCCAGCGGTGCGCCTGCAGCTTGTAGACACCCTTCTCCAGACCCTTGATTTCGAATTTTCCGTCATTGCCCTGGATGAACGTGTGGCCGGACGACTTGCCGTCCGCTGTCGTTGCGGTCACGGTCACGAAACCCGCGGGCTGTCCGTCGGCGAGATACACGGTGCCCGAGATCGTCTCGCCGACCGTGGCGATCAACTGGACCGTGTGCTGACCGGGGGCCACTTTGACGGATGTCTTGATGAATCCCTTGCCGGACTCCTCGATGGACACCGTCAACTCCCCTTCGCTCGCGATGCCGGCGATGCGGAAGGTGCCGTCCGCGCCCGAGGTTGCGCTGCGGGTGCCGCTGCGGCCCATCGGCGATGCGATCTGCCGTGGCGTGTTCGGTGTCGTCACCATCACCAAAGCGCCCTCGACAGGCGCTCTCCCGCTATTCACGACGCGGCCGGTGATTACACGACCTGCATTCAGGCGGAACTCGCGCACACCCGCGCCGGCTTCGACGTTTTTGACGGTTAGTTCCACGTAATCGGAGTGTGTGATGCGCAGCGTGAACGGCTTCTGCGGCAGGCCCGTCAACTCGAAGCCGCCGTCGGCGTCGGTTTGCGCGTTTCCACCGCGCATCCATCGACCCGGTGTGTCCGCGAAGGTGGCCCGCACGTTCGCGCCGGCGACCCGCGTACCACCCGCGAGCACGCGCCCGCGCATCGTCCCGCCCTTCAGGACAACGATGCGAACCTCCGTCTGTCCGGTGCGCGCCTTGACCGTCTCGCCGTACATGCCCTCGGCGTAGACGTTGATGTCGTAGTTGCCGTCGGCCAGTCCGTACTGTTCGAAACGGCCGTTCGCGTCGCTGCGTCCGTTGAAGTAGGTCCGGCCACGGCTGCCGCCCGCGCCGCCGCCTTGGCCCTGCGCCGCGCCCGCGTCCTGGGACCAGGCGTTGAACTGGATGCCCTCGAGCGGTTGGCCGTCTCCATCGACTACGATGCCGGAGATGCCCAAGCCGCGCTCGAGCGTCACCTCCGGGAGTTTCTCCTCGGCTTTGCCCGGCGCGAGCGCGATCGACTCGCTCTTCTCCATGTAGCCGTTGTGGGCGTAGGAGACCTCGACCTGGCCGATCGGCGCGTTGCGCACGGTGAAGATGCCGTTGATATCCGTCACACCGGGTTTGGTTCCGCCGGATCCCATCATCTGTTCCATCTGGCGCCGCATCGGGTTGTTGCCTTTTTGCTCCTCGCGGTCGATTGTGACGCGCACGCCCTGAATGGGCTCACCCTGTTCGTCGAGAACTTTGCCCGTCACGTTGAGCGGCTCGCTCAGCGAGATGCGCAGTTCGGCGCCGCTGCCCGGGGTTGTCTTGGTCGGCTCCGCCGGACCGTAGTCGCGATGGGATACCGCCAGGGAAATCGCTTTGTCGCGAGCGAACGGACCGAGCGAGAACGTCCCGTCGGCGTTGCTGTGCGTTTTCGGCGGGCCTCCGAGCATCATCATGCGAATCATGCCCATGCCCATGCCGCCGCCATCGGGGAGTTGCGTCACTTGCGCGCCCGCAACGGGGTCCCCCTTGATGTCCACGACGATGCCGTTGACCGTGGCGCCCGGCGTGAGCAGAACCTCTTTTGTGATCTCGTTGGTGCCGGACGGGAACATCGAGCTGGCGCCACCTTGGTTGCGGCCAAACATTGCCATCATGTTGATGTTCAGTTCGGGCACGAAGTCCTTGTGCAGCGCGGCGACCGACGACGCCTTCAGCGGAACGCCGAAGAGTTCGTACTCGCCTTTCTCGTTGGAGAGGACGGTATTGCCGCCGAGGAACATGAGTTCGCGATCGAGGCCGCCCATCGCCCGCACGATCGCGCCGGTGACGGGTTTTTGCGTCTCGCGGTTCTTGACGAGGCCGCGGACCACGCCACCCGGTTCGACCTCGACATCGCCGACATCGATCACGCCCTCTTTGATCTCGATCGCCGCGAGCTGCTTGATCTGCGGGACAAAACGGTCCGCCGTGAGGAACGCAGACTTCTGCTGGCCCATGCCGCCTGATTTCGTCGGGAGGTGTTCGATGACGACCTCGCCCGCGGCGTTGGAACTGCCGGTGCCGAAACCGCCGCCGTAGATCACCGCGACGCGTACGCCTTCCGCGGGTTTCTCCGTGTCCTTCAGAATCGTGCGCATGCGCAGCGTCACGCCAGGTTCGAGCTTGATGCGGACGTTGGTGGCGGGAACGGAGATGTCGGACTTGACGTGCGCCGCGAAACCGACGGCGCGCGCGACCAGGATCATGTTGCCCCGGCCCGACGTCGCGGTGGCTGGCAGCGAAAACGCCCCGTTGGCATCCGTCACGCTTTCGATCTTGGTGCCGCCGCGGAACATCGTCATCGCGTTGGCGAGCATCACGCGCGCGCCGGGCACTGGGTTGTCGCCCGGGTCCACGACGACACCGGACACGATGGCGGCGCCGAACAGATGAAAGTCGAGGCCGGTGAGGTCTTTGACGATCGGACGCGCAGGTTCGGTTTCCTGGCCGTGGCGCGGTGAGAACGCGCGGAACATGTATTGGTTCGCGCCCGGCAGCGTGAGTTCGTAGTTGCCGTCGTCGCCGGCTTTGGCGAACGCGATGACATCGTCGGGATTGCCGAGCCGCTGGAACAACTTGCTCGGGTCGATCGAGAGGCTCGCGCCGGTCGCCGTCACGGCTTCGACGGTGGCCCCGACGATCGGTTTGCCGCGCGCGTCGAGCACGCGACCCGACACCGTGATCCCGTCGGTCAGTCGCAGTTCGCCAAGGTCGCCGGAGTGCTCCAGCAGGAAGTTGCGCGCGCCGACCGCCTTGCCGCTACGCGCCGCAAGGAGGTAGAACCCCGCGGCGAGCCCTTTGAGATCGAGGACGCCGTCGTCGCCGGCGTGCGTGGCGGTCTCATCCCCGCGCGGGTGGCGCAGAATGATCTCCGCGCCGCCGGCCGCGGCACCGTCGGGCGCGACGATCTTCATCGTGAAGCTCAGGTCGCCGCGCTTTTCGCCTTCGGCGTCCTTGTCTTCCGTCGCGTCGTCTGCGCCATCCTCCTGAGCGGTCATGCCCGAATCGGTGTCACGCGAGGAGTCAGACCGGCCTTCGCGACCCGAGTCCGAGTTCATCATGATCAGCAACAGCCCGCCGACACAGAGCGCGGCGACGAGAATGAGGAGGTTGAGCGGTTTCATCTGGGATCGACTCTCTTGCGTATCTGCCTTAGGCGGCGGCTACACGAATCCGCCCGGCCGCGCAACGCAAAGCATAGTCCGAAGTGGCTCGCGGCGCGGCATGCGGTTTCATCGCCCGGGCGGTGTACGGATCTCCCACACCGGCGCGAAATTGGGGCGGTGCGGTTGCAGTCGCACTCCCGATCGGAGACTCTAGCCACGTGGAGCCTCCAGGGGACCGTCGCAAACCCGTCGGGCACGTCACAAGGAATGGCGGCGAAGGAAAGAGACATGGTTGTCGACCACGAAACGCGGATCGCGGACAGAGTTCGAAGCTGCAAGATCGAGCGCAGGTCATACGAAATCTGGCTGGGGAGCCTGAGACCAGCCAATTTCCTGTTGGTTGGTGTCGGGGGCACCTTGTCGCTTCTTGCCGGGATGTCCATCGTCACTCAGGCAAATCTGATCGATGCAAATACCGCGGGCTGGATAACTGTTGGTGGTGCGTTGCTGACGGGGCTCCACAACCGGCTCAGGTGCGACCCGCACCAAGCAGAGTGCTGGAAGCTGGCAACTCAGTTTGCCGAACTACAAACGGACTACGAACGCCTAGAGCTTGAAACGCAGGAACAACCGCGGAAGGAGATGTTGATGGCAGTGGAGCAGAAGTTGGCTGCTGTTCGTGCCGGTAGGGGGGCGTTTCCGAGCGCAGGTGCCCGGAAACAGGCGGAACAAGAAGCCCAGGCGTGAACTAACCCTCGTCCGACGCCTCGGCGTCTTCCGCTTCGGGGGAGAGTTCGCCCTCGGGGATCTCGAGGGGGGCGGCCTGTTCCGGCGACGAGGCCTCCTCGCTCACGTAGGTGTTCAACTCATTGACGAGTTGGCGCAACCGGCCGGTCGACCGGCGGTTGTACTGCAGCAGAACGCGGCCGAACTCCGGGCACTCGCCGTCTTCCCCGGGTAGCGGCGCGCCGGTTTCGATCGTTCCGTCGGTCAGGATGTCGGCAAAGTTCGTGTTGAGCGCGTCGAGTTGCTCGTCGTTCGGTGTTTGACGCACGCGCACGCTGAGGCGGCCGTCCACGAACCGGCTCGAATGGTAGTTCGAGTAGAAGTTGAGGATCTCGCGCACCGCCTCGTCGGCGTCGTCGGTGACCTTGTAGAGGTGAATGTCGTCGGGACTGATCATGCCGCGCGCCAAAAGGTGCTCGCGCACGTACTCGTCCAGGTCCTTCCAGTACGTGCCGCCCTTCGGCTCGAGGTAGACGATCGGCAGGAGCTGCGCTTTGCCGGTCTGCACGAGCGTCAGGGTCTCGAACCCTTCATCATGCGTTCCGAAGCCACCGGGGAACAGCACGACGGCGTGCGACTCCTTGATGAAGATCACCTTGCGCGTGAAGAAGTAGCGGAAGTTCACCAGCTTCTTGTCGCCCGCGATGGTCTCGTTGGCCGACTGCTCGAACGGCAGGCGGATGTTCACGCCGAAGGACTGGTCGCGGCCGGCGCCACCCTGCGCGGCGCCCATGATGCCGTCGCCGGCGCCGGTGATGACCATCCAACCCGCTTCGCGGATGCGCTCGGCAAACTCGTAGGCCATGTTCCACTCGGGATGGTCCTCCGGCGTGCGGGCACTGCCGAAAACCGAGACCTTGCGCACGTGCTCGAACGGCTGAAAGACGCGGAAAGCGTGCCGCATCTCCTTGAACGCGCTGTTGAGCAACTTCACGTCCCCACGCGGCGTTCCGTCCTTGATGAGCCGGATCGCAGTGACGATCAGCTCCTGGACGAAATCTCGCGGTAGCTCCTCGCCGTACTCTGCCTGGGCGTTCTTGACCAGCTCTTCGATCTGCGCATCGAGTCCCGCATGTCGGAGTCGATATCGTCGCGGCGTTCGTTTGCCCATCGCGCGTAGGGTACCCCACCGTTCGAGTTGCGCGATGTTGGGTTGCGCCGAAATCGACGCGCCGCACCGCGAACCGGCGGTCCCCGCGCCCGGATACGCTTGGCCAAAATGACTGGGATCCTCGAGGTCGATCTCGCGCGGTTCGATACCGGCGGCGCCGCGGAGCGCCGGGCGGTTGTGGACGGGGTCCGCCGCAGCCTGGAGACGGGGTTCGTGTTCCTGTCTTCGGCGATCGACCCTTCGCTCATCGACCGGGCGTACGCGCTGCTCGGGGACTTCTTCCGTAAGCCGGTCGAAGAAAAAGATCGGCTCGCGGTTCCCGGTTCGAAAGGCCAAGTGGGTTACACCGGGACGCTGGTCGAGACCGCCGCGCAATCCGACCATGCGGACTGGAAGGAAATGCTGAACTGGGGTCGCACGCCAGCGCCTGGCCACCCGCTGCGCGAGCGGTACCCGCACCGGTACATGGATGCGCTGCTGCCGGAGGAGACGGTCCCCGGCATTCACGACGCGCTCCTCGACCTGCACGACAAGATGCAGGAGTGCCAGCGTCTGTTCCTGCGCATCGTTGCCCTCGGGCTCGGCTGCGCCGAGGGGTATTTCGACACGCTCCTGGAAAACGGCCCGACGCTGACGCGCGCGATCCGGTATCCGCCGATGGCCGCGGCGCCCGCCGACGGGCACGTATGGGCGGAGGAGCACCTCGACATCAATCTGACGACGCTCCTCCCGCGGGCAACGGCGCGCGGCCTGCAGATGAGGGGTCCCAACGGCTGGGAGGACGTGGCGCCGCCGGAAGGAGCAGCGATCCTGAACACCGGGATGATGCTCGAACGAATCACGAACGGACGCATCTCGGCCGGGGTCCATCGGGTCGTCGGCGAGCCGGGTTCGAGTGCCGAGCGGATGAGCGTCGTGCAGTTTTGCCACCCGACACCCTGGTCCGTTCTCGCGCCGCTGCCGACTTGCATCGACGCCGAACACCCGATCCGCTGGCCGCCGATCACAGCCGCCGACTGGCTCGACCAAGTCCTCCACGAGATCGGAATGGCGTAACCGCGATGTGGTGGCGCCGCCGATCGCTGGCGATAACCCTATAATGTGGCCCGTCCCGATGAGGTAGCAACTTTGCGATGGATCATTGTCTTGGTAGTGGGGGTTTGCATCGGGGCGGCCCTTCCCGGTCTTCTTGACGGTTCGAACGACGGCGTCCCCGCACGCACGGCGAGTGAGTCCTCCGACGGACTCCCCGGCCTGAACGTCACGGCCAACCCCGACGACGCCGAGTTGCTCGCGCGTATCGCCGAGCTCCAGGCGCTCATCGAGAAGCTCCGTGCGAACCCGTTCCCGAAACCGAAGGAGTGGGAGGCCGATACGCCCGAGTCGCTCAAGAAGCTGCTCGAGGAGGCGTATGCGGAGAACAACGTCGATTGGCTGGTCGAGGTCATCCGGCGCCTGCTCGCGATGGGCGACGAGGGTTATCCGATCCTGCGCCGCCTGATCGAGGACATCGCGTTCCGCGGGAAATTCCTGCCGACCGGTGCGGACTTCCGCGTCGACCAGGCTTACGAGTTCGGCAAGATCTTCACCAACCAGGAAGAAGACATCATCGGGTTCCTGAACTTCCTGCTGCGCGAGAAGCGGACCATCCCGATCATGAAGCAAATCGCGATGATGGGTGCGGCCTACTTCGTCGGCTCGAAGGCGAAGGGCACGGAGGAGCTGCAACAGACGTTGTTGCAGATCTTCATGGAGCAGGGTGCAACAGGTGGAGCCGGCGCGATGATGGGCGGGATGCCGGCGAACGCCGCGCAGAAGATGCAGGTGTTTGCGATGGCCATGTCGGGCGACCCGGCGATGGTCGGGCCGTTGCGGGCGCAACTCGCTGCGACCAAGGACAAGGGCGTGCAGGGCGACATCATCGGCGCTCTCGCGTACCTCGGTGATCCCACGATGGTGCCGCTCATCAAGGAGCGCCTCGATCCGACCAAGGGAGACTTCAGTCGCGAACTCGATGCGCTCGGTCGTGTCGGCACGCCGGAGGCACACGACACCGCGGCCGGATTCCTGAAGGCAATTCCGGACTCGAAGCGCTTCTATCGCCATGCGCGCCGGTACATGAGGTCGGGTGGCGGCATCTCCGCCGTGATGCTCATGCAGGAGCGCATCAAGGCGAACCCGAACGATCCGGAGGTCGCGCGCACGATCGGATCGCTGCGGCGTTTCCCGACGACCGAGAGCCGCGACACGTTGGCGTTCGTTCGTGACAGCGCAGGCGACGCGAAGGTGAGAAAGCGCGCCGACGATGCGGTGCAGGAGATCGACCGCACACTGCGTGGCGAGATCCCCGAGAGGTTCCAGGCGAAGTAGACGTGCCGTTGCGCGCGTCGATTCTCGCTGGGCTGCTCGTAGGGTTGCTCGCGGCGGGCGCTCATGCCGAGGGACAGGACGCGGAGGAACGTCCGGGGCTGCAAAACGCATCGTTCGAACAGGCCGGCGGCGGCGTTCCCGGCTGGACGTTGACGCAGGGCGCGACGACCGACGGCTCGGGGGCGAGTTCCAAGCTCGTGATCGATCGCACCGTGGCGTCGGCGGGTTCGGCGTCGCTGCGGGTCGAAGGGCGCGCCGACACATCGCTTTGGAACTTGGCGGAGCAGAAACTCGTCGCGCGTGCCGGCGATCGAGTATCGCTCCGCGCGCGCGCGAAGTGCATTGGCGTGAAGCGCGAGGGGCATCAGTTCGGCAACGCGCATGTGCATCTGATATTTGTGGACGCCGCCGGAAAGAGGTTGGCGTTCGTGACGTCTTTGGCGCTGTCGGGTGAGACCGATTGGACCACTCTCGGGGTTACAGCGATCGCACCGCCGGGCACGACGCACCTGCGCGCCGGCTTGTTCTTTTCGATGACCGGCACGATGTGGTTCGACGGCGTCAAGGTGACGCGGGCCGCGACGGAGCCGTTCGACAGGGCCGTGCGTGAAGCGGCGCTGCGCGATCTCTTCGAACACCTCGGTCGCACTTACACATTCTTCGGGTATCGCGGCAAGCCGACACTGTCCGGATTGCGCAAGAAGCACGAAGCGAGTGTGACCGCCGCGAAGGCGCGACCGGAGTTCCAGGCAGCGCTCGTCCGCATGCTTGCTGAGTTGACGGACATGCACGTTTGGCTGAAGACGCCGGAGGGCATCGAGCCGACCATGCGAGAGCAGCATCCGAAGAACTGGAACATCCAGGCGATCCGGAACGCGCTGACGAAGACGTATCTCACGGAGAACAACCTGCTTGCTGGCGAGATCGGATCCGTCGCGTACCTCGGCCTGGGTTCGTTTCAGTACGGTGGCCCAATTCAGCAAGCGATGCTGCACAGTGCCCTCGACCAGATGAAAGACGCGACCGCCATCGTGATCGACGTGCGTTTCAACATGGGGGGCAACGAGGCCATCGCGCAAGGGGTGGCCGCGCGCTTTTGCGCGAAGCGGGTGCTCTATGCGAAGAACGCGCGTCGTGACGGCGCCGGATTTCGCGAGTCAGGCCGGCGCTTTGTCGTGCCGAGTAGCCGCACGCCCTACACCAAGCCTGTCGTCGTGCTGCAGGGGCGCAACTGCGTCAGCAGCGGCGAGGGGTTCGTGGCGATGATGCGAGTGCTCGACAGCGTGACGACCGTTGGGCAACCGACGCGCGGATCGAGTGGCAACCCGCAGCCGTTTCCGCTGCTGCCCGGCCTCGAGGTGTGGAGTTCGACTTGGCGCAGCCTCACGCCCGATGGAAAGTGCCACGAGGGTGTCGGTTTGCCGCCCGACGTGGAGTTCGATCCGCCGCCGGCCGAGTTCGCGACCAGCGACCCGCTGCTTGAAAAGGCGTTGGCGATCTTGGGCAAGAAGACCGGCGCGCCGAAATGACCGAGTTGCCGCAGCCGGTGTGGCTCGAGGGGGCGATGCCGCTGCCGGATCCGCGGCACGCGCCGGCCGACGGGCCGCTCGCCATCGGTGGCACTCTTTCGAAGAAACGGTTGCTGGAGGCGTATCGCGCCGGCATCTTCCCCTGGTACGAGGAGGGATTGCCCGTGCTCTGGTGGTCGCCGGACCCGCGGTTCCTGTTGGACCCGGCGTCGCTCGTGGTTCGACGTTCGGTGGCGCAGCGCATCCGCTCCGGTGTGTTCGAGGTCCGTTACGACACCGCTTTCGAGCGGGTGATGCGCGGCTGCGCAGAGACGCCGCGAAAACACGAAGCCGGCACGTGGATCACGCCGGACATGATCGAAGCGTACTGCGGGCTCTTTGACGCCGGCACGGCGCACAGTGTCGAGTGCTGGAAGGACGACGAACTCGTCGGTGGTCTTTACGGCGTGTCCTTGGGCGCGGCATTTTTCGGCGAGTCGATGTTCACACGGACGACGGATGCGTCCAAGGTCGCGTTTGTGCATCTCGCCGAGCGCGCAAAGGGCTGGGGCTTTCACTTCGTCGATTGCCAGATGCGCACCGAACACCTCGCGACGTTCGGCGCCGTGGACGTGCCGCGGGAAGAGTTCCTGGAGCGGTTGGCGGTGGCGGTTGGGCAGCCCACGCGTGAGGGGTCTTGGGCGGAGTAGTCCCCCCGGTCCCTGGAAGATCGTCCAACTAGACGTCGGACGTCTTTGGTTGCGCAAAGGTGCCAGGTGGCGCGGCGGTCGACTCTGGTTGCGGCGTGCGAAGCCCCGTTCCGCCGCTTACCAGGCACCGATCGCGGGTTAGTCGTTGTTGCCGGTGGACTAACCCAACGCGCAGGCGTTCCTGCCGATCTCGAGGATCTGTTCCTCCTCCTCCGGCAATTTCAGGAGGCCGAGGTTGATCGCCTTGATCGAACGGTACGCCTCGGGGAACGAGCCCGTGCGGCGCATGACCCAGTCGGTGAATGTCTCCTCGTCCTCGATGCGCAGCGGGCGGTTGTCCTCGCGTAGGCGTGACAGCGTGCGAAAGACCGTGCGGTCGCTGTTTCGCTCCTCGTCGCTCGCGTAGTGCGCCGGCATGATCATCAGCGCGCCGGGCCACTCGGCTTTGGTGCGCTCGAGGCTCTTCCATAGAATCTTGGTCCACGCTTCGGTCTTGTCGCCGAGGTCCGGCCGGCCGACCGAGTCGATGAAGATGAAATCGCCTGTGAATACGACGCGGCGACCGAGCCGGAACGAGCAACTGCCCTCGGTGTGACCCGGCGTGTGGTCGATCTCGATTTCGGCGTCGCCGACCGGGATGGCGTCGAAGTGCTCCATCGGGACGAAGTCGATGACACCCTTGCGACCGTCGTACGGATACACCGCGTCTTTGGCGTGCAGGTAGTACGGCACTCCGAGATGCGCCGACAGGAGCGGGCCGCCGCTGATGTAGTCCGCGTGCGCGTGGGTGTCCGCGACGCCGATAACCCGTGCCCCGAGCCGAGCTGCGGCCTCGAGCATGCCGAGCCCCTTCTTGGGCGGATCGATGAGCAGCGCTTCACCGTGGCGCACGAGGACGTAGCTGAGCGAACCCTTGCCGATGCGGTCGAACTGGATGAGGTGGTCAAGCCCCTCGGGGGCAACCAGCGGCCGTTCGACGAGCGCGGTCATCCAAGCGGCCATGCCGCCGCGAACCGATGCGGCCTCGTATCCCTGGCTGCGGAGCAGTTGCGTGACCGGTCTGCTTTGGATGCCTCTGTTGCAGATCACCGCCAGTTGGTCGTCGTGTTCGACGCCGACCACGTGCGGTTCGATCATCGAGAGCAGGTCGTCGCCGACGACTTGATGCGAGCGCTCCGGCGGAACGAGCTCGATCCTCATCGTGGCGATGCGGTCGGGCGTTCGGATGTCCAGGAGGTGGAGGTTTTTGCCCGCCTCGAGGCTCCGCGCCAACTCCTCGCAGGTGATCTCGGGGATGCTGTCTTCCATTGCAGAGATTTTCGCGTGCCCGGTCCGTCCCGTCAAACGACAGCTGTGGTATTCGGGCCGATTGCGGGCTTCTTGGCAGCGCGATGCATGGACAGCCGGCCCAGCATCTCTGCCGCGAGACCGCAGAGAGCGCCGGTGAGATGCGCCTCGCCGACCGGAACGCCGCTCAACCCGATGCCCGCGGTGAACAGGCGTGTGTCCAAAACAGTCTCCGCGACCGCCTTCAGGATCACGATCGCACCGAGTCCGTACGCGGCAGCACGCCGGCGTCTCGAGGCACCTGGTTCGGCGGCCAGTTCGAATGCTTGCAACACCGCGAGCCCGTGCAGCACGCCGGACAGCCCGGCGTAACTCGCGAGGTCCGGCCGCGAGAGCAGGACGCCGATGCCGACCAGCGGCGGCATCCACAAGAGAGCGTGCAGGCGGCGCAGGCGGCAGAGAATGATCGCGGCGGCGCCCGCATCCAGGAGCAGGTGCGCGGGATCGAGGTGCACGAAGTGCCCGGTCCACAGTTGCCACCAGCCGCTGCCGCCCGCGCCCGGTGGCACGAGCGCGAGGGGCGCGCCGAGGCCGGCGGCCCACGTCAGCGCGACCGCGGCCAGCGTGCACGCGATCGCCGGGACGAGGCGGACGCCGCCCGGGCGCCCGCCTCCAAGAAGTTGTCGGTTCAACGGCGTCTCCGCCGGCGGGCTGCGACCAACGCGAGCCCCGCAAACGGCAGCAATCCGAGCGGGCCGATCGCGCCGCCCCCGGATCCCCCGCCTCCAGATCCGCCGCCGCCGTTGTAGCTCCCGCCGCCGCGGTTTCTACGCGACGGTGCGTGGGCGGCCGTCCGCCCGGCCAACGGTTGGTGCTGCGTGTGTGTCAGCGCCGTGTTGCCACGTTGCGTGCGATTCGCGGCGGCGCGTCGCTCGCGCGCACGGCGTTTCGCGTTGGCGTCACCGATGCCGTAGTGGTTCTTGCGATCCGGGCCGACTACGACCATCGACGTGTAGTCCGTGACAAGCGAGTAGGCCAACGCGATGTCGGTCACAGCTTGCGCCTTTTCCACATCGCTCTTCTCCTGCAACCACGCCTCGCGCTGGATGTCGCCGATGGCGCTGAGCGCGTACAGCCGTTCGATCTCAGGATTGCCATCCTCGGCGGCGGGCAGCGTCACGGGCAAATCCCATGTTTGTTTCTTGCCGGAGATGCGCGCGCTGACCTTCAATCTGGTCGCACCCGGTTTGTTGTAACGGCCAAAGACAACAAGCTGTTGTCCCACGTAGAGGTTCGGCAGGCGTTTGGGGTGTATGACCGTCGCACCGTCGAGTTCGAAGGTCACGTCGTGCATGGCCTCGTGGAACATGCGATCCCGCGCGAGCAGGAGGTGGGCGCCGATCTCGTCGTGGACGGACACCGCTTTGGCGAAACCGCCGCTGAGCACAGCCAAATCCTCGAGGAGCGGCCGGTTGGCGCTGTTGCCCATGATGAACGTGAAGAGCCGCATATCGTGGCCGCGGACCTGATTGATGAAGTCGCGATAGTGGTGCGGGCCGGCGTTGGCGACACCGTCACTGACCAGCACGATGGCCGCCGGGCGGTCGTCATCCGCGCACCGGTACGCTGCGTCGAGTGCCCCGAAGATGTTGGTGCCGCCGCCGGATTCGATCTTGCGCACGCGGTTGGCAAGCTCCTGGAACCCGGTTGCGTTCACCCACCGCGTCGTGAGTGCGCGTGACGTGTTGTTGAACAGGATGACCTGGACGCGGTCCTTCGCTCCGAGACCCTCGATCGCGGTGCCGACGCCTTCGCGCAGCACGCGGATCTTCTCGCCCTGCATCGACCCGGAGATGTCGAGCACGAACATCCAGTCCGTGCCGTTTTTTACCGGCGCCAAATCGGAGCCGGGGGTCACCACGGCCATGAAGGTTCCTTCGCCTTTGCCTTCGCGGTTGGTGAGCAACTCGACCCGCGCGGGGACGTTCTTGTCCAGGCGGTAGAGCAGCACGAAGTCGCGATCGAGCGCTGCGTTTGGCTGCTCGAAGCGCGCCGTCCATGCCGATTCGCCTTGTTGAGCCTGAACGCCGGGATGGCTGGGGGAGTGCAGCGCGTCCACCGGGAACGACGTCTTCAGCGTTACGCCGATCTCCAGTCTGCCCGCGACTTTGTCCATCGTCCAAAAGGAGCTGTTCATCGTCTCCTTCGTGTTGCCCGGCGTGAGCGGGTAGAGGTAGCGTCCGATGCCGCCGTCGATCTCCAGCGCCTGGTAATAGAGCACCGTCACGTCGACGGTGCCGCCCGCCGGCACGCGCGCCAGCGACACGCGGTACTCATAGAATCGATCCTGTTCCGCGAGCGCGGCCTGGCGCCCGCCGTCGCGTTCTTCGCGGTAGATGCGGCGGGCCTTTTCCTTCGCGACGACTTCGCCGATGTGGGTCTTCTGGTCGATCGTGTAGCTGAGTTCGCTGAGCGCGGCCTTTTGCGGCATGGGGAACGACCAAGTGGCCTCGACCGTTGCCGCCGTCGTGTTCGTCAGGGTCTGGGTGATCTTGGTTTCGGCAAAGCCGTTGTTGATCACGACCTTGACGCGGTGGCTCTTGAGCGAGAGGCGTCCCGCCACGGGCCCGGGTTCCACCTCTTCGGTTTGGAGTTTTCGTTCCGCGCCGGGCGGAGCGGCGGTCACCTGGAGCGTGAGCGCGCCGATCGCGCCCAGCAGGAACAGCGTCTTGATGCGATTCATGGTTCCGGGGTCCTTTCCGCCGCACCGGGACGCCTCGGCCCCGGGTGCGGCAAGCGTGTTTCTTGTCCACCTAGAGCTTCGCCCGGAATCCGCATCGCGCCACGTATTAACAATGCTTCTATCAATAAGCTATGCTTATCGAAATGCAGTTGCACCGGCTCGAGGGCTTTCATTGGGTGGCGCGCACGGGCGGCTATGCGCGGGCCGCGCGCGCGTTTCCGTATCCGATCACGCAGCCGGCGGTGCATCAGCAGATCCGAAAGCTCGAGTCGGACCTCGGCGTCGTGCTATTCGAGCGCGTGGCGAAGGATCGCGTCATCCTGACGCCGGCGGGCCGGCGCCTCCACGAATTCATCGCGCCGTTTTTCGATCAGCTTCCGTCCGTCGTGCGATCGGTCCGATCCGGACCCGAAGGTGGCGAGTTGCACATCCTCGCGCCGGCGTTGTTGCTGCGTGCGCTGTTGCCGGCGTGGGTGCATCGACTGCGCCGGCGGATTCCGAATCTCGAGGTGCAAGTGCGGGAGGTCGCCGCGGCGGATGTCGAACCGTTGCGCCGCGGCGAGGCGGATCTGCTCGTGCAGCATCTGCCGGAAGTGCCGCCGGACGTGAACGCGAAGCGCATCGCGACGTTGCGTGGGTACGTCATCGTGCCGAAGGACCACCGGCTCGCATCCCGCAAGCGTGTGTCGCTCAAGGACCTCGCCGACGAGACGTTCATCAGCTACGACCCGGCGTTGCTGGCGCACGATCTCCAGATGCGCGCGCTGCGCGAGCACGGCGTGGACCCCGTACGCACGATCACGGCGAGCACCTACGACACGATCGTTGCTTTTGTCGAGGCTGGCCTCGGTGTCAGCGCGGTCGCGGTGGTGGAGTCCGCGGCTCCCCGCGGCCGCGGCATCGTCGCACTACCCATCGCCGCCCCGAAGTTCGAACTCCCCGTCTACGCCGCGTGGCGCAAATCCCTGCCGGACAACCCGGTACTTGCCGCCGCCTTGGAAACGGCGCCGGTCGTTCGTTGACCGCGTGACCTCCCCGCGAGCGTTCGAGACGCAGCCCGGCAAACCGTCTCCCAAAAGTGGTTCCCAAGACGGTTCCTCAAGACGGTTCCTGGAACCGCTCGCGGCCGACATAAGTCAATGTGGCCAAGAGTGTTAGACCATCTATGTGCGGGTTCTCCGTCCGCAGTTCAAACGCCGGCACGGAGCGCAGAACACTGCGTTTCGACGATTCGCCTCAACATGGTCTTGGGCGGTCTGCCCTGAGGCTCAAAAGTGCGGACCCCAATGCCGCACCTCGCTGTTGTAAGCACAGTGTAGTAAATAGCTTACGAGTGGCCAGATGGGATCCTGGAACCGTGTTGGAACCGTGTTGAAGTTCGGTGACCACGGCTTCGGTGGGGGTACCGGCGGTTGGGTTAGCGCGCCGTGCGCACAAGCCGTCTCGCCAGCGCGGACAGCAGATCGCCGGCGAGGATGATCGCGCTGCCCAGGAGCACGTAGAGCAGCATTTCGTCGTAGAACGTTCGCGCTCGCGTGTCGCGAATGAACCACCCGAGGCCCATGAAGCCGAGCATGCCGAGCACGGTGGCTTCGCGGACGCAGGTTTCCCAGCGATAGAAGAAATAGAGCAGGAATCGTCCGAGCGCGGCGGGGTACAGCGCGCCGGCCGCGATCTGCACACGTGACGCGCCGAGCGCTCGCAGCGCGCGTGCGTTGTCCGGTTTGATGTTCTCGATCACCTCGGAATCGAGTTTGCCGAGGACGCCGAGGTTGTGCAGCGCGAGCGCGAGCACCGCCGGCCACGCGCCGGGCCCCAACGCGGTGAGCAGCAGGAACGCCCAGATGTACTCGGGGATCGCGCGCACGAACGCGAAGAACAACCGTGTGCAAAACACGACCGCTGCCCACGCACGCCGACGCAGGTTGGATGGCGTCGCGGTGTCCGGCAGGAACGGTTCCGGCTCGGCGACGTTGCGCGCGGCAAAAAGACAGAGCAGCGCGGCGCCGATGCCCGCGAGGCAGATCGCAGCGATCGACATCGCGAGCGTGGCCGCAACCGCGGATCCGCCCTTGCCCGCGAGCGTGTATCGGACCCAGCCGAGCGCAACGCCCCAGTCCCACTCCACGCCCTGAAGCGGATAGGGCCGCACCTCCGTCAGGAAACGGTTGAGGTTTGTCGCTGTGCGGGCCCGGAACAGGTGGTCGATCTCGAGGTCGCCCCAACCCCACGCGTAGACGGCGAGCGCAAGCAGCGCGACCGCGCTGAAGCGCACGAAACGGTTCCGCGGCCGCCGCGCTCGGAGGCGATCGATCTCGGCCTGGCGGGTCGAGGCTTGCCCGCTCACGCTACGACCCCCTTGCGCCGCATCGCCCCGCTCCACCAGTCCACGATCAGGACCAGCAGGAACAGCGCGTAGAGGTAGGTCCACACCTCACGGAAATACAGTTCGTCGAACGACAGCTTGATGAAGTAACCGAGCGTCGGCACGCCAAAGAACCCGAGGATCGCCGACGCGCGCAGCGCGCACTCGAACCGGTAAAACGCGTAGG